>JAEPMY010000105.1 GCA_017643685.1 Sneathiella sp.
GGCGGGAGCCAGAAAGCGTTAAAGCCTTGATGGCGGACCTGGCGCGGGCCAAAGGAATGCATCCAGACTATGACGCCGCCTTTATGGAGATGGTTGAGGTGTTGGAGAGTGGGCGTGTTTCAGAAACGCGCGCCCGCTGGCTGACCGAACAGTTGGCCAAATTGCTTCAGGCAAATGTTCTCCTCCGTCATGCACCGGCAGAGGTCTCGCATACCTTTGCCGCTGCGCGTCTTGGCCGGGATGGAGGGCATGTATATGGGGCATTACCAGAAGATGCACCGCTTGACTTCATCATCAATCGGGCTCTTGGTGGACTGACGGGTTAAGGGCTATTAAGGCCGCTCCCCGCCGGTTGGAAATTCATATTCCACTTTGGGCTTGGGGCGGCTTGTGCCGCTTGCGCCATTACCACTGCCGCTATCGTCGCTTCCAAAGGTATTTAGAATGCGTTGCCAGATACTGCCTTGGTCTTCTGGTGTGCGCTCTGCGACAGCGACGAATTGCGGCGCTGGTTTTTCGCCATGGGCGGCGAGCATAAAGCCCTTCCATGTATGCGCCGGCAGGTTACTGCCTGTCACCTTCTTGGTGGCTGAGCCGTCATCATTTCCAAACCAGACACCGGCCACCAGATCGGGCGTAAATCCGATAAACCAGGCGTCACGATAATCCTGTGTGGTGCCGGTTTTACCTGCTGATGGAAAGCCGGGGTTCGCCCCCCTGCCCGTGCCGCTGGTCATCACGGCGCGCATTACATCGCGCATGTCATTCACCGTGCGGCCACTGATCAGCTGTCCGCGTCCGGATGTTTGCCGCTTATAGAGCAGCTTGCCGCCAGTGGTGCGAATTTCCTGCACCCCATATGGCAAAACCCCGCGGCCACCATTGGCAATGACGCCAAAGGCAGATGTCATTTCCAGCAGTGTTACCTCGTTGGTTCCAAGGGAAATGGATGGATGCGTTGGAAAGCGTCCGGTAAGACCCAGCGTCTGTGCCATATCCGCAACCCGTCGCCGTCCGATATCTTCGGTCAGGCGAACGGCAACTGTATTGATGGATTGAGCATAGGCATCCCGAAGGGGCATAGGCCCTTTATACCTGCGGGTGTAGTTATTGGGCTTCCAGCCCCCAATATTAACGGGGGCATCCTGATATATATCATTGGGGCGCCGACCTGCTTCAAATCCGGCCGTATATACGATGGTTTTAAACACGGAACCCGGTTGCCGTTGGGCTGATGTGGCGCGGTTAAATGGCGACTTGGAGTAGCTTCGCCCGCCAACCATGGCCCGAACTTCTCCATTTGGGGTCATGGCCACCAATGCTGCTTGGGAGACACTATATTTTTTACCCTCAGCCCCTAAAGTAGTCTCAACAGAGCTTTCTGCCGCTTTCTGTAAAGCCAGATCGAGGGTGGTTCGAATAACCAGGTCCTGTTCTGTACGCCCAATGAAACTGCGGACTTCACCCACAACCCAGTCAGAAAAATACCGAACATTTCTGAAATTGCTGCCCGCATGACGTAGGATTGCCGGGTTTTTAACCAGCTTATTTGCTTCCGCTTCCGTCAGATATCCCTCTGCTTGCATCCGGCGCATCACAACGGTGGATCGCTGCTGCGCCCGTTTTAGGTTCACGGTCGGAGCATAGTAAGTGGGCGCCTTTACAAGGCCTGCCAGCATTGCGGCTTCTGAAAGTGTTAAGTCTTTAATATTTTTGGCAAAATACTTTCGTGTTGCTGCGTCAATGCCATATGTACCGGATCCGAAATAAATCCGGTTCAGATAAAGGGCGAGGATCTCTTCTTTGGTAAATTTGGCTTCCAACCAGAAAGCCAATAATACTTCCCGGATTTTCCGGGTGATGCTGCGTTCTGGGGTTAGAAACAGGTTCTTTGCAAGCTGCTGGGTGATGGTGCTGCCGCCCTCGACCACTCGGCCCGCCTCATAATTTCGCCATGCTGCGCGCACCAGACTAAACGGATTGATGCCAAAATGCTGATAGAAATGGGCATCCTCAGTGGCAAGGATAGCCTCTTTCATATGGTCTGGGATCTCATTGGGTTTCAGCATTCGGCCATATAGATCACCATATGTGGCGTAGCGGACCCCGTTTGATGCTTCCAGCACCATTGAGGGGCGTTTTTCAATCTCGTTAATGCCTGAAATATCCGGCAGGGTGTAGGCAAAATAACCCATCACGATGCCAAGGAACAAAATCCCCCACAAAACAACCGTTCCACCCCAATTCAAAAGGGCGGTAAAAATACCACCGCCGGATGCCCCATCATTACTTTTGGGTGCGCGTGTCTTTGGTTTTTGAGGTTTGGTTTTAGGCGCTGCTTTTTTGCGCCGCGGGCCTGCCGCAGGGGGTTTACGCTGATCGTAATTAGGCTTTCCGCGCCCTTTGTCAGACGATCCTGTGGATTTTTTGCTGGTCATCAGGCCCGGTTTTCAATTCCATTTACAGTCACAAAAGCACTATAAATCTGCAGGTCAACTGGTGCAAATTTAAGGCAGGAATTGGAAGATTTCACGAAAAGGGAGCTAGGCGCAACCTTATTGGACATTCGCCACATACAGGATTTTACCTGATTTTGTGCCTTTGCAAAGTTCGTCTGTCCGTTTGATCCGTTTCATGACTTTTTTGCCATTCTGGATCTTGGTTTTCAGAGAAACATGGGCGCAGGCGTATACTTCACGAGAGTTTTTGTCTTTGCGTGTATCAATGAAGCGAAGCGGCGCGCCGACAACCTCAATGGATTTGTCCAAGGTGGTGTCCGTAACCGTTACCCGCAATTTCCGGGCATGGATATCTTCAACGATCTTGCGCATCATATATTCTGCGTCAGCCTGCTTTTCTTTAGACAGTTCATTGGCGGCCATTGCCGGGCCGGTAAGCACCAAGGATGCTAAAGTTGCTGCAAGAAGTGCAGTTTTTTTCATGAGAGCGCCTTTCGTTTCCTTCAAGTCCCAAATCAGGTAACGGTTTCCAGACTTAACCATAACAGTTTAAGCAAGGGTTAATCTACCCCGCAATTGTGATTTCTAATGGTTTCCCCTGCTTCATTTAGTCTCCCTAGTGTTCTGACCTACACGGCTAAAGAGAGCAATTAATAGAGTGGTCGATGTCAGAGCGGCCGCTAACACGAATGTTATGGAAAACGCGTCTGCAACTTCGTTGACGGGAGCTTGCGCCGCGTTACCCGTTCCGAGCACAATAACGAAGAGTGTGGACATGGCAGAGGCGCCCGTCATCAAGCCAAGATTTCGAGAGAGACCGAGCAGCCCGGACAGGCGGCCTTGTTGATCTTTTGACGCCTTTGCGAGAACTGCCGTGTTGTTTGCTGCAAGGAACATCTGAAACGCAGGTGTCAGGACAATGAGCGCGCCCACATACCCATAAACACCAAAATACCGGGGTAGAAACGCGAGGCATAATAAACCGGCAATCATTTGAAGAATGCCGACAATCATAATCTGGAACGCGCCAAAGCGATCTGTTAGGCGGCCTGCGGGAAAGCCGGACAATGCAGTAACAGCAGGTCCAACAGCCAAAACCAGTCCAATAACGGCTTCGTTGAGCTCAAGTGAAAAGCTGAGGAAAAAAGGGCCCACAACCAGTGTCGACATCATGACCGTGCCCACAGCTATGTTCATAATAAAACCGGTACCCGTTGTCCGGTCTTTTAATAGTGTCATTGGCACCAAGGGGGAGGTCGCCCGGCGTTCGATGATGACAAAGAAAACCGACGTAATTAACGCCCCCAGAATTAGAACATTTGTGGATATGGGAAGAAGGCTTGTTTTCCCGCTGGCGGCAAATCCATAGAGTATCAGCGTGGCCATCAATAGCAGGGTTCCGAGACAATCCAGATCTTTGAAAGTCGCCCCTTTAGGGGGATCAGATCGTTCGATGACCGTAACGGACAGAACAAAGACCCCTCCCGCAATGGCAGCAAGAAGCCAGAAGGCCATTTGCCAGTTACCCAAAGTCAAGATAGCGCCGCCTAACGACGGTCCCAGGGCGGTTCCGATGGCAGATGTCGTCCCCAGTAATCCCATTGCAGTTCCAAGTCTCTCTGTCGGAATAAGCTGTCTGGCAAGCGACATAGAAAGCGCAATCAATACGGCGCCGCCTATTCCTTGAACGGCCCGCCCCGCAATCAATAGATTAAGTGTTGGGGCTACGGCACAGAGGACTGATGCAGTCATAAAAATGAGGAGCCCTGCAATCAGAACCTTTCGGTGACCGAATAAATCACCAAGTCGGCCAGCGGTGACGATGGTAACTGTAACGGATAGTAAATAGGAAAGAACAACGAACTGAACTTCTGAAACGGTTGCGGAGAAACTTCTTGCAAGGGTTGGCAGTAAGACAGAGGCAACACTGATACCGAGCGAGGCAGTGAGAGCCGCAGCGGCGAGGGTAACAAGTGTTGCGGTTGGGAAGTAGGCGTGAGAGGTCGTCGTCATGATAAATCTTCTTGCTGATATGCGAGTTGATAATCAGGCTACTACTTCAAGTCGACTTGAGGTCAATGGTGAAGGTTTTGGAAATTAAATTTATCTGATGCGTTCTTTTTCCCATAAAAAAAGCCGCCCATATTCGGGCGGCTTTTGAATGAATTTGATAAGTGATCAGGCGTCCAGCGTGCGCACTTTCAAGGCATTTTGCTGAATAAAGTCACGGCGAGGTTCAACGACATCTCCCATCAGGGTTGAGAAGACCTCATCGGCCTCGTCGCCATGATTGACTTTAACCTGCAGAAGGGTCCGCGCTTCGGAATCCAATGTGGTCTCCCAAAGCTGGTCGGGGTTCATTTCGCCCAGACCCTTATAGCGTTGCATGGAAAGACCCTTTTTGCCGATTGTCAGAACTGCTTCCAGCAGCTCAATCGGGGAATTGATCACTTTCGTGTTGTCTTTATGCGTGAAAGTAGAGGCTTTTCCGTATACTTCCGCAAGTTCTGTCCGCATTTCGTTCAGGCGATCGGCCTGACTGGAATGGATCAGGTTGCTATCCACATGCAGGCTTTCGGTTACGCCGCGGACCTCGCGGGAGAATTTGATGCTGAAGTCCGGCAGAATTTCTCCGCTCCATCCCCGTTCGGTTTCAGATGACATGGCATCCAGACGTTTCGCGACAAACTCGGCGGCTGCCGGTCCTTTTTTCGGATCGTTCAAGACATCTTCACTAAGGGCGCCAGCAATTGCCACCTGCTCTACCACAGAAATTGTAGTTGGGCGGGCAACTGCGTTGATCAGATCACGGCAAACCCGCGCCTTGTTGATCAGCAGTAGCAGGTCCTGACCGCTTCGTTGCTCCCCATTGGCGAGCGTTAGAATTACATCTTCGATTCCCTGCTCGATCAGGTAATCTTCCATTGCCGCTTCGTCTTTTAGGTAAACTGAGGATTTCCCCCGGCTTACTTTGTAAAGCGGTGGCTGAGCAATATAGAGATAGCCTTTTTCCACAAGCTCTGGCATCTGACGATAGAAGAATGTCAGCAGCAGGGTCCGGATGTGAGATCCATCCACGTCCGCATCGGTCATGATGATGATTTTGTGGTAACGGGCTTTCTCGATATTAAATTCTTCGGCGCCAATCCCGGTGCCAAGCGCGGTAATGATCGTTCCAATCTCCTGCGAGGAGAGCATCCGGTCGAACCGGGCCCGTTCCACGTTCAGGATTTTACCGCGAAGTGGCAGGACGGCCTGATTGTGACGGTCACGGCCCTGTTTGGCAGAACCACCCGCACTATCACCCTCCACGAGGAATAGTTCGGAAACGGTTGGGTCTTTACTCTCACAGTCGGCCAGTTTGCCCGGCAGGCTGGAGATATCCAGTGCGCCTTTACGGCGTGTCAGTTCCCGCGCTTTTCGGGCTGCTTCACGTGCCGCGGCGGCTTCAAAGATTTTGGAGATAATGTTGTTGGCATCTTTCGGATGCTCTTCAAACCACTGATCCAGTGCGTCATTGACGCAGCTTTCAACGATTGGGCGAACCTCACTGGAGACCAGTTTATCTTTGGTCTGAGAAGAGAATTTCGGGTCCGGCACTTTTACGGAAACCACGCAGGTCAGGCCTTCACGGGCATCATCACCAGTGATGGAGGCCTTCTCCTTTTTCGCGATGCCGCTGGAGGTCGCATATTTGTTGATTGTCCGGGTGAGCGCTGCGCGGAAACCGGCAAGGTGCGTCCCGCCATCCCGCTGCGGAATATTGTTCGTAAAGCACAGCACATTTTCATGGTAGCTGTCGTTCCATTCCAGCGAAACTTCAACGCCAACACCATCTTTTTCAGACTGAAAACTGATGGTTTCCCCGATCAGTGGTGTTTTGGATTTATCCAGGAATTTCACAAATGCGGCGATACCGCCTTCATAATGAAGGTCCGTTGTGATCGGCTCAGATCCACGGAAATCATTAAGCTGGATATAAACACCAGAGTTCAGGAAGGCCAATTCGCGCAGGCGATGCTCCAGCGTGGAGAAATCAAACTCTGTGGTAGAGAACGTTTCTTTTGACGGCAGGAAGGTCACTTCGGTACCGGTCAGTGGCTGGCCTTTATCCTCGCGGATTGGGGCTTCTCCGGTAATGGCCAAACGGTCAATCGCATCCCCATGAGAGAAACTGATTTGATGTTCCTTGCCATTTCGCCAGATTTTCATGTCCAGTTTGACGGAAAGGGCGTTCACCACAGACACACCCACACCATGCAAACCACCGGATACCTTATAGGAGTTCTGATCAAACTTACCACCGGCGTGAAGTTGGGTCATAATCACCTCTGCGGCGGAGACCCCTTCTTCTTCATGGATATCAACAGGGATACCACGACCGTTATCGCGAACGGTGACTGAACCATCGCTGTTCAGCGCCACATATACGAGATCACAATGCCCAGCCAAGGCTTCGTCAATGGCGTTATCCACCACCTCATAGACCATGTGGTGCAGTCCGGAGCCGTCATCGGTGTCACCGATATACATGCCGGGGCGCTTGCGAACCGCATCAAGGCCTTTGAGAACCTTAATGGAATCTGCGCCATATTCCTGGCCGCCTGACTGATCTTCACTCATACGTCACTTCCCTTAGTGTCAACGCTATGCAACCTTGGTAACGGCTGCATTCTCAACGTTAAAAAATTGGGCCCGATCCCCAAACTCGGCGAACAGGGCTTCATCGGTTCCCGTCATCCAGGCCTGCATGTTCAGGGCATGGATTTCGTCGAATAAAGCACACCGTCTGGTCCGGTCCAGATGGGCGGTAATTTCATCCAGTAATAATACCGGGGCTTTGCCTTGTAATCCAGCCTGAAGGCGTGCATTTGACAGGATAATTGAAATTAAAAGCGCTTTTTGTTCCCCGGTGGAGCAAAGGGCCGCTTCCTGGTTCTTATCCACATGCAAAACAGTCATGTCCGCCCGGTGTGGGCCGGTGGTCGTGCTGCCTGCTTTTGCATCAATTCTGCGTTTATTTTCAAGTGTTTGGCGATAGTCATCTTCTGCTGCCAAGGCAGGCCGCCCAAGACTTGCTTCTTCCAACTCACCACTGATGCCCAGATGCGCCTTTGGGAAGATATTTTTGTCACTCTCCCCAGAAATTTTCGGGTCTGTCATGGCCTGATTGAGGCGATCGATGGTTTGGCTTCTCGCGGCCATAATTGCGATGGCAAGTTCGGCCATTTGATGCTCAATTGATCCCAGCCAGTGAGGGTCCATTCGTCCCTCTTTCAACAGCCGGTTTCGCTGCCTCATCACTTTTTCAAAGGCCGCGGTGCGCCGGGCATGTTCTGGATCAAACCCATATGTCAATCGATCCAAAAACCGTCGCCGTCCCCCTGCACTTTCCGTAAAGAGGCGGTCCATTTGTGGGGTGAGCCAACTGACTTGGAAGATTTCCCCAAGATCCGTTGCCCGCTTTCCGTCAATCCCGTCAATACGAACGGTTCTCTTTTCTGATCCGGCAGGCATTCCAGCAGGCCGCAAAAGCCCTGTTCCCACTGTATGATTAAATCCGTCATTATGGATATGGGCGGAGATAACCCATTGACCGTCTCCGGCTTGTCTTGCTGGGTCCGTGATTTTGGCACGGCGGAGCCCCCGCCCCGGGCTTAAGAAGGAAATCGCCTCTAGAAGGTTGGTTTTCCCACTACCATTAGGTCCGGTTAGAACGACAGGTCGCGTGTCCACCTCCAATTTGAGATGGGTGTAGTTGCGAAAATCGTTCAGCACCAGTCGCGTTAAAGCGAGAGGGGTCAAAAAGAGGCTCCTATCCTGTCGTGGATCACCAACGGGTCGGTGATCAGACCCGCATTGGCATCAGTACGTAGAGCGCGCCTTCATCAGTGCCATCGCGCACGATGGTTGGGGACTGGGCATCTGCCAACATGAAATGGGCGTTATCCCCTTCGATCTGACCGGTGATATCCAGCAGATATTTGGAGTTGAAGCCAATTTCCATGGAGTCAGATTTATAGCTCGCGGCCAATTCCTCAGTCGCGCTACCGCTATCAGCACCGGTGGCGGACAGGGTCACGGTGTCGTCTGTCAAAGCCAGCTTGATGGCACGTGATTTCTCGGTAGAGATTGTAGAGACGCGGTCAACAGCCTGTGCAAATGTGCGGCCATCCAATTCCAGCAATTTGTCATTGCCGCTTGGGATCACCCGTTCGTAATCCGGGAATGTTCCGTCGATCAGCTTGGATGTCAGAACAGAGCCACCAAATGAGAAACAAATGCGGTTGTCAGACAGGGAAATGGCGACATCGCCTTCATTATCATCAATGAGTTTGCGAAGCTCTGTCACGGCTTTGCGCGGAATGATGACACCTGGAATATTTTCAGCGTTCGCTGGAAGCGGTGTTTCCACACGGGCCAGACGGTGACCGTCCGTTGCAACAGCGCGCAGAACCGGAATGCCTTCGTTATCGGCGGCATGCAGGTAAATACCGTTCAGGTAGTAGCGTGTTTCTTCCGTTGAGATGGCGAAACGGCTCTTGTCGATAAGGCGCTTCAGCTCTGATGTGGAAACTGCAAAGCGGAATGGCAGTTCGCCGGTTTCCATGATTGGGAAATCATCTTTTGGTAGGCAGGCCAGAGCGAATTGCGACCGGCCAGCGCGGACCAGAATACGGCCTTCTGCGCTTTCGTAAGTGATTTCGATTTGAGATCCGTCTGGCAGTTTGCGCACGATGTCATATAGCAGATGCGCAGGTGCGGTAATGGCGCCCGGTGTCTGAATATCGGCTTCAGCCTGTTCGTTGATGGCCAGATCCAAATCTGTAGCCGTCAGGCCCAGTGATCCATTTTCCGCATTCAGCAGGATATTCGACAGGATCGGAATAGTATTCCGACGTTCGACGACACTCTGTACGTGGTTCAATGCGGTCAGCAGCGTGCTACGTTCGATTGTTAGTTTCATTGGCTCTATCAGGCTTCCAGTCTTAGACCAGTGGATAGGGCGTGCCGCCTCCTGCGATCCGCCCCGAATTCAACTTGTCTCCCCCTCCTGCTCCTTCAGATGTGCCATGCCGTAATGGTTTGATTCAAAAACCTGAATCAAGGCAACGTCCAAGGCCCCGCATTGCGGGGAAGTATCGAGCACTATATCAGATGACCTCACCATGCCCAAACAATTATTACGCCTCTGAAAGCCTCTAAAAGCCTAAAATTTTGCCGCCAGACTCTCGTCGGCGGCAAGGCAGGTTCTTTTTGACTGGCAATCTTAAGGAAATCAGGTTTCCAGCATCCGCCTCAGCAATTCGATATCCTCTGAAAGGGAAATATCCTCTCCCCGCAGCTTGTCGATTTGCTTCACCGCATGCATAACCGTTGTGTGGTCACGGCCGCCAAATTTCCTGCCAATTTCCGGCAAGGAACGGTTGGTCAGCTGTTTCGCCAGATACATTGCCACCTGACGGGGGCGTGCCACCGCACGGGCGCGGCGAGCAGAATGCATATCCGACATCCGAATGTTGAAATGCTCCGCCACTTTCTTCTGGATTTCTTCGATTGTGGTGCGCCGGTCATTGGCTCTCAAAAGATCGCGGAGAACCTCCTGTGTGCTTTCCAGCGTCACTGCCCTGCCGACCAAGTCAGAATATGCCAGAACCCGGTTCAGTGCCCCTTCCAGCTCTCGCACGTTGGATGTGATGCGGTGGGCCAGAAATTCCAGAATACGGTGGTCGATATCAATCTCGGCCTGTTCTACCTTTGACTGCAGAATACCGAGACGCAGCTCATAATCTGTTGGGTGGATATCCGCAACCAGTCCCCACCCCAGGCGGGAGCGCATCCGCTCTTCCATACCTTCAAGGTCTGTTGGAGAGCGATCCCCGGAAATGATGATCTGGTGGTTCTGATCCACAAGAGCGTTGAAAGTATGGAAAAATTCTTCCTGAGTACTTTCTTTGCCAGAGATAAACTGCACGTCATCAATCATCAGCACATCAACGGACCGGAACTGATCCTTGAAATTCATTGTGTCCTTGTAACGGAGCGCCCGAATGAACCGGTACATGAATTTCTCGGCAGAAAGGTAGAGCACCTTCTTTTCCGGACAATTGGCGGCGATGGCATGACCGATGGCATGCATCAAGTGGGTTTTACCGAGGCCAACCCCACCATAAAGGTAGAGCGGGTTAAACGGGATGTTGTCTTTTGCTTCTGCCACACGGCGGGCAGCGGCATGGGCCAGTTCATTTGATTTACCGACCACGAAATTTTCGAAAGTGAAGCGCGGATCAAGCTGGGAAATCAGGCTCTGTTGCATTTCAGAATCTGAATCCGGCATCTGCTGCACATTGTTTTGTGGTGTTGGCGGTGCGGTCGCGGCAATTTTCGGGGCGGCCGGTGCCGCGTTTGCTTCGCGCACCTGAATGTCGATGGATTGGATCTCTTCTGCTTCCATCATCCAGATCTGGCGGATACGGTTGGCGTAATTATTGATTACCCAATCCCGCAGGAACTTGGTCGGTAAGGTCATGACCACATGGCCATTCTGCACCCGATCCAGCTCTACATTCTTTAGCCAGGAATTATAAGTGGCGTCTCCATATTCATGACGCAGGCGCTGATGAATATTGCGCCAAGCATCTTGATACAAATCGGCTATCTGCTCTTGCCCTTGCTGCGCCATTTTAATTTTGCACCCAATCCAGACCGTGTTTCTTCCAACCGCCGACGGTTCCGCGGTGGTGTTGGCCGTCCTTGTCCCCTTCAAACCCTTCGAGGATGTTGAAAGCGTTTGAATAGCCTGCCTGCGTTGCAGAAATTGCCGCGGAGATAGAGCGCGCGCCAGAACGGCACAGCATCAGGATAGGGGCGTCCTGTTTTGGCTGAATTTGGGCCAGTTCTGTCTGGAAATGAGGGTTTTGGTGCATGTCTGGGAAAACAGACCAGGAAATCAGGTGCGTTTTCTTACCCAAGCTGGACAAATCCGGGATACCGACAAATGACCACTCGGCCGTTGTTCTGACATCAATTAAAACCGCATCCGGATTCTCTTCCAAGAGTTGCCATGCTTGTTGCACCGTAACATCGCCGGCATAACCGAGGTTGCCAGCAACTGTATTTCCATCTGTCATTTCTGAGCCTTCCCCTGCTCCAATTCAAAAGTTCCGGCGGTGCCGCAGTTAAAAGGTCAAAAGGACCCCACTCCCCTCAGACATGTTGTCAAAAGAGGGGGCTGCGCAGGTTTGCCAGAACCCGAAAAACTGAAAATTGATAGTGTGGGTGCAATCAAAATACTTTGGCAGGATCTATCCAAGGTCAGGATATTTTTATACTGCCAACGGATCGGCACTTACTATCAAAAGTATGTTCTTTACTCCCAATGCGGAGAGATTAAATCCCAACTTATCCACAGATGCAAGATGCCTAAATCCGATTCCATAAAAATAAAGTTGGCAATCGGTCAAAGAAAATCTTGACCTACTAAATATGGTATTTCCCCCGGAATTATTGGGGGAAAATTAAAATATGTGGAAAATTGTCGAGAAATAAGAAAAACAAAATATGCTCGTTTTAGGCGAAAAAAAAGCCGCCACTGTAAACCAGATGCGGCTTGATTCTCTGTAGGGTTTGTCTGTTTATGCAGACAGGGCTTTCACCCGAGCATTCAAACGAGACACTTTGCGAGCGGCTGTGTTTTTCTTCACGATGCCTTTCACAACACCCCGAGCCAGTTCAGACTGAGCAACACGAAGAGCTTCGTTTGCCTGTGCCTGATCACCGGCTGTGATCGCTGATTCCACTTTCTTCACGTAAGTGCGAATGCGGCTGCGACGTGCGCGGTTACGCTCAGTGCGTGTTTCTGTCTGTCGAATGCGCTTAATAGCAGATTTATGATGCGCCATGACAATCCTGTACATTA
>JAEPMY010000001.1 GCA_017643685.1 Sneathiella sp.
ATACATGGTGGCGTCCCCACTTGTCTCAAAGCTGAGAAGGAATTTCCATGCAAGCGGCATCACCAATTCGTAGGCAAGCGCCCCACCCAGAAAGAAAAGAACCGGCGTCATGACCAGAAACGGTAAAAACGCTTTCTTTTCGTGCTTATAGAGACCCGGCGCCACAAACGCCCAGATTTGCGTCGCAATAATGGGGAAAGAAACAAAAAGCGCCACGAAGAACGCTATTTTGATGTTGGTGAAGAAGGCTTCATGCAGACCCGTAAAGATCATACGCCGCCCTTCGACATCATCACCAAGCGCCTGAACCAGTGGCCTGACCAAAAATGAAAAAAGTTCCTGCGAGACGATGTAGCAAAGAATAAAAGTTACAAGCAGAGTTATAACCGAATAAACAAGCCGGTTTCTAAACTCGATAATATGCTCCATTAAAGGAGCTTTGCTGTCATCAATATCGCTATCTGCATGCATCAGGAAGGAACTTTTGTATCTGTTGAGCCTGTATCGGTGGCGGGCTTACTGCTTTCGGATGCGTCTGCTGTGGTATCGGATGAAACCGGCTTGTCATCAGCAGGTTTTTTCGTCTCATCATCCTTAAACATAGAGCCGAAATCACCGGTTGGATCAACCGCATCTTCAACTTGTTTCTTGATGTTGAAATCATCCCCCTGGACGGTCTTTTTCAGGTCGTCCAGCTCAGCGTCTCGCGCGATGTCATCAATACCAGACTGAAACTCACGAGCCATACCGCGGATTTTACGGACATATTTACCCACGGTCGCAATAGCCCGAGGCAAGTCTTTTGGCCCAATCACCAGAACGGCAATAATGGCCACAAAAACCATTTCAGACCAGCCAATATCAAACATGGCTCACCACTAATTTATCAAGAAGACGGGAATAACAGCTCAAATTAGCTTTGAGCTGCTTTATCCTTATCCTCTGCCTTTTCTTTTGCAGAGGCATCAGAGCTGATTTCCTTTTTGGCATCGGACTCTGTGTCTTCGTCATTCATGCCCTTTTTGAAGTTTTTGATACCTTTTGCAAGGTCGCCTGCAACACGAGGCAATTTACCGGCACCAAAAATGATGAGCACGATGACGAGGATCAGGATGATCTGCCAAGGACCAATACTCATGATAAAAACTCCTGGTCTCAAAATAGAGACATCGAAAAATCTAAATTTTAAGTCCCTGCACGGCTCCCTAACCGTTTGTCGCAGCGGACAACTCCCATACCCTTTATATAACCATGATTTTCAAAAGATACGATAGAAAATTTTAGAAATCTCGCGATCTCACTCACCAGATGATCACGCGAAACAGAAAACCTGCCGACGATCGAGGGAGATGGCACATTCACTGCCCACAATTGGGGTTAGAATGCTTGCGGCACGCGCGGTAATAACCTGCCCGCTTGGCAATTCCAACTCAATCAGGGAATAAGGTCCCAAATTGCGGGTCAGCCTCACCTTCGCCTTTGGCTCGCTTTCATCTTGTGGCGGGCTCAACCGAATGGCTTCAGGCCGCACCAGAACATCAACGGACTTTGGCAAATTCTCAGTTTCAGGCCAAGGCACCTGCCCCAGCTCTGATTTCAAAATCCCCTCTTCCACCTCAGCGGTCACCCGATTGAGGGAGCCAAGGAAAGATGCCACGAACTCATCAACAGGCTCACTGTAAAGTTCTGCCGGAGTGCCTTGCTGAACCACACGTCCATCCCGCATCAGGATGATATGATCCGCCATCCGCATGGCTTCCTCTGGGTCATGGGTCACCAGAAGAGTTGTTGTATGTCGCTCTTTCAGAATACGCAGGGTTTCATCCCGTACATGATCCCGAAGCACCGTGTCCAGGCCAGAGAAAGGCTCATCCATCAGGATCACCTTCGGGTTAGGCGCAAGCGCCCTTGCCAGAGCAACGCGCTGCTGCTCCCCGCCTGAAAGCTCATGCGGGTAGTTCTCGCCATAACGGCCAAGGCCCAGTTGTGTCAGGATCGTATTGGCAATCTCGGCCTTTTCAGCCTTTGACTTATCCCGAAGGCCAAAGCAGACATTATCTGCAACGCTCATATGAGGAAAAAGGGCATAATCCTGAAAAACAAGACCAACGTTTCGCTCTTCCGCCGGGATAAATCGCCCCTCACCTGCGACCAACTCGTCACCAATGGTAATCTGGCCCGCATCTGGGGCTTCAAG
This sequence comes from Sneathiella sp., assembly GCA_017643685.1. GTDB lineage: Bacteria > Pseudomonadota > Alphaproteobacteria > Sneathiellales > Sneathiellaceae > Sneathiella. The sequence continues at coordinate 2,198 of JAEPMY010000001.1, forward strand.
CCCTGCCGCCAGACGAAGGGTGGTTGATTTACCGCAGCCGGATGGTCCCAAAAGACAGACGACCTCTCCCGCGGCAATGGACATCTGGTCAATTTCCACCACGAAATTATCGCTATTGCGATGAGAGATATTCTGAAGTTGAAGTGTATTTTTTTCCATCTGGCAATCCTATCGCGAACCCGGCCGGGATCGACTGATGGCACGGCTTAATATAATCACAGGCAGAATACCAGCCAAAACAATGGCAATAGAAGGGCCCGCCGCCTCAGCAAGGCGTTCATCTGATGCAAGTTCATAGGCGCGTACCGCCAAAGTCTCAAACCCAAATGGTCGCATGATCAAGGTTGCCGGCAGCTCTTTCATCACATCTACAAACACCACCAAAAGGGCGGTCATAGCGCTGCCGCTCATAATCGGGATATGCACCCGGCGAAGCATACTGAACCCCGTAACCCCAAGGGTGCGAGAGGCCCGCTCCATATTGGGGGTGATTTTCTCGGCGCTTGCCTCAACCGTGTTCAGGGAAATTGCCAGAAAACGGACGATATAGGCGAAAATCAGCGCCACCATGGTCCCGCTTAATATCAAACCGGTAGAGATCCCAAAACTGTCCCGCATAAACTGATCAATGCTGTTATCCAAAAATCCGAATGGGATCAGAACGCCAACGGCCAAAACCGGCCCCGGAATGGCGTAGCCCATTGACGCCAAGCGCACTGAATAAAAGCCAATCTTTGAGGCACCCGCTCGTTGTTCCTGCCGCTGGGCATAGACCAGATAAATGGCGACTAACAAAGCCAGAAAACTGGCAAAGGCGGCAACGCTTACGCTACTCCAAACCAAACTAGCGAAATCCGCATTCAAAACCGTTTCCGGATACAGGAAAAACTTGGTCAGAAGCCAACCGACCGGAAGTAAGAAACCAAAAAAGATCGGTAAAAAACACAAAAATGACGCTAAAAACGCCTTTGGTACACTAAAAGTGCTTCGGCGAATTTCCTGATAACGGCTACCCGCATGATAGAATTTTCGTTTCCCCCGGCTTGTTCGCTCCAACAAAACCAGCAGGAAAACAAACCCCATCAACACGCCCGCAAGCTGCGCGGCGGCGGCGGGCTCATTTAACCCAAGCCATGTGCGGTAAATACCAGTGGTAAAAGTATCCACGGCGAAATACTGAACCGTTCCGTAATCCGCCAGTGTTTCCATCAGCGCCAGTGCAAGACCGGTTACGATTGCAGGACGGGCGAGTGGCAGGGCAATCCCCCAAAACACTTGATGGGGTTTCCGGCCAAGGGTTCGGCCCACCTCTAACGCGCAAATGGACTGTTCCAGAAAGGCGGCCCGCGAAACCATATAAACATAAGGATACAGCACCAAACCAAACATGAGCGCGGCACCGCCAACAGACCTAATTTCAGGGAACCAGTAATCCTGACGGGTCCAGCCGAACATATCCCGAAGGAAGGTTTGCACAGGCCCGGCAAAATCAAACATCCCCGTATAGGTATAAGCAATGATATAGGCAGGCATCGCAAGGGGAAGAAACAGGGCCCATGTGAAGATTTTCCGCCCCGGAAATTCATACATGGTGACAAGCCACGCCGTACTCACCCCGATCAAAAGCACAAGCCCCGAGACCGCAAACATCATAATGATCGTGTTGGAGAAATACTGCCAGAGAACCGTACTGATCAGATGTTCCCAAACATCAATGGCAGGCACAAACATAAACCCGACCACCACAAGGATCGGCACCGCCACGCAAAGGGCAACAAACAATGCACCCAACGCGTTAAGTCGCCCATTGAGCCCAAGAGAAGACCGCTTTTTATGACGATGAATGGATATGTTATCCGCTGCTGCCAAAATCAGACCTGAAATATTAAAGACTTAAGCAATTGAATAAGCCTCTCATTTGCAGATGTAAATAGTAATCACTCGCATGGGCGAAATTGACGCACGGATATCCCTATTTAAGCGAACAAGTGCGGGATCAGTCCTCGTTTTCCTCCCGATCCAGAGGAGTGGCGGCCTCTTCGCCAAACTGATCAAACAATCCCGCTGGCTCTGTATTGAGCAAACCGCTGGCCTTCATTTCATCAAAGCCCGGTAGGTCCCGCACATCATCAAGCCCGAAATGCAGCAGAAAATCTTCGGTCGTACCGTAGGTGACAGGCTTGCCCGGTGTGCGGCGGCGGCCTCGCGGCCGGATCCAGCCTGCCTCAAATAAAACATCCATAATCCCGCGGCTCAGCCCTACCCCGCGAATTTCCTCAATCTCTGAGCGGGTGATCGGCTGATGATAGGCGATGATGGCGAGGGTCTCCAACGCAGCGCGGCTGAGCTTGCGGCTTGTCTCCCGCTCCTCCTGCAATAACCATGAGAGGTCGGACGCCGTCATAAACAGCCATTTCCCCGACACCTTCACCAGATTGAAGCCCTTATGTTCATAGATCTTTTGTAGCTGCTCCAAAATATCGTAAACATCCGCCTCCTCCGGCAGGCGGGCCGCAATTGACACTTCATCCAAGGGCTCTTTAGCCGCAAATAATAAGGCTTCAGCCATGCGTAAATGATCAGGATTGATACTCATGACGGATCCTCTCTTTTCGCGGCACGAATTTGAATAGGGCCAAAAGTCTCTGACTGGCGAACTTCCAGCTCCCCCTCTTTCACAAGCTGGAGGCTGGCAAGCAAGGTGGAGGCTTGAGCTGAGCGAATGGAGAACGGATCTTTGATATCCGTTGGCATATAATCGCGTAAATCCACCCATTCGGGCAATTTACCCAGCATTTTTTCCAGCCGCTCAAGTGCTGCCTCAACCGAATAGACAGCGGCGCGCATCAGGCGTAGCGGGTTCTGAATACCTTTTCGCTCTTCCTGCTGAACATAAGCCTGCAGCAACTCCCGCAATGTGCAGTCATATTTGGAGTGACGGATGATTTTCACACCTTCCGGCATTCCCCGACGCATGCGATCCCGTCCTGTCACCACACCGTTAATCAGCTTTTCCGCCGCGCCGCGCATCGCTTCCAACTTTCGAAGCTGAAATGCAAGGCGATCTGCCAGTTCTTGCCCTGATGGGCCTGCATCTTCCTCCTCAGGTGGCAGAAGAAGCCGCGATTTCAAAAATGCCAGCCATGCCGCCATCACCAGATAGTCAGCCGCAATTTCAAGCCGCAGCTTTCGAAGCTCCTCGATAAAGGCGAGATACTGTTCGGCAAGTTCAAGAATGGAAATTTTGAGAAGATCAACTTTTTGATCACGGGCCAGCACCAGCAAAATATCCAGCGGGCCTTCATACCCGTCCAGATCGACCACCAACGCATTATCAGGCGGAACAGGTTTCTCATCCGCCTGAAAATGGTCATTCTTATCAAAAAGTCCCTTATCCTTTGTCACCGATTGCCCCTTATACCGGCTTACATCAGGAAAAGGTTAGCTTAAGCCCGCAAGTTTCGCAATGACGGAGAAAGTTGGCGTAATCAGGACATCATAAGCCCACGACATCACATTGATTTCATTACCAAGTTCTCGCGTCACCATCGGCATGATGATGATCACGCCAATCAAAATGATAAAGCCGTATTTTTCAAGCCGTGCGAGCGGTAAAGCCAGTGAATTTGGTAAAATACCAACTGCGATCCGACCGCCGTCCAACGGTGGGATCGGGATTAGATTGAATAACCCCAAAACAATATTCAGCAGAATACCATTACCCATATTGTGGATCAGCCACATGCCAACCCCTTCCCCAAAGAGGGGCGCAATATGCAGACCAAGTGCAAATAGATACGCCAGCAGGAAATTCATTGCCGGACCGGCAAGCGCCACCCAAACCATATCCCGGCGCGGATTTCCCAACCGTCCAAAATGCACCGGAACCGGCTTCGCATAGCCAAACAGGAACGACGCCTTGAGTAACAAAAGCGCCCCCGGAATAATGATCGTACCCATAGGGTCGATATGCTTCAGCGGATTTAAGGTAACCCGCCCCTGCATTTTTGCAGTTGGGTCCCCAAGTTTCCACGCCGCGAAGGCGTGCCCTGCCTCATGCAGCGTAATGCCCAGCAATGCAGGAATAATCCAGGTGGAAGCCGTATACAAAATATCCATAGGGTAATCCGTTTAACTGATCAGAGAGAGAAGCTCTTCCAACTCTTGAATGGCGCTTTCGCGGTCAAATGGCGCTACAACTTCACCTTCTGTTGGCATGACGGCACCACTTGCCATCACCCGATCTTTCACCGCTTCTGACATATGGGAAATACGCGGGGCAATGTCACACATCTCTTCCATATGACCTGAACAATGCAACAGAATATCAATGCCTGCGGTATACGCCGCCTCTGCCCGCTCGCCCAATGTGCCTTTAAGCGCGTTCATATTCAGATCATCTGAAAGCAGCAGACCCTTAAAGCCAATATCTTCGCGGATGATGTCCTGAATAACGGTTTTGGATTGGGTGGCAGGGGCGTTGAGATCGATCTGATCAAACACAATATGCGCCGTCATCGCCCACGGCAGTGCATTGAGCGCCTTGAACGGGGCAAAATCACTTTCTTGTAACTCTGCCCGCGTCGCGGAAACTGTTGGCAGTTCATGATGGCTATCAACGGTGCCACGTCCATGCCCCGGAAGATGTTTCATGACAGGGATGATGCCGCGTTCGATATACCGATCCGCGATCACAGCCCCTAAACGGCTCAAAATCTTGATGTCTTTATGAAGCGCCCGATCGCCAATCACATTTGATGTTTCGGGCCGCGGCAGGTCAAGGCAGGGGCTGCAATTGACGTTAAATCCAACACGGGTCAAATCATCAGAAATGATATCCGTCGCCAAAATGGCGGCCCGCTCCCCTATTTTGGGATCAATATCAAAAAGCTGCCCAAATTTCGCAAGGGCTGGTGCCTGAAACCAATGGGGCGGCCGAAGACGCTGCACGCGTCCGCCTTCCTGATCCACAAGCACAGGGGCATCCCTGCGCCCAACAGCATGGCGAAAATCGGCAATTAGGGTTTTCAGCTGATCTGGATCACTGACATTTCGGGCAAACAGGATCAGACCAAACGGCTTTTCTGATGCGAAAAAAGCCTTCTCCTCCGCCGAAAGGGCAAGCCCCTCGACAGAGAAGATGATCGGCTTTACGCCCTCAAGATCAGTTCTTTGCAACGAGACAGTCCTGCTTTGCCTTTTTCAGGTCAGAACAGAGGCTATTTGCACCGTCACGGGCGGCATAAGCGCCAGCCTGAAGACGGAAGAAGGTTCCTTTACCTTTAATCTCTACAGATTGGACCTTGTGCGGCAAACCTTGCAAAAGATCATTATGTTTCTTCTGCAAGTCAGACCAGGCTTTTTCCGCTGCATCGGTGGATCGGAACGCCCCCAACTGAACGCGGTATGCAGGGCCTTTGACTTCGGCAGCTGACGGAACCGCTACTGCCACTTTCTTCGGCTCCTCTTTCGGGGCCTCGGCGACGGTTTCTTTTGGGGCCTCCGCAACTGTTTCTTTAACCGCCTCTACGGCTTTATCTGTTGTCTCTTCAACCTTTTCAGCGACCGCTTCTGCTTCTTTCTTCACGGTGTCAGCGGCCTCGGTTGCCGCCTCTTTGACGTCTTCTTTAACCTCTTCAACTTTTTCAGCAGCTTCGGCGGCAACGGTTTTTGTCTCTTCTTCGGTATCCGCCATTAGTTTTTCAGCAGTTCCTTCGGAGGTGCCCTCTGCTTCGGCTTCCTGCTCAATTTCTACCGGGGCTGGATCTTTCACCACTTCTTCCGGTGCTTCCATCAGTTTTTCAACTTTCTCTTCCTCTTTGTCACCGCTGAGGACGTTGAAAACTTTTTTATCCTGATGAGGGATTTCCATTCCGCCGGGGTCTTCCGGTTTTTCTTTAACCGGATTGTTATCCGCTTTGATAATTGGTGGGGCTAGCTGCACCCCTTTTTTGACGCCCTGATCATAGGCGTACCAAATGCCGATACCGAAACCGACCACGATAACAACAGCAAGACCAGCGCCTAGCAATTTCCAGCGGTTAAAGGTGGGGACGTAGTCGTCTTCGAAAAAGTCACCATCATCAAATTCGTTTTTATCGCTCACTAAATGAACTCCTTAACCCTGTCATGCCCCAGCGCCTCAAGTGCATCCTCCAAGAGATGCGCCAGCGCGTTCAATAATTCCCGCCTGAGCGGTGCGCATTCGCCTGCTGTCAAATAATCAGACGATTGCAACCGTTGCGTCTTGTATAATTCAAAAAATAACAGGGATGCCCCTGTCAGAAAACCCGTCAAATTAACCAAACTCTGTTCTGACAGGGATTTGTGCAAAATTTGAGGCCATCCTATCAGATGACGAACGAGTGCCATCTCTTCTTCCCCCGAAAATCCAACCTCGTCAGAGATTAAAGCGACATCCTCACCCGCTGCTGCGTTTTGATCCAGAAGACGATGGATCGTCGCATAAGTGTAGGGAAGCAAAAAGGCAGGCGCGTCATAGGATCGATCCAGCGCCTTCGCCGGACTGAAATGAATGGCAAAGTCATCATCATGGGTGAGAATGGCAAGCCGTAAAGTCTGCTCTCCGCATTTTGCGAGGGCAGCAGAGGCATTAAATCCGCTGCGTTCCATTTCCTCTGTCTCTAAGATTTGCGCAGAACCACCCAACATCTTGGCAAATTTGGATAAGGCCTCCGCTGTCCAGCGCCTTTTCAACGCCATTAGATCGGCATCCCCCGCCGGAACAGAGATATTGAGACTAGGCTCATATCCCCCTGCCCCGTATCTGACACCCATTTCAGACAGCATGATAATTTCTTCTGTCCAGTAAGACGGATCAAAGAAGATATTCAAATCCCGCCCAGAGGAGATTTTGACGGACGCAACAGCCGATATATTCTCCAGTGCCGGAATAATCTTGTCCTCCGGTGACGGGTCCCCATTTGTAAGTTGCAGGATATTACTGGACAGGTCCCCCCATTTAGGGTCTCTTGGCGGGCGAAGCTTCAAGGAGCTATGATCCTGCCCCTTATCCGCTAGATAGTCTTGTAGAATAGACAGGATTTGGTCGTAGAGTGTCGCAGTCATCTTTTCTGTATTGATACCCATGGCAATTGACAAAAGGCCCGGTGATTAATACATCAATACAACATATGGTGATTGGAAACAGTTTTATTTTGATGGGTGGAATTGCAGATGGCATCCCCGATGATTGACGAACCTCCTGTAAAATTGACGGATGCGGCGGCTAAGCAGATTAACGCCATCATCCAGCAAACCAACAGTGAGAAGAAAATGCTGCGTGTTGCGGTAAACGGTGGCGGTTGCTCCGGTTTCCAATACAGCTTCGATCTGGATGATACGCAAAACCCGGATGATCTGGTCGTGGAAAATGGCGGTGCTACCCTCCTGGTGGATAACATCTCTTTAATGTATCTGGCTGGCGCTGAGGTGGACTTTGTCAGCGACCTGATCGGCAGTGCTTTTCAGATTAAAAACCCAAACGCAACAGCGTCATGTTCTTGCGGATCATCCTTCTCTATCTAAATCACCGGTATATTCATGAAAATCGCTAGCTGGAACGTTAATTCCGTCAAGGCACGCCTGCCTATTCTCCTAAACTATCTGGAGAAAACGAAAATTGACGTTCTCTGCCTGCAGGAACTGAAATGTATCGACGAGAACTTCCCCCGCGAGGAGGTTGAAGCTCTCGGCTATCATGTGGAGACACATGGGCAGAAAACTTATAATGGCGTTGCGATCCTGTCCCGGCATGAGATGACGGATGTCATGCGCCGCCTTCCCGGTGATGACGCCGATGAGCAGGCCCGCTATATAGAGGCGACAATCAAAGGTGTGCGGATCGCGTCTATCTATCTTCCAAACGGCAATCCGGTGGGCACAGAGAAGTTCCCGTACAAACTTGGATGGATGGAACGGCTATACAACCGCTCGCAAGAGCTTCTGGAAAGCGAAATGCCGGTTGTCCTTGCCGGCGACTATAATATTATCCCTCAGGATGAAGACTGCTACGACCCCAGAGCATGGGAAGGTGATGCCCTAACCCAGCCAGAGAGCCGGGCCGCTTTTCGCAAAATCCTGAACGACGGTTATGCGGACGCTTACCGGACATTTACACCTGATGTGAATTATACCTATTGGGATTACCAACGCGGTGCCTGGCAAAAAGATAACGGCATCCGTATTGATCACCTGCTCCTCTCTCCTCAGGCAATGGATCAGTTGATCGACGTTGGGATTGATAAAGAACCGCGCGGTATGGAAAAACCATCCGACCACACACCTATTTGGGTAAAATTCCCCTCTAAATGATCGCATTTAGAAACAATTAGGTATTTGCCTGTATTTTCTCCTCAAAATAAATGAGCGGGCCACGCTTATTTGTTAGTATTTCCAAAATGGATGGGGGGGAAGTGCTTAAAGAAGTCATAGACCATACGAAGCTGCCGGCAAACTGCTTCGATTACCTGGATCAGGGGATCAGCATCATGGATGCGGACCTGACATTGGTATTCTGCAATGATAAATTTGCCGAGCTATTGGAGCTGCCCAGAGACTTGATGGTTTTTCAGAAAACTACACTGGAGGACATCTTCCGGTATAACGCAGCGCGTGGTGAATATGGCGAAGGGGATCAAGAAGAGCAAATTCAGGAGCGAATGGAACTCGCCCAGCAAGGCGTCCCTCATTCTTTTGAACGGATCCGCCCGGACGGGCGTGTACTGAATGTTTGTGGCAATCCTCTGCCCGATGGCGGCTTTGTAACCACCTATACAGATATCACTGATCATTATAAGGATCGTCACGCGCTTGAAATCGCAAATCGTCTTTTGGATGATCGGGTTCAACAGCGTACAGCTGAGCTAAATACCAATCGCCAAGAACTTGCAGAAAAAGCGAAAACCCTCGAAACCATCATGGACAAGGTCACATCTGGCCTTGCCCTCTTTGATGGCGGATTGAAGTTATCTATCTGGAATGACATCTTTTTTGAGATTGCAGGTTATCCAGACTACTTGCGGATTGTCGGCACACCACTGATCGAGTTTATTCGGTACGACATTGACCAAAAAGAATATGGGGAAAATCCAGAGCCGGGCCTCGCAGATGTGCTGCTTGAAAAAATGATGGAAGATGGTCATCCGCCTTTCGTTTCAAAAAGAAAAAATGGTCGGATCATCTCTCTTGAACATCGCTCCACGTCTGTTGGGATCTTATGTACCCTAACAGATATTACGGATCAGAAAAAAGCAGAAGATTTCCTAAGACGCAATAACGAGATACTTGAAGAGCATGTGCAGGAGCGTACTGCGGCATTAAGGCAAGCGAAAGAGACAGCAGAGACGGCCAGTGCCTCCAAGTCCGCGTTTCTCGCCAATATGAGCCATGAGCTCAGAACACCGCTCAACGCAATTATCGGGTTTTCTGAACTGTTGATGATGCCGGACTACAACCTGATCGATCAGGAAAAACGGGGGGAGTATGCAGAGGGTATCAATTCTGCGGGTATACACCTGCTACAGGTGATCAACGATATTCTGGACGTCGCCAAGATTGAAGCGAACCAGATCAACTTGACCACCGAACGCATTGAGATGAACAACCTCATTTCTGCAAGTCAACAGCTCGTACATGTGGAGGCGAATAAGAAACATATTGCGCTGACCGCCTCCGTGGATGATAACGCGGCGATCATTCTTGGCGATCCGACACGTATGAAGCAGATATTGGTGAACTTGCTGTCAAATGCTGTGAAATTCACTGAACCAGACGGATCTATTCATGTGGAAGTTTGCCGTACAAATGAAGGCGGCGTCCGCTTGAGTGTGATTGATACCGGTATCGGAATTGCCAATGACGATATCGATCATGTGCTCTCGCAGTTTGGACAAATTGAATCTGCCTATAATCGGGATCATCAGGGGACAGGCCTTGGCCTTAGCCTTGTCCGATTACTGACACACGCACATGATGGCAGTTTCCAACTAGAAAGCGAACTGGATGTTGGAACGAAAGCCCATGTATATCTCCCGGCCTCTCGACTATGCCAAATGGGTACTTGAACAAGACATTTGATTAAAATTATTCTAGTAGCTTAAGCAAAGTATGAGATTAGTACAGATGTTACATTTTAAGGGTATCGAAAATTCATCCTCGCTTGTCCAGAAGGGGTTCGCCTACTGGCAGTCCAAATGCACGGACGGGGAAATTCCTCGGTGGTCTGAAATTAACCCAATGGAAATCAAATCTCTGCTACCCAACCTCGTCGCCCTCCACGTTCACTACGATCCGCTTGATTTTGTTGAAAGAATTACAGGCGATGCCATTCTCTCGCGAAGTCATGCCAATAGCATGGGGCAGAATTGGCGCGATTATGAAGGTCGCGGCCCGGGGAGTGCCATCTGGAATGTAATGGAAGAGGTCGTCACGCACAAACAACCCAGTTTTCACAGCATTCCCTATGTTGGCCCTCATCAAGAGTTTATGAAAGTTGACACTGTTGCCTGCCCTCTTCTCAATGAAGACGGGAAAATAACACGTATTTTAACATTCGTGGATTATCTACCGACTGACGAATCAGATAGCATTGATCATTTGATTACAAACGATACCTCACGACGTTTTGTGCTCTGAATTCCTTTTTCCCCAACGGAAACAAATTTATCCTCGCACCAAATTCAGCTTATAAGTTGAATTAGATTACCCTTGACTGTTAGTCTCACATGAACTGTTTACCCTGATATGAGCCTGTCATGAACCGAGCGTCCTTTGATAAATTTTGCGAGCAGCTACCGGCCACAACGCATGTCATTCAGTGGGGTAATGCCAGCGTTTGGAAAGTGGGCGGTAAAATCTTCGCTATCAGCTCCAACTGGGGAGAGGACGACACGGAATGCGTCTCTTTCAAATGTAGTGACCTTTCCTACCAAATTCTGACAGAACAGGACGGCATTTATCCAGCCCCATACCTAGCCCGTGCTAAATGGGTTCAGGTGAGAGGTGATAAAGCGTTGTCAGATCAGGATGTGAAAAATTATATCACAGAGGCTCACAAAATCATCGCCTCAAAACTGACCAAAAAAGTTCGGACTGAACTCGGGCTATCCTGATTTCTGAGCCAAATACTCGATGTAATCACCACCCTGAATATGGATATGCCCGGCGGTCGGCCGATTGTAGATGTAAACCCACGCCATGTGCGCACGCCCATCCGCCTTTATTACTTGCACCTTTTCCCGAACATAAAGATGCGGTTCTGGAAAATCGTCGGAACATTCTTCGTAATAATCAAATTCGCGCAAGACCTTCTGAACGTCCTTGAGACGAAATAACTGGCCAGACACCGGGCCTGCCCCCTCCTCGTTTATGACAAGGCCGGGATACCGACCCAAATCATAGAGCTTGCCCCGCATGCTGGCGGTGCCCAATAGCTCACAATATTGATCCAAGACGGGTTTCATGGGGGACGCTGTGTCCTTTCGCAGCGTCCCATACACAAACATCAATTCATCTGACACGAAATATTGCCTTTTATTTTTTACCGTAGCTAAAGCCGAGACCCGCACGCGCGTCATTTTGCACCCCATAAGGCGGGATTGGATAACGAAGGCCGTTTTTATCCAGATTTGCGAGCCCTTCAATAGTTTTCGGCAAATATGCAGGTGGGATCGCCATCAGCAATTCATCTTCCATGACGCCGCCATAGCGCCGCTCGGCAAAACAGGGAAGAGATAGGCTCGGCTCTCCGGTGGAAAGGGCACGTCCCCAACTATCCGCGCAAGAGCTTTCCCCCACAACTGAGAAGTCAAATTTCTTAAAACCCGCCCATTGCAATCCATTGATAAACAGGATCATTTGCGCCGGTGTCATATAAATCAGACAAATATCCGGTGGATCCAAGCGGCCGGTTGAAAGAGGGGATACGGCCATAGCCTTATACTGACCATAGGGCACCACGGTCATTTCTTGCTGGTGTTTTTTGGTATCTTCAGGTGTTTCCCACCAGACGCCCACATATCTCTCCCCCTTTTGCCATTCGGCATCCTGGGGATGCAAACCCAAGACCGCCCCGCATTGAGAACCAACAAAATCTTCTGCGGTGGCCCCAACTGTCCAGCCAAGACGGCAAGCCTGTCCGACGATCTGGTCCGCGGTGTGAATGTCGTGTGGTCGGCGGATCCGCGGGATCGCCTCCATTTCCGCGACGGTTTCGAACAGTTTCATTCCAATCGGGGTGGCGCGCACCCGTAAATACCTGTTCAACCCATCCAGAATTTCCTGCCAGTTATAATGGCCCTCCAGCACAGACATGATTTTCTCCCGATCATTCTTTGTTATTGTTTTTAGCACATCAACCAAGTCAGAAGTGTAGGCGTAAATAAATGGCAGGTATAGGCCATTTTCTGACATCTTCGCTTGCGGCAGTTTAGAGTTCTTTATATATACAAGACCAAATTTGTCTGTTATACATTCTTGAAATCAGACTAAATTGGTACGATATAAAGTGTCATCATGATAAAGATTAGTAAAATGACCGATTATGGGGTTGTCATCATGTGCGAAATGGCGCGCATGGGTGACGGTGTGCTTACCGCCCCTGATCTCTCATTGCGGACAGGTCTCACTGTTCCAACGGCAGCAAAAATCCTGCGCCTACTGGCAAAGGGTGAAATCCTTACCTCTATCCGCGGCGCACATGGAGGGTACCGGCTGGACCGAAAGCCAAGTGAGATCGCCATTGCTGAAATCATCCGCATCATGGAAGGGCCCGTTGCGGTTACCTCCTGCGTTGATGATAGTGATGATGACTGCGTCGCCCTTACCTGCTGCCCAATGCGCGGCGGGTGGGAGAAAATTAACCGCGCCATTAATTCGGCGCTTGAAGGGGTTACCCTTGCCGACATGTTGCAGGATGCACCCGGAAACATAACGCCAGAGGCGGCCCCCGCCCCCGGCGCTTTTGAAAATGTAGTAGCGGAGTAGAAAATGGCCGTCAGTCAGGAAACCATTGAACAGGTCAATTCCGTATCTGAAAAATACAAATACGGATTTGTCAGTGATATTGAGTCTGAAACCGCTCCGATCGGTCTCAGCGAAGATATCGTTCGTTTTATTTCCGCCAAAAAGGAAGAGCCTGAATGGCTTCTGGAATGGCGCCTGAAGGCCTATCGCTATTGGCTTACTATGGAAGAGCCAGATTGGGCGAAGGTCAATTATCCGAAAATTGACTATCAGGATATCTATTACTACTCCGCGCCGAAGGTGAAAGATAAACCAAAAAGCCTGGATGAAGTCGATCCTGAGCTTCTAGAAGTCTACAGCAAGCTTGGTATCCCACTAAAAGAGCAGGAAGTCCTCGCAGGTGTTGAAGGCGCAGCCAATGTGGCTGTCGATGCGGTTTTTGACAGTGTATCTGTTGCCACTACCTTCCGCGAGCGTCTTGAAAAAGAAGGCGTGATTTTCTGCCCAATTTCAGAGGCGGTTCAAACTCATCCTGAGCTGGTGCAGAAATATCTGGGATCTGTTGTTCCTTACACAGATAACTTCTTTGGTGCGCTCAATAGCGCGGTCTTTACCGACGGTTCCTTCGTTTATATTCCAAAAGGCGTTCGCTGCCCAATGGAGCTGAGCACCTATTTCCGCATCAACGCTGCCCAAACAGGCCAGTTTGAGCGCACATTGATCATTGCGGATGATGAAAGCTATGTCAGTTATCTGGAAGGGTGCACCGCGCCGATGCGGGATGAGAACCAGCTTCATGCCGCTGTTGTGGAACTGGTGGTTCTGGATAACGCAGAGATTAAATACTCCACCGTTCAGAACTGGTATCCCGGTGATGAAAACGGGGTTGGCGGTATCTATAACTTCGTGACCAAGCGCGCAGCGTGCCGTGGTGTAAACTCCAAAGTTTCCTGGACGCAGGTTGAAACGGGGTCTGCCGTTACGTGGAAATATCCATCCTGTATCCTGCAGGGCGATAACTCAGTCGGTGAGTTTTACTCCATTGCCATTACAAACAACCTGCAACAGGCTGATACCGGAACCAAAATGATCCATCTGGGGAAAAACACCTCCAGCACGATCATCTCCAAGGGTATTAGCGCCGGTAAAGCACAAAGCACATATCGCGGCCTTGTCCGTATGGGGCGTAAAGCAGATGGAGCGCGGAACCACACGGTCTGCGACAGCTTGCTGATCGGCGATAAATGCGGTGCGCATACGGTTCCTTATATCGAAAATCAGAACCGCAGCGCCAAGATCGAGCATGAGGCAACCACCTCCAAGGTGAGCGAAGAGCAGCTGTTCTACTGTCAGCAGCGCGGCCTTTCCGAAGAAGAGAGCATGGCCCTGATTGTGAACGGCTTCTGTAAAGAGGTTTTGCAGAAATTGCCGATGGAATTTGCTGTTGAGGCTCAAAAGCTGGTTGGGATCAGCCTCGAAGGCAGCGTGGGATAACGCCGGGAACGGCAAAAGTAATTTTAAAGTCAAGAGCTAGAATATGTTGGAAATCAAAGACCTACACGCAGAAGTTGGCGGCAAGGAAATCCTTAAAGGGATCAACCTGACCATCAATCCTGGCGAAATCCATGCGATCATGGGACCAAATGGCGCGGGTAAATCCACCCTCTCCTACGTCCTTTCTGGTCGCGATGGATATGAAGTGACCGGCGGTTCCGTCACCTATAAAGGGCAAGACCTTCTGGATATGGATCCAGATGAGCGCGCCTGTAGCGGTATCTTTCTGGCGTTTCAGTATCCGGTAGAAATTCCGGGCGTTGCCTCTGCCACTTTCCTGAAAACAGCTTTGAATGCGCAGCGGAAATTCCGCGGCGAAGAAGAGTTGGATGCCATGGAGTTTTTAAAACTGGTTCGTGAGAAATCAAAAGAGCTGGATATTAAGGACGACATGCTGAAACGCGCCGTAAATGTTGGCTTCTCAGGCGGGGAGAAAAAGCGGAACGAGGTTCTGCAGATGTCCTTACTGGAGCCTGATCTGATGCTGCTGGACGAGACGGATTCCGGTCTGGACATTGATGCCCTGAAAGTGGCCGCCGACGGCGTTAATCGCCTCAGAAGTCCAGAGCGTTCCGCTTTGGTCATTACCCACTATCAGCGCCTTCTGGACTATATCGTGCCTGATTTTGTGCATGTTCTGGCTGATGGTAAGATCGTGAAATCCGGTGATAAATCACTGGCCCTTGAGCTTGAGGAAAAAGGTTATACGGATATCAGCGCGGCTTAATGCCAATTCGCCTGATGTCCCCCTTTTGAAGGAATAAAGATGAAAACGCTTTCTCCCCTCGCCCAAAAATATATCGACCGGTTCGATAGCGCCCTGGAAACACTTCCGGGTGCTGGCGATCGGAATATCTCGACCCTTCGCAAATCCGGCCTTGAGAAATTCTCTAAGCTCGATTTCCCGAACAAGCGGATCGAAGAGTGGCGCTTTACCAATCTGGCAAGCCTGACAAAAGGCCCAGCCAATGAAGATCAGCCAAGCACACCGGCGCTGAAACATGACGCCTTCAAGGCCGATTATGAAGTTGTGTTTGAAAATGGCGTTTTTTCAAAAGAAAAAAGCCGTCTTGAGAAGCTGCCAGAAGGCGTCCGGTTGACGTCCCTTGCCGAAGAGCTGGGCGGTGGTGCTGTCTTCTCTCTTGATGAAGATGATAACCGCGCCCTTATCGCGCTCAACACCGCTTATATGCAAGATGGGCTTTGCCTGCATGTCAGTGAAAATGTTGAAGTACCTGGTGTTCTGGCCATCCGGTTTGTCACAAACTCATCGGAGCCACAAAATATCCATATCCGAAACCGGATTACATTGGACGGCGGCGCGAAACTGACCTTGCTGGAAGAGCATGAAGGCAATGGGCATTATTTTGTAAATCCTGTTACTATGATCCATCTGAGCGATGGAGCAGAGCTGAAGCATTATAAGCACCAAAATGAGAGCCTCGCGGCTTATCATATCGCGCTTACGGATTGTGAAGTGGCGGCAAATGCGTCTTATAAAAACTTTACTCTGACGCATGGCGCCCGCCTGAGCCGCAATGAAATGAAAACCAGTATTTTGGGTGCCGACGCACTCAGCAAACTGGACGGTGCTTATCTTCTGGATGGCAATCAGCATTGCGACACAACCTCTCTGACAGAGCATAAAGTCTCTCAGAATGTCAGTGAGCAGGTTTATAAAGGCGTACTTGCCGGAAAATCCCACGGTGTTTTCCAAGGGAAAATCCATATTTTCCCAGATGCGCAGCAAGTGTCCGGCGATCAGCTCAGCAAAGCATTGCTTCTGTCAGATGAAGCACAAGTGGATTGCAAGCCAGAGCTGGAAATTTACGCGGATGATGTGAAATGTAGCCACGGCGCGACATCCGGTGAACTGGATGAAGATGCCCTGTTTTACTTACAAGCCCGCGGCATTCCAACAGATCAAGCCAAAAAGATGCTCGTTGCAGCCTTCCTTGGTGATGTTCTTGAGGAAATTGAAAATGACAGTGTCCGCCAGTATTTTGAAGTGCTCAGCGCGAGCTGGCTGGAACGCGTATAAGGTGGCAAGATGAATGATATGACCACATTTGACGTTGAAAAAATTCGCCGGGATTTTCCGATTTTTGAGGAAAAAATCCACGGCAAGCGCCTGACATTTCTGGATAGCGGTGCGTCCGCGCAAAAGCCGCAGGTGGTTCTGGACGCCGTGAAAAGCGCCTACGCGGAAACATATGCCAATGTTCACCGCGGTGTTCATTACCTTAGCCAAAAATCAACCGAGCTGTATGAAGGCGCACGGGAAACTGTACGTGCCCACCTGAATGCGGAAAGCCTTGATGAGGTTATCTTCACCAAAAATACCACTGAGGCCATTAATCTTGTGGCTCAGTCTTATGGTTTGATGGCGCTTAAGCCAGGGGATGAAATCATTCTCTCCTATCTGGAGCATCACTCAAACATCGTCCCGTGGCAGTTAATCGCAGAGCGCATGGGCGCGACCGTCAAAGCCGTTCCGATTAATCAGGATGGTGAGTTTTTGATGGAGGAGTTTGAAAAGCTTCTCTCAGAGAAAACAAAGATCGTTGCAGTTACGCACGTCTCCAACGCCATTGGCACCATTGTCCCTGTTAAAGAGATTATTGCCAAAGCCCATGATAAGGGTGTTCCGGTCCTGATCGACGGCTCACAAGCTGTTCCCCACATGCAAGTGGATGTTCAGGATCTGGATGCTGATTTCTACGTCTTTACAGGCCACAAGCTGTTTGCCCCAACGGGGATCGGCGTTCTTTACGGCAAGAATAAATGGCTGGAACAGATGCCCCCTTATCAGGGCGGCGGAGACATGATCAACCGGGTAACGTTTGAGAAAACAACTTACGCCACAGGTCACAGCAAATTTGAGGCCGGCACTCCCCCAATTGTACAAGCAATTGGCCTTGGAACTGCGATTAATTATGTAAATGAGATCGGTTTTGACAAAATTGGGGCTCATGAGCAGTCCCTGCTAGCTTACGCAACAGAAGAAATTCGAAAACTGAACAACGTCCGTATCATTGGTGACGCCCCACACAAAGCGGCGATTGTTTCCTTTACGATGGACGGTATTCACCCACATGATATTGGCACCATCATTGATCAGGCTGGTGTGGCGGTGCGTGTTGGCCACCACTGCGCCCAGCCGTTGATGGATTTCTATGATGTACCATCAACCGTTCGCGCCTCCTTCGCCATGTATAACAACCGCGACGATGTAGATGCCTTGGTTGATGCCATGCAAATGGTTCAAAGGTTTTTCGCCTGATGATGGATGACCTGAAATCGCTGTATCAGGAGGTGATCCTCGATCATTCAAAATCCCCTCGGAATTTTGGAAAGATTGAGCCACACACCACCGAAGGTCATGGCGATAACCCACTTTGTGGGGATCAGGTCACTTTATATGTCAATGTGGATGATGCTGGTATCATCACCGATATTTCATTCGAAGGAAAAGGGTGTGCAATATCAACGGCTTCCACCTCTCTCCTCACGCAATTAGTGAAGGGGAAAAGCAAGGGCGAGGCCACTGAATTATTCGGGCAGTTTCAGGATATGGTGACCTCCTCCCCAGAGGACACTAACCGTTCAGAAGCTCCCGATGAATTGAAAGTACTGGCTGGTGTGAAGCAGTTTCCGATGCGGGTTAAATGCGCCACCCTATCATGGCATGCGCTAAAAGCTGCGTTGGAAAATAAAGCCGCACTGGCGACCAGTGAATAGTTAAGGTTTGAGACGATGACGACATCAGAACTGCAACGCCCAACTGCGACGGGCCCATATGTTGAAGGCACTAGCACGTCCCCCTTGGAAGGAGACGTGATTGATGCCCTCCGGACGGTGTTTGACCCGGAAATCCCGGTCAGCATTTATGATCTTGGCCTGATCTATGTCATTGATATTAAAGAAGACGGTCATACATATGTAGGTATGACCTTGACCGCACCGGGCTGCCCGGTAGCGGGCGAAATTCCAGGATGGGTCCGGGACGCGGTGATCAAAGTGGACGGCATCAATGAAGTTGATGTGGAAATTCTTTGGGATCCACCATGGACACCGGATAATATGTCCGAAGCGGCAAAATTAGATCTTGGTATGTTTTAAGCCCTGTTTTTAGGAACGTGACGATGACTGATACACCAATCATGACCCTGACCGACAAAGCGGCAGACCGCCTCAAGTCCCTCCTCTCGCAAAGCGCAGAAGGGGCCATCGGCCTTCGCATTGGCATCACCAATACGGGCTGCAACGGTCTTAGCTATACAATGGATTACACAACAGAATCCCGCGATGACGATGCCATCGTTGAAAACGGAGATGTGAAGCTGCTGATCAATTCAGACGCGATTGAGTATGTAGCTGGCACTGAAATGGATTGGGAAGAAAAAGGGCTGGAGTCCCGCTTCACCTTTGAAAATCCAAACGAAAAAGGACGTTGTGGCTGCGGCTCCTCCTTCCACGTTTAATCCGTAAATCGATCAGGGCGATGGCCAGTCTTTCGCCCTCTTCTTTTATCATATTAATAAGCTTGCGTATTATCTGCATTCGTATTAATTTTGAAGTCAGGAAAACATCCCTCAAAACAACAAAAAACGGATGAGATCATGAAACGGACACTCTTTCAGGAAGATCACGAGATTTTCCGCGCCTCCGCCCGGAAATTTGCCGAAACACGCATCGCCCCTTTCCACGACCAGTGGGAAAAAGATGGTCAGGTTCCGCGCGAGATTTGGCGCGAAGCTGGTGAAAACGGGTTCCTTTGCTGTACAGTTCCGGAAGAATATGGCGGGCCCGGTGTCGATTTTATGTTCAGCGCCATTTTCTGTGAGGAAATTGCCCGCGTTGGTGCAACGGGCCCGGCCTTCCACCTTCATTCCGAAATCGTAGCCCCTTACCTGATCCACTACGGAACGGAAGAACAAAAAAAGAAATGGTTGCCAAAACTTGTCTCTGGTGAGGTCATTTCCGCGGTTGCCATGACAGAGCCGGGCGCGGGCTCAGATCTTCAAAACATGAAAACAACCGCCATTGGAGATGGCGATGATTATGTGATCAATGGCCAGAAAGTCTTTATCAGCAATGGTCAGCTTGCCGATTTGGTAGTGCTGGCCTGTAAAACCGATCCATCTGCCGCCGGTAAAGGGGTTAGCCTTATTCTGGTTGAGGGGGATAGACATGGCTTTGAGCGGGGCCGTAACTTAGAGAAAATCGGATACAAAGCACAGGATACATCGGAGCTGTTTTTCAATGACGTTCGGGTTCCCAAAAGCAATTTGCTAGGCGTTGAGGGGCGCGGTTTTAAACAGCTTATGGAACAATTGGCACAGGAACGCCTCGTTATCGCGCTTCGCTCTGTCGCGGTGATCGAAGCAGCCCTTGAATGGACCGTTGAATACACAACTGGTCGCGGTGCCTTCGGCAAAAAAGTGTCAGATTTCCAGAACACACGCTTCAAACTTGCTGAGATTAAGTCTCAGGCCGTTATGCTCCGTGCTTTTGTGGATCGCTGCCTTGAGGATCACATGAAAGGCGAGCTCACCGCCAATACCGCCGCCATCGCCAAGCTGCAAAGTACGGAAATCCTTTGTCAGGTACTGGATGAATGCGTCCAGCTTCACGGTGGTTTTGGGTATATGTGGGAATATCCCATTGCCCGCGCATGGGCCGACAACCGGATGACCAGAATTGCTGGCGGCACGTCTGAGATTATGAAGCAAATTATCGCAAACGATCTTCTCGGACGTTAAATCCCGAAATTTCAGTCTGGAAACCTGAATTCATCCCCTCTATAAAAGGTGAAAATTCAGGTTTCCGGCTAAATATGAACCCTTACAATCCACCCAAACATCCACATCTTGAAGTTTTCTACGAGGATGAGGCAATTCTTATTGCCATCAAACCCTCCGGCCTGCTCACCGTTCCGGGGCGTGAGGCGCACAAAAAAGACTGCTTAATTAACCGGTTAACCAAACACTACCCCACAGCCACCATTGTTCATCGGCTGGATATGGAAACCTCTGGCCTTGTGGTACTTGCCCTTGATAAAGTGAGCCAAAGCGCACTGGGTCGCGCCTTTCAACAGCGAAAGGTGGAAAAAAGGTATCTGGCATGGATAGACGGAAACCCCGCCAGTGATTTTGGCAGCATTGATCTGCCGCTTTTTCCCGACTGGCCTAATCGCCCTTTGCAAAAGGTGGATTATGAAAATGGGAAGCCGTCCCTCACCCATTGGAGAGTGATGGAGAGACGAGATGACCGTGCCCTTGTCATGCTAACACCGCATACCGGCCGGTCACATCAATTACGGGTCCATATGAAAGCCATGGGCCACACGATCCTTGGCGATCCCCTATATGCGGATGAGCGGGTTCTGGGGATGGCCCCTCGCTTGATGCTTCACGCTGGACATCTCTCATTCCCGCATCCTCATACGGGCGACATCATCAGCTTCAACCTTCCCCCATTTCAGGGAGAGCCTGCCAAAGAGATGACATCAAATGGCGGGAATTTTTCTATTGGATGGTGACCACGTTATCGCCGCTACTTCGAGACTTCTCTAGCGCCTGTTCTGCGATGGAGAGCATGTTATCAATATCCTCCCCCAGCTCCTGTGTGGCCCCAATAGCGGCTTTTACTTCTAGTGTAACAAGACCAGCCTGATATCCTTTGGATAAGAAAAATAGCATCAAATCATCCAGATAGGTTTCAATATGGGTTGGCCGCATATTCACAGTCATCAACGCCAAGCACCGACCGCTATACCGACATAAATAGTCTGTATCCCGAAGTCGGCCCGATAGTATCTCGGCAAAGCTTTTCATCACACGGTCGCCGACCCGCTGTCCAAAACGACGGTTAATATCATCAAGCCCTTCAACAGAAATGATGGCAACGGCGATTTCAACTTGCCCTCTCTGCGCGCTTGAATAAATGGGGTTGATGCGGCTGATAAATGCCTGTCGCGTCAATAACTCGGTCAGCGGATCTTTATCTGAGACTTCGATTTTCTGCTCCGCCAGCAAGTTTCTCGCATTCATTACCTCAATACGGGCCTGCAAGTCATCTTTATGAACAGGGGCCTGGCAGAAATCCACTTGTCCAGTGGATACAAGAAAATCAAATTGCTCGGGGAAGCTCTCTCCGACGATCAGAAGAATTTGCAGATTGTTATTTTCTGCCAATAACGGAATAAGCGCTTTGAGAGCCGTCTCCTCATTTTCAAGGACTTCAACAATCATCAGATGCGCCCCTGTCGCCCCATCCAATTCTTCCGGAATCGCATTGAGCGACGCGACATCAACGCCATCCATCCCGAACTGCACCGCTATTTCCTGCACGCAGGACAGCGTGCTTTTCTCCTTGGTGACTACCGTAACCTGCTCAAACGACAATCTGGCTTTGTGAGGGGGCATTGCGGCTACTCCTTAAGCGGGGCGTGTCAAACATTCGTATACCAATGGTATTAACCATAACATTACTATTAATTGTATTTTTATATAGATATTTTTGCATGTAATAAATGTTTTTGTTACATTTATCGACATTATTGGAACTGAGCTAACAAATCACAAAATCAAGATTTTATTATAATCTCATTTCAGAAAACGTCATTTTATTATATTTTACATCGTATTAGTAAAAATTTACAGAACTCTAGAGATCTTTTTTCTTTTAGAAGTCAGCCGTCACCCAAGAAATACGCCCTGCGAACAAACAATTTTCACTAATGTAACTTAACAGAGTGTTTTTTTATTACATTAACCCTAAATTAGTAACTCAACCTATAACCTTCTCCGTATCTGGAAATTTGAGCTGAATTCTTCACTTATCTTCAGACAACGGAAAGATGTTACGGGAAATGGGTAGTAAATCAGGGCAAACCGGCAAACCAATCACACTCCCAAGTGTTTTGAACCTTGGCGTTGCTGAGACTTTAAGAGAGCAATTCGTTGAGCTGTCCATGCAGGAAACCAGCCTCACAATCGACGCCTCTGAAGTAGAGACAATTACCACCCCCTGCATTCAAGTTCTTCTTGCTGCTTACCGCGCGATGGAAGAAGCAGGCGGCACCGTAGTTGTGACATCCCCATCCCCATCTTTCGAAGCAGCATTTCAGGATCTCGGGTTGAACGTCATTTATAAGAAATGGAGTAACTAGGTATGGCTAAGAAAGTTCTGGCTGTTGATGATTCAAAAACCATGAGGGACATGGTGAGTTTCACCTTGAAGGGGGCCGGCTATGACGTTGTAGAGGCTGAGGATGGTCTTGTAGCCCTTGAACGTATTGGCGGAAATGCCGTCGATCTTGTCATTACAGATATCAACATGCCCAATATGGATGGCATCAGCCTTGTAAAAGCGCTCCGCCAAAATCCGGCACATAGCTCCACCCCTATTCTCGTTCTGACAACTGAGAGCGACGACAACAAGAAGAACGAAGGCCGCGCGGCAGGTGCAACCGGCTGGATTGTCAAACCGTTCGAACCTGAGAAGCTACTAAAAGTGGTTCAGAAGGTGTGCGGATAAACAAAAACGGTCTGAAGCGAGAAAAAAATGGACGAATACGCACAATTCAAGGCGACCTATTTTGCAGAATGTTCTGAGCTACTCTCCGATGTGGAGAGCCAGCTTTCAGAATTGAGCACAGGTGCGGATGACCCTGAAGTCCTGCACGCCATTTTTCGCGCAGTCCATTCTATTAAGGCCGGCGCAGGAGCCTTTAAATACAACAAACTGGCGGAATTCTCCCACGAATTTGAAGCACTTCTAGATCGGATGCGGGATGGTCGTATTGCGGTAACAGAAGATGGGGTGAATTTACTCTTCCGCGCATCAGATATTCTGGCTGCAATGGTTGAAGCCGCTGAAAGCGGTGATGACCTTGCGAATGATTTTGGCAGCCAAATTCTTGATGAAATTACCATAATCGTTAAGGGAGAGGCAAAATCCACTTCCTCTGAAGCAAATGGAACTACGCCCGCCGCCGCGACCAACGCTGACACCAGCACCCCACAAGGTCCTGTTGTCTATCATATTTCCTTTGCGCCTAAAGCGGAACTATTCAAGCATGCGAATGAGCCGCTTCTTATCATCAGAGAACTTAAAACTCTGGGAGAGGTAGAGGCGCTTCCGTCCTTACAAAACCTCCCCTCCTTGCAGGCAATGGACGGCGAAGAGGCCTATCTTGCTTGGGATTTTGTTATTCGAACCGAAGCTTCCCTGGAGGATGTGGAAGAAGTCTTTGAGTTTGTGACGGAAGATTGCGACCTGCTTATTGAGCTGCAAGGCGATATGACACCCGATGAGGTGATACCTGAAGAGGGAACACCCACAGAGGCTACCGTCTTAGAATACGCCCAACACGCGATTGCAAAAGGAAGTGACACCGCAGCCCCGCAAGCGGCGGCTGGTGGCGCCAAGGCGACCGCAAAAGTATCCTCAATCCGGGTGGATCTGGATCGCATTGATCGCCTTGTAAATATGGTTGGGGAGCTTGTCATCACTCAGTCCATGCTCTCCCAGCAAACAAGTGAGCTGCCATCGGACAATATGCCAAATATGGTCCGCGGCCTTGAAGAGTTAGCCCTACACACCCGTGAATTGCAGGAAAGCGTTATGGCAATCCGCATGCAGCCGGTTAAATCTGTCTTTTCACGCATGCCCCGCCTTGTCAGAGAGCTATCCAATAAGCTCAGCAAAAAGGTGAACCTCAACACCATTGGTGAAAATACCGAAGTCGATAAGACCGTTATTGAAGAGATTAGCGACCCAATCACTCATATGATCCGCAACTCTCTTGATCATGGGCTTGAGCCCCCTGCGGATCGCATTGAAGCCGGAAAACCCGAAGTTGGCACGATCACCCTTTCCGCAGAACATCGCGGCGGACGCATTGTGATCACCATCGCGGATGATGGCCGCGGAATTAACCGCGAAGCTGTCCTCAAACGTGCGTTGGAACGTGGATTGATCACCGAAAATTCCCAGCTGACCGATGATGAAATCGATAACATGATTTTTGCACCGGGCTTTTCCACCGCTGAACAGGTAACAGACATTTCCGGGCGGGGTGTCGGAATGGATGTGGTACGCAGGAACATTCAATCACTGGGCGGCCGCGTTTCTATTCAGTCCACCCCAGGCAAAGGATCCCGCTTCACAATGACCCTGCCGCTCACCCTAGCGGTTATGGATGGCATGATCGTGGAAGCCGGCACAGAAAAATACGTTATTCCGATCACCAATATCGTTGAAAGCCTTCGCCCTTCACGGGAGGCCCTAAAGCGCTTACCGAATGGGCAGCGTCTCGTTCGTATCCGCGGCCAATATGTACCGCTATGTGCCCTTCATCATGTGTTTAACATTCCAGGCGCCCGCAAAGATCCGGCTAAAGCTTTAGTCGTTTTGGTGGAGAGTGAAGAATTTGGAACCACAGGCATTGTTGTCGATCGCCTTTTGGGTCAGCAACAAGTGGTTATCAAAAGCCTGGAGAGCAACTACCGTCCAGTACCCGGCGTTTCCGCGGCTACCATTCTTGGAAACGGTAAAGTTGCCCCAATTTTGGATATCGAAGCCATTTACCGGATTTCACAATCGAAGAAGAAAATTGAGGACGACGAAGAGGAGCTTGTTTTTGGCACCCTTAATGACGTCCCAGAGGAGCTAGAGCATCTAACCGATATGCCTCCCTCCTCGTCCAGCACAATGCCGCAACCAACTGCAGGATCATAATTATGGAAGTTGCTACAGATACGCAGGCAAAAAATGTCATCCCTGACCCAAATGGCGCTGGTAATTCGATAGATGCGTTGGATCACGACCCCAAAGAAATCCAACAATTCGTCACCTTTGCCATTGGGAAAGAAGAATACGCCGTCGACATCATGCAGGTTCGGGAAATTCAAGCGTGGTCAGAAGTAACCATCCTCCCGAACCAGCCAAAATATATGCGCGGTGTGCTTAACCTTCGGGGCATTATTGTTCCGATATTTGATCTTCGATGTCGATTTGGCCAAGGAGAGACCGAAGCGACCCCGATCCATGTGGTTGTCATCGTCGCTGTTAAAGATCGGATTATTGGAATATTGGTCGACCGCGTATCCGACATTCTAAAAGTTGAATATAGCGAAATCCGAAAAGTCCCTGATTTAGATGATCAAGAAGATCAGGATCATATCGTCGGCTTGGTAACCGCCGGAGACCGCATGGTTGCCCTATTGGATGCAGCCTGCCTGTTCCATGCCGAAATTATCGAAAAAACTATTGATGTGGCGGACGCCAGCAAAGCGCCCCAATAATTGTCTGTGAGGAAATTGAAATGACAGATGTAACCGCTCAATCAAACCCTCAAGATAAGATGAGGGACGTTCATTCCAAGTTTTCGTTGTCGGGAATTTCCGTCCGAAACTTACTAACAGGGGGCTTTGCAATCGCCTGCCTGGTACTAGTTGTCGCCATGGGCGCTGGAATATTGGGAGCAAACAAAGAAGCTGCCCATGTAATCGAAGCCCGTGACCGAACTATACCAACAACAATTGCTATTTCCGAACTTCAACAAAAGTTAGTGGAGACAGAAGTCTACACAGGTAAATGGGTTGCAACCGGCGAAAGCCGTTTCACAGATGCACTCAATCAAAACTGGTCAGATATTAGCGCCTTACAGGCACAAATCGACGAGAGCCTTCCCTACATGAGCGGAACATATTCCGGAATTTGGCAAGACGTCAAAGGCCAGCTCCGTGACTACCAGTCTGCCCAAAACCAAGTAGTAAGAGCTGCTGGCTCTTCAGGTCAGCTGTCTTCAAACTCTGAGCTGATCGAGAGCCTGATACCCCTTGAAAGACGTCTCCGCACTGCCTTAGTCGGAGAAACCGGGTTGTTGATACAAGCCCGCGAAGAACTCAATGACACAATGACAGCACTGGCGGATGAAGCAAATACATTGTCTTCAACCCTCTGGATCTTGCTCGTTGCTGGTGTTGTTTTGACAGCGGCCGCAGGGGTTCTTGCTTCTCGCGCAGTTCTGACCCCCCTCTCCCGACTTGCGGATATGGTTGTTGAAATTGCGGATGGTAAAGTTGTCGACATTCCTGGACTAGACCGGAAAGATCCATTGGGTCAACTCGCCCGCAGCCTTCAACTTATTGTTAACAGCGCGCGTGAGAGCCTGCGTACGAAAGCTGCTCTGGATAGCTGCCGCACCAACGTGATGGTGGCAGATGAGAATTATGACATCGTTTATGTAAACGAGACCATGAGAGAAATGCTGACATCAAACGAAGGCAACATGCGTAAAGACCTGCCTAACTTTGATGCTAAAACAATCGTTGGTACCAATATCGACGACTTCCACAAAAATCCAGCGCATCAACGTGGCATGCTGGCTCATTTAAGAGCGACAACCGAGACCAGCCTTGATATCGGCGGTCGTAACTTTGACTTGGTTGTATCTCCTGTTTTAGACAATGATCAAAACCGTATCGGCACCGTTGTGGAATGGGCTGATGTGACGGAACAGAAGCAACGTGAAGCCGAAGAAACTCGGATTGCAAATGAAAACTCCCGAATTAAATCCGCATTGGATAGCTGCCGCACCAACGTGATGGTCGCGGACGCGGACTACAACATTGTTTATGTAAACAATACGATGCTGGAGATGCTTCAGGATAACGAAGGCGATATGCGCAAAGACCTGCCAAACTTCAAGGCAGATGATATCGTCGGCACAAATATTGATACATTCCACAAAAACCCAGCTCATCAGCGTGGTATGCTGGATGCTCTAACGGGTGAATATGAAGCCAACCTGACAATTGGTGGCCGAGAATATGATCTTGTGGTGTCTCCTATTCTGGATGATCAGAAGGCGCGCATCGGGACGGTTGTTGAGTGGGAAGATGTAACGGAGCGGAATGCACAGCGCAGCGAAGAGCGCCGCATTGCGAACGAAAATTCCCGCATTAAATCTGCACTAGATAACTGTACCACCAATATGATGGTTGCGGATGCGGATTATAACATCGTTTATGTAAACGAAACCATGAAAGCCATGTTGCACAAAAACGAGTCCAACATGCGCGAGGAACTGACAAGCTTTGATGCCGCGACAATTGTCGGCACCAATATCGATACATTCCATAAAAACCCAAGCCACCAACGCGGCATGCTGGACCGTTTGACGCAATCTTATGAAACCAGCATCGAAGTTGGCGGCAAATTCTATGATCTGATCGCCAGCCCGGTTCTTACCGATGAAGGCGAGCGTATTGGCACCGTTGTAGAATGGGCCGATGTAACAGCCGAAAAATTAATTGAACAGGAAATTGACGGTGTCGTCAGCGCCGCCGTTGCCGGTGATTTCAGTAGCAAACTACAGCTAGACGGCAAGGAGGGCTTTATGCTCCGCTTGTCAGAAGCCATCAACAGCCTGTCAGACACCGTCTCAAATGCGATGGAGGATGTCGGCACGGCTCTATCCGCCCTGTCCAACGGGGATTTGACCAAACGGATCACGGCTGATTATCAAGGGTTGTTTGATGTTCTGAAATCCAACACAAACGGAACGTCAGAGCAATTAGCGTCTATCGTGGCCGATATCATGACGGCAGGCAGTGAAGTTGCTAACGCGGCTCAGGAAATCAATATGGGCACCATGGATCTGTCTCAACGGACGGAACAACAAGCCTCTAACCTGGAAGAAACTGCGGCCGCTATGGAGGAAATGGCCTCTACGGTTAAACAGAATGCGGAAAATGCGCAGCAGGCGAACCAGCTATCCATCTCTGCCCGTGATGTCGCCGAGCGCGGCGGCGGAGTTGTGGGTGAAGTGGTTGAAGCCATGTCCCGCATTGAAGGCTCCTCACAGAAAATCTCTGACATTATCAGTGTCATTGACGAGATCGCCTTCCAAACTAACCTTCTCGCCCTAAACGCCGCGGTGGAAGCCGCCCGCGCAGGCGATGCAGGTAAAGGCTTCGCGGTTGTTGCTGCCGAAGTCGGCACACTTGCTCAACGCTCCTCACAAGCGGCCAAAGACATTAAAGGCCTTATCAATGATAGCGGCAGCCAGGTTAAAGATGGTGTCCGCCTCGTTGGAAATGCCGGCGAGTCCCTAACGGAGATCGTCGACTCCATTAAACGACTGAGCGATATCGTCTCTGAGATTGCGGCTGCAAGTAATGAGCAATCTACAAGTATCAATGAGATCAACCGTTCTGTCTCGCAGATGGATGAGATGACCCAGCAGAACTCCGCCCTTGTGGAAGAAAACGCAGCAGCGTCCAGAACACTGCAGGAGCAGTCAGAAAGCATGCGGGATCGGATTTCCTTCTTCAAGGTCGACGACAGTGTCGCCCCTAGCCAAGCGAAACCCGCCGCAAGTCCAAAAAACACTGCGATGGGATCCGGCTCTGGCGCTTCAAAATCCGTTGCGATGCCAGTTATGGCCATGAGCAACGGCCAAGCAGCGGCAGAGGATTGGAGTGAGTTCTAAGAAACGCGTCAACGCCTAACAACGCTCTAGCCCGTCCGGGCTAGAGCAACTTAGAGGGAGCACATGACACAACAGGCCTCCATCAGCGCTAAAGCTCGGGAATTCAGCTTATCTGAAGCAGAATTTAAAAAACTGACAGGCCTTGTCTATTCTCTGACAGGGATTGTGCTGGGTGATCATAAACGGGACATGGTCTACGGACGGTTGGCACGTCGCTTGAGGGAGCTTGGGATGCAGTCCTTCTCTCAATATTGCGATCTGCTGGACTCAAATAAATCCGGCCAAGAAACAGGGTTTCTGGTCAACGCCATCACGACAAATCTGACCAAATTTTACCGCGAGAGCCATCATTTCGAGGCGCTCATTATGCAGACGCAAAAGATTGCACAAGACCCAGTCCGCAAACAAAGCAAAGAGTTATTAATCTGGTCTGCAGGCTGCTCCTCTGGGGAGGAGCCTTATTCCATGGCAACGACACTGATGAGCGCGGTCCCTGCCCTTCATTCTTGGAAGGTAAAAATTCTGGCGACCGATCTGGACACCAACATGCTGAATAAGGGAAAGCAAGGCATCTACAACGCTGATGTTTTTAAAGACATGCAGCAGCCATTTGCAAAATATCTTAAAGACAGCTGCAAACAGGTAGGTGACAAAATCCAGATGAATGAAAGAGCCAAAAGCCTCATTCATTTCAAGCATTTAAATCTACTTCATCAATGGCCGATGAAAAAGCAGTTCGATGTAATATTTTGCCGAAATGTGCTGATCTATTTTGATCAACAGACCAAAGAAGGCCTTGTGGATCGCTACACGAACCAACTCCGCGAGGGAGGACTTCTGTGCCTCGGTCATTCTGAAAGCCTACAGAACAAACCCGCTGATTTGCAGCTAATGGGCAAGACTACATACGTCAAAACTGGCGGAGGGCACGCATGAAACGGCAGAATGAAAAACCTGCTGATCGCCGGAGCCGGGCCGCGGACCCGTTATTTGATGAGCATCGCAGCAAGTATTTCGACCCCAAATGGAACAAAACTCTGGTTCGCGTCCAGCCGGGCGATCACTACATCACGTCTCATGAAGATGAGATGATTGTGACGATCCTCGGGTCTTGCGTTGCGGCCTGTATTCGGGACCCGCTTGCCGGTGTTGGCGGGATGAACCATTTCATGTTGCCCGAGAGCGAGACCGGACAATGGGGATCAACCAGTGCCAACATGCGTTATGGCAACTACGCGATGGAAACCCTGATCAATGAGATTTTAAAAGCAGGCGGGAAACGGGACCGGCTTGAATTCAAACTCTTTGGCGGTGGCAATGTTATTCCAGGCTCGTCTCGTGTCGGGGATAAAAACGGTCATTTCGCGCTGAACTATCTAAAATATGAAGGGTTTTCGCCCCTCGCCTATGACTTGGGTGGACCGCACCCAAGACGCATTCATTTTAATCCGCAGACAGGGAAAGTGGATCGCCTGCTCCTGAAACGAACTGATGATATGAGACTGCTCAAGGATGAAGAAAACTATAGATCCAAAATTCCCCAGCAAGTGGACAAAGCTGGCGAAGTGGACCTTTTCTAAGAGGAGAGCTGCATGACAAAAAGAATTACAGTTCTAATCGTTGATGACTCAGCTCTGATCCGCCAGATGCTGACCTCCATGCTGAGCGCAGATCCAAATATCGAAGTTGTCGGAACGGCCCCTGATCCGCTGACAGCCCGCACAATGATCAAACAGCTAAACCCGGATGTTTTGACATTGGATATCGAAATGCCCCGAATGGACGGTATTGCCTTTTTGGAGAAAATTATCACCCTGCGCCCCATGCCTGTTGTGATGATTTCATCGCTAACGCAGGAAGGCGCCGATATTGCCTTGCAAGCGCTGGAAATGGGCGCGGTGGATTATATTGCAAAGCCGACAAGTGATCTACGGGTTGGGCTGGAAGCAAAAGGGGCTGAGATTATCGCCAAGGTTAAAAATGCAGCGAACGCCCGCGTAATGGCCAGAAAACCAATCCCTAAGCCAGCGGAGAGCTCTCTCCTCCAACGCTTTAAAACAACCGAACAGGTCGTGTGCATTGGTGCCTCCACAGGCGGCGTTGAAGCAATTCGGGAGGTTATCTGCCAGCTTCCTCCAAACTTTCCCGGGGTGCTTATCACGCAGCATATGCCCGGTAAATTTACGACCTCTTTTGCCAATCGCATGGATACGATTACGCGTGTCACAGTCTGTGAGGCAGAGCATGGTCAACGTGTCTTGCCGGGACATGTCTATATTGCCCCGGGTGAGAACCATCTGGAGCTTGGTCGCTCAGGCGCTAATTATATCTGCCGCCTGACCGACGAGGCGCCTGTAAGCGGTCACAGACCATCAGTTGATGTTCTGTTCGGATCCGCCGCCAAAGTTGCCAGTGCAAATGCGATCGGTGTGATCCTGACCGGCATGGGCCGGGATGGCGCGGAGGGCATGCTGAAACTGAGGCAAGCTGGCGCCATGACATTTGGTCAGGATGAAGCGAGCTCGGTTGTTTATGGCATGCCTCGAGTCGCCTTTGAGACAGGCGGTGTTCAACAGCAAGCCCCTCTCAGCAAGATCGCGGGCCTGATGATGCAGTATCTTGAGACAAAAGACATGAAAGCGATCCGGATATGAGTACGCAAGAACGCACCCAGGAAGAAGTTAGTGAAAGCGAGGGCCTGATGAGTGACACCGCGCCATCATCTGATGATTTCATCGAGTTATTTGATGAAGAGGACGCTCCTGTCATTGAGAGCGACATAGAAACTGTAGAGGCGGAGTTCGCTGATGAAAACGAAGTGCTGACTGAAATCCCAACAATCGAGGATCTCCCTCAGGATGCACATGAATTCCTCGCGCGTTGGATCAGCCTTTCCGAAACCCAACGCAAAGCCCTTGGGATCGTGATGGATGAAATTGGTCTCGTCTCCGATCTGGTGGAGACAAATATCACCGACATCTCTGCCCGCTTTCAGGAACTGGCACTGAATACGCAAAAGCAAAGTGGCTCTATTGGTGAAATGATAGCCGGGGCGCAAAACATTGAATATAACGGCAATGTTTTTGATATGGCCGGTGTTATTCAAACGGTCGACCAGCATCTCACAACCATGATCTCAAAAATTGTCGACACCTCAAAACATGGGGTTGAGGTTGTTTATGCCCTTGATGACGTCACAACTGATGTCGGCAAGGTTGAAAGACTGATTGGGGATATTGAAGGTATCAACAAGCAAACGAACTTGCTTGCCCTGAATGCCCGAATTGAAGCGGCCCGTGCGGGCGAAGCCGGCAAGGGATTTGCCGTCGTTGCACACGAAGTGCAGGATCTGGCAAAAACAGTGAACTCACTGGCTGAGACTATGCGGGAAGAAATATCCAATGTCGCTGACGGCGTCCGGCATGGGCATTCTCAGATCAAGCAGATTGCGAATATCGACCTCAGCGAAAACATTCTGGTGAAAGATACCATTAGCGAGTTGATGGACTGCGTGGTTCGGCAAAATGCACAATTTACCGACGCACTTAAATCGTCTGAAAACATATCCAAGGAAATCTCACGGGATATTTTCAGTGTTATTACCAAGCTTCAATTCCAGGATCGCGCTAAACAACGTCTTGAAAACCTAACTGGTACACTCTCGGTGATGGAGAAAAGCCTGGAAGCGTATGAAGAAAACACGACCCGCACTTTCCTTGGAAACCTTCCGCCTAGCGTTGAGCAGGAGACTTGGTTCAGGTCTGTTATCCAGGACCTGACGCTTGGCGAGATGAGAGACCGTTTCTTAAGCGCAGTTTTCGGTGAAGAAGCACCACAAGAGGCCTCCGAAAACCACTCAGATAGTTCCAATGAGAACAAAGAAAATATCCTTAAGGACAAGGACTTACTTGACGCACCATCAGAAGAATTCGATGATGATGACATTGAATTGTTCTAGGAGATAATGATCCATGCAAACCAACATTAGGACCGACAATAATGAACTTCAGATCGTCCTCTCTGATCGCCTGACATTTGAGGACCATGAAGCATTTCGCGATGTCATTATGGCCATTAAGAAAAACGAACAAGCGACTTGTTCTATTGACCTGGCTAGCCTGACAGCGATTGACTCTGCCGGTCTCGGCATGCTGATGATCGCTTTTGAAACATCTGAAAAAGTGAATAAGCCTTTTAAAATCAAAAGAGCGAACGGTCAGGTAAAACGCCTGCTGGAAATCTCCGAGTTTGAAAAAGTAATGACGATCGAAAACTAAGGACGAGAGCCTTAACATGTCTTTGGCGAATGATACTTTTGGACCATCAGCAGTTTCGGGATTTGCTTCCGATCATGTTGATCTAACAGAAGCCAAAATTCTGGTGGTAGATGACTCCCCCCTCATTCGGGAGTTAATCGGCGCTTGTCTCGCCGCTGATGATTACAAAAACATCAGTTATGCAGGGGACGGCATCGAAGCGTTAGAACATATCGAAAAAGACATGCCGGATCTGATCATTCTTGATCTGGAAATGCCCAGAATGGATGGTTTTGAGGTGTGTCGCAGACTGCGCGAAGACCCCAAGACCATCAACATTCCAATTCTGATCCAAAGCGGTCGGGATACAGCGGCCGATATCACACGCGCATTTGATTATGGTGCCAGCGACATGGTCGTAAAACCGGTCAAGAAGTTTGAAATTCTTGCCCGAACAAAAGTCCATTTGCAAAAACGGATATTGCTGCAAAAACTGATTTCATATCATAACCGTGTCGCTAACGAGCTTGAACAAGCGAAACGATTGCAGCTTGATATCTGCCCTTCTCCAGACGATCTGGAAAGATACCGTGAGGATTATGGGGTAGATATTTGCTGGCACTATGAACCTTCCTCTGAACTTGGCGGTGATATGGGGGGCGTCTTCCCCATATCGAAAACAAAATTTGCCTTTTTTATCGCGGATTTTTCAGGCCACGGTGTCGCAGCCGCGTTGAACACATTCAGGCTGCAGACGTGGCTAAAAGCTGCCTCAGACCTGTATGAAGCACCTGGAACGCTGCTTGCCGAACTCAATAACTTCTTAAATCAGAACCTGCCGCGCGGCTCGTACGCGACGATGTTATTTGCTGTGCTGGATTTAAAAACCGAAATGCTGACCTACGCTGCCGCAGGTTGTCAGCCCCCTTTGGTTCAGCATCCAGAAAAAGGGACGGATTTCAATCCCGTCACATCCAGAGGAATGCCTCTGGGGTTGCGGGCGAACTGGACCTATGACAGCCGCCATGTTCCTTTTGCAAAAGGGGCAAAATTCCTGCTTTACAGCGACGCACTTGTAGAAGTCCCCACAGGCCCTGATCAGATGCTCGGCGATGATGGCTTGCAACAAGAAGCGTCTCAAGTCTGGAGTGAAGGGCCATCACTACGCGGTGGCATGAATTCACTGATTGAAAACTATAACAAACGTCTGGATGGGCTGACTGAGTCTCCAGATGACCTAACCGTTATTCTACTGGAAAACACCAATGAAAGACCCAAAGCAAAATAGTGAACAACCATCGGGTTGCCACACTGCTGCGGCGGGATCTGCAGCTTTGGACTATCCGTATTTAAGCGAGGATGAGTTAGCACACGCAACTAAAGCCCTTTTTCGCTTCAGAACGCTGAAAGAAGCTCGTTTTTTATGTGATCTTGTTTCCTCTCAGACTTTCGACCCTATTATTGTAGGGATAGGATTGATTGAATTGATGGTCAATGCAATCGAACATGGCAACCTAGAGATAACTTATGAGGAAAAAGGTCTTCTGCTGAAAAAAGGGGAATGGCAAAAGGAAGTCGAGCGGAGATTGGAATTACCAGAGTATAAATCCCGTTATGCGACATTAGAATTTAACCGAAGTGAAAAGCATCTGGACCTGCTGATCACTGACGAGGGGGATGGGTTTGACGCAGATAAATTTCTGCACAATCAAACCCACGATCGGGAAGAGAGCACTGGAAGCCAGTATCATGGACGCGGCATAGCCGTTGCAAGCCAACTGGATTTCGAAAAGATTGAATACCTTGGCAAAGGCAATCAGGTAAGGGTGAGCATCCTTACCAAATAATGATTTGGTAAGCCAAGATGGAAAGAACAGAAGCAACCGATCCGAAGAAAAATACTGAAAATGCGACGTCACTTCTAACCTGGCAAAAACCAGTACCGTACCTTTTTGTTGGTTTGATCCTGCTGTTTCTGTATTTAAAACCGGAACATTTTTCGCCGGATGGCGACTATTTTGTGCCGCGTTACCTGTCATTTCTGACATTGATGTGCGGGATTATTCTTGCTGGCGCCCTCATCGGCTTTTGCCGCCAGAAGCCCAATATCTTTTTGTTATGCTTGGCCCATATTTTTGCGGGTCACGCCCTACTTCAGCTTCAACTGACCATTTGGGAATTTTTTGAATCCCCAAATGAACACCAAAGCAATACAGAGCAACTTCATTTCCTGATCCTACCTCTTTTTATGTCGAGCAGTTTATTCCTTCTTGCCCTTATGGATCGGTTAGAGAGAGGGCTTTCAATTCGATCTTATGAGCAGATGGTATACGGAGCCTTTGGAACCTCCATTCTCATCTTTTCCCTGTTCCTGCATCTGACATTTGGCACCCCCAATGTGAATATCAGCTCAGATTTGGTATTTACCGGATCGCTGATAAGCATCACCCTCTCCTTTTTGGCGCTCGTCCTGTTCCCCATAAAACGGAAAGCAGATATTTTCAGTCTGCGCTATTGGACCATCTTTCTTATTCTCGGCAATTTAACCATTTATCTGACACCGACCGAGCTTATGAGCGGGCTTACAAAGCTAAACAGCATTGAAGTCGAATTTGTCCGAAGCGGTGTTTTTCTCACTCTTATTGGAGGCCTGATTTTCCATTCTGTCGCGATCATTTTAACCGAACAAAAGCAGAGTGAGCGGATCAAGCGAAGTCGCGCTGCCGCTGAGCTTTCGCATCTCGGATCTCTGATGATCAACAAATCCGACAGTTTTGAAGGGGCGGCAAAATCACTGATCAATTTAATTTCTGAGCGAGAGGGATATGCCGCCGCGCATTTGATGCTTTTAACTCAGAACAAGATGCGGCATTACTGGCACTTGGAAGACCCCAAGCAATACCAGCAGTTTCGGATATCCTCGGAAAATAATGAAATGGCTTACGGGGAGGGTTTCCTTGGCTCTCTCTGGGAAGATCAGCGCCACGGCAACATTTCGGATCTTTCTATGGCCGAAGATATGGAATATCGCCGAAAGAAAGCCGCTGAAGAGGCGGGCCTATCATCTGTTTTTGCAATCCCGGTCCTCAGCTCCGGTAGATTAATTGCGATGATGGAGTTTTTCCATAAGGAGATATCCCAACCGGAGCATAATCAGGTTTCAGCGATCACCGCGCTATGTCATCAGCTGGGTAGCCTTTATCAGCGCCAAATTCGTGAAAAACGCCTGACAGAAAGAGAGTATCTCCATCAAGAAGTTGCCGATCGCTTTCCATTAGCAATGGCCATTTTTGATAGTAAGGAGCAGCTCGTTTTCCATAACGGACCGTTCAAAACTCTGATGATCGAATGCTGCGGAGACATCCAGCTTGATTTCGATTTCACAGATATGGTGACGGCCACCGCGTTCAGCGGACAAGTAGCCTCGGCGACTGACGATCCCCAATCTTGGATTGAAAATGCAACAAACTGCTTGAACACGCCAGGTAGCTACATGATTTGGCGTATGGCGTCAGGCAACCAATTGGAATTTTCTGTTAAGAATATGTCGGGGGGCCGAACTCTCTGTCTTTGGACAGATGTGACAACCGAGCAAGATGCCCTCATACAAAATGATCAAACGAACAACACGTTAAATGCCATCTTTGATACCCTGCCCTCCGGGATTTGTATCTTTGATAAGAATCTGCAGGTAACTGACTTTAATTCCAAATTTGTGAGTATGCTGGAACTGGGCGATGGGGAAATCAAACGTGGGATCAACTTTGGGGCGTTTTTGAAACTGTTTCGCGACAAACAATATCAATATGCCGAGTTCCTCTCTGAAATGGCAGAGCTTCGGATTAAAATGGCCGAGGGGAGAAAGCCTTACCACAACGAGCAAATGCTCTTCTGTCAGCGAACCTTTAACGCTTATGCCGCACCAACTCAGGAAGATGGCTTCACCCTAACGCTTATGGATATGTCAGAGATTGAGAGCTATCAACTAGAACTCAGGGAAGCCAAAAGTCAGGCGGAAAGTAGTGCAGAAAAAGCAATGGAGCTCGCCCAAACGGCGCAAAGCTCCAACAAAATTAAATCTGATTTCCTAACCTTGATAGATCGGGAACTTCGAATTCCACTTAATAGCATTTCAACCGCCAATGACTTGCTTAAATCCACGCAGATTT
Source organism: Sneathiella sp. (assembly GCA_017643685.1). Taxonomy (GTDB): domain Bacteria; phylum Pseudomonadota; class Alphaproteobacteria; order Sneathiellales; family Sneathiellaceae; genus Sneathiella. The sequence continues at coordinate 39,670 of JAEPMY010000001.1, forward strand.
CACCTGAACAATCCCGTCATCTGAAAATCATTAAAAGCGCGACGGAAGATTTATCCAACTTGATGGAAGATATTCAGGATTTAGCCAATCTGGAATCTCAAAAGCTGACGCTGATCCCTCAACCTGTTCATATGGGCGATTTAATTGATAAACTGAACAGTCAATGGTCTTTTCTTGCAAAAAGTAAATCATTGGATTTTCGGATTAAGGCTGATCCCAACATCCCCGCGCTCATCTGTCTTGATGGGCGGCGCCTTGAACAAATTATCGGGAATCTGGTTGATAACGCCCTGAAATACACCCGAAGTGGTGAGATTGTTGTGTCCATTAAATTAGGACGAAAATCACAGAAGTTGAACATATCTGTAAAAGATACCGGCATCGGGATCGCCAAAGAACAACAACGGAACCTTTTCCAATCCCTCGAAAAGGCCGTTGCCTCGGGTGACCGAAATCAAGACTGGAGTGGGCTTGGCCTGACGCTTTGCTATGATCTTGTAAAATTGATGGGCGGCAAAATTCGGGTATCTTCCGAACCAGGAGAAGGTTCCAAATTCACTTTTGATGTCCAATACACGCTCCCCACATCGGATCAGGAATTTGACCGAAACTTTGAAACGCAAATTCCGGATGATGAAGCGTGGCCGAACACGTCCCCAACGCTGACTATTTTAGTCGCGGAGGATCATCCTGTTAATCAGGTGGTCACGCAGGAATTGCTGACCAAATGGGGGCATCAAGTCGAAATTGTCGAAAATGGTGAGCTGGCGGTGGCAGCCGTTGCCACCTGTAAATTTGACCTGGTCATAATGGACATCCATATGCCGGTGATGGATGGTCTGCAGGCCTGTAAAGAAATTCGCGCGTTTCCCGGACGGATTAAAGATATTCCAATTATTGCACTGACCGCCAATTCCATGTCTGGCGAACGGCAACGCTGTTTGAAAGCTGGAATGAATGATTATCTGACCAAACCCGTTCATAAATGGGAGCTGAAAGACACTCTCCTCACCTATAGCAATATGAAGCGGGTTGGCGAGGATACATGGAAGCAAAAGATTGCCCCCCGGCAACGCGGTCCTGATCGAAACAACATTCCGGCAATGGGCGCAAAAGTTCTGGACCATCAAATCTTTCAGGAATTTATTGAGAATTTTGGCTTAACCGTTGTCAGAAACCTCGCGGAAAAGTTGGTCGATCAGTATGAGATCAATCACACAAATGTCATGAATATGCTGCACGAGAATGACTGGAAAGGTATCGGAAAAGAAGCCCATATGATCAAAAGTGGCTTTGGACAGTTTGGCCTTATGCAGGCCGCCGCCTTTGCCACCCAGATGGATATGGATGCGAAACGAGGGAACAAGCTAAATGTCCTCGATAACGCAGCATCGATGCTTAACCTCTGTGACGAGGCTTTGATCCAATTAAAACAACAATTGGAGGCGTTGCAGCCACTGTAATCTTCTCATTTAATCCTGTTATGTGTAGTAATAGAAAAACTTTGACACATAACAGGGGTGGGTACGTGAGTTCCGAAGCGCAAACAGGCTTTGCTGATTTAGGCAGCCATAAGATTTTTTACAAAATTGCCGGACAAGGGCCCCGCCTGATGATTATCACAGGCACTAACTCTGACACGCGCCACACGCCCACCATTTATGACGCACCCGGCGCCGAAAAGTTTGAGCTTCTGAACTTTGATCACCGCGGAATGGGTCAATCAGGGACAATCGATACCGCCCCTGAAATGGCAGATTACGCTGATGATATCGCAAAATTACTCGACCATTTAGGCTGGGATAACACTGCTGTCGTGGGCGTTAGCTTTGGTGGTATGGTCGCACAACATTTTGCGCTGCGTCATCCTGATCGTGTGACCAAGCTTGCTCTTTGCTGCACCAGTCCCGGCGGGGATGGTGGCTCTTCTTACCCGCTGCATACTCTGTTAGACAAAACAGCAGAAGAATACGCGCGCTTCATCATGAAAAAAATGAACGTCAAACATGATGATACCTGGCAGGAAAAGTATCCTGTCAAAGCCAAGGCCACTTATGAGTTTTATCTTCGCGGGGCTGATCAGAATTTGGGCGATCCTGAACGGTTTCAAGCCTTAAAAAACCAGTTTATGGCCCGGTCACGTCATAACACATATGATCAGCTTCACTTGTTACCGATGCCCGTCCTTGTGGCCGCTGGCATTGATGATGGCGTTGCCCCTCCGGAAAATGCAGAGGCAATGGCCGATGTTATTCCAAAGTCAGAATTAAAAATTTTCCGCGGCGGTCATCTCTTTATGAAAGAAGATGCCAAGGCCTGGCCGTATCTGTTTAATTTCCTGAAAGGTGAGGAGACTTAAAATGGGTGACGTTAAAAACATTCTCTTCATCATGTGTGATCAGCTACGGGCCGATTATCTAGGCTGTAACGGTCACCCGACTATCAAAACGCCAAACATTGATCGTCTTGCCCAGATGGGTGTGAATTTCAAGAAAACATATGTTCAGGCGCCGGTTTGTGGCTCGTCCCGAATGTCTTTTTATACCGGTCGCTATATGTTCACCCATGGCGCAACATATAACGGTGTGCCTCTCAATGTCGGACAGCCTACTCTAGGCGACTATATGCGGGAACTGGGTGTTGCAACGGGTCTCATTGGCAAAACGCATATGACCGCTGATCGGGCCAATATGGACCGGCTCGGCATTGATCCGATCACTAAAAACGGCATCCTTGCCAGCCAGTGCGGTTTTGAACCGTGGGAGCGAGATGACGGCCTGCATCCGGATCAATTAACTGGCGGCGATCTACCCTATAACCAGTATCTGAAATCCCACGGATATGATGGGGACAACCCATGGCACACGGCCGCCAATTCAGGGGTTGATGAGAACGGTGATCTGCAAAGCGGATGGTTCCTTAGGAATGCGCACCTGCCCGCAGTCGTGCATAAAGATCATTCAGAAACGGCATATATGACAGATCGGGCCATGGATACGATTACCAAGCTTGGTGATATGCCTTGGTGCCTGCATCTCAGTTATATCAAACCGCATTGGCCTTACATCGCGCCCGCTCCGTACCATAACATGTATAGCGCGGATGACGTGATCCCCGCCAACCGGAACGCGGCAGAGAAAGACAACCCTCATCCGGTTGTCAGAGCGTTTATGAACCACGAAGAGAGCCAGAATTTCTCTGACGAGGAAAAACGCCGCCATGTTATCCCCGCTTATATGGGGCTCATCACTGAAATTGATGACCATATCGGCCGAATTGTCGAGTTCCTGTCTGAAAGCGGGCGGCTTGAAAACACGATGATTGTGCTCACCAGTGATCATGGTGACTATCTGGGGGATCATTGGCTCGGTGAAAAAGAACTGTTTCATGAAGAAAGCGTGCAAATACCGCTCATCATTTATGATCCATCGCTGAAGGCTGAAAAAGCAAGAGGACATGAAGTTGACGATCTGGTGGAATCCATCGACCTGATCCCAACCTTTATCGATGCGCTTGGTGGTGCCGCTAAAAACCACGTGTTGGAGGGGCGAAACCTCCGGCCTTTCCTGACAGGCGAAAAACCTAGCAACTGGCGTGATATGGCCATCAGCGAGGTAGATTATGCATGGCGCGGTGCCCGGCTTGAGCTTGGTCTTGCGCCGGATCGAACCCGTGGATACATGATCCGAACGGAAGACTGGAAATACATCTCATATGATGGGTTCGAACCGCAGCTCTATAATCTTAAATCCGACCCCAAAGAGCTTGTCGATCTGGTGCCTGAAGGGCGACATACCAATATTGTCGAAGAATTCGAAAATAAACTGTATCATTGGATACGGGCGCGTAAAACGCGGTTCACGATGGACCATGATACCATTGAGGCGAAGACGGACAACGCCAAGGACCGCGGCATCTATTTTGGGGTTTGGTAGATATGGAATGGCAAGCGGAACCGACCTTTCTGATCGCGGCTGATTGCGGCGGTACAAAATGCCGTGTGCGCATTTACGGCTATATGGGAAATATCATTGGTGAGGGCGTGGCAGGCCCCGCCAATATGTCATTAGGGCCAGAAAGAACGCTTGAAGAAATCCTCAAGGCGTCAAAACTTGCCATCTCTCAATGCGGGCTGCCTATTGCATTTGAAAACACAACTTTAAGTGCAGGGATTGCTGGGCTTGTTGATGAAGAAGCCGCCGCCAGACTAAAGTCCCTACCCCATCCGTTTAAAGAATTTCACGCCGCATCTGATGCTTACACGGCTTATCTTGGCGCTTTTGGTGGTGACCGGACCAATGCAGCCATTGCGATCTTTGGAACAGGCTCCAGCATTTTCGGCAAAGACGAAAATGGATATTTTACGCTTGGCGGGTGGGGGCTCCCCCTTTCAGATCAAGCATCTGGGGCACGCCTTGGGCAGCTGGCGGTTCGCGAAAGCCTGAAAGCCGCAGAAGGTATTCAACCCGCAAGCCCCCTCACGGATCAGATAATCAAACGCCTTGGCGGCGATGCAAAATCAATTTATCGGTGGAGCCTTGAGGCAAAACCCGCTGACTATGCCATTTTCTGTCCAGATATCTTAAATGCTGCAGATCTTGGAGATGATATCGCAAGCTTCCTCGTGAAGACCACTCGCCGGGAGGCCCAAAACCTTCTGGCAGCGACAGCCGCTCGCGGCGTTAAAAATATTGTTCTGATGGGTGGGCTCTCTGAATTTTATAAAAATAATCTGCATGAAAAATATCAACCGCTGATCACAACGGGTAAAGGCGATGCGATGGAGGGCGCGCGCCTGATGGCCAATGAAAAGCTGGCAACCGTTACATTGAATGCGGCATCCTGATGATCGCTGTTACCGCCAAACATATCTTGATCGGGGGGCAATGGGTAAGTGATCAAGCTCTGCTGATCGAAAACGGTAAAATCTCTGCTATTCGTGACAGAACACAAATCGCTTCCGGCATAGAATTAAAAGATTTTGGCGATACCTATCTGGCGCCAGGCCTGTTTGATATTCAGGTCAACGGCGGTGGCGATGTGCTCCTGAATGATGAGCCAACGGTGGGCGGCCTCCTCGCCATTGCAAAGGCTCATCAGAAGTTTGGGACCACCTCCCTGCTCCCTACTTTAATCACTGATACTTTTGAAACCATGCGACAAGCCGCAGCGGCAGTTGCAGAAGCCCGAGCGCAAGGCCGCCATCAGATCAAAGGCATTCATTTTGAAGGCCCTTTTCTAAATACCGCGCGCAAAGGGGTGCATCACGCCCCCTATATCCGGGAATTTGAAAACCGTTTTCTCGATCTCTTGGATGAATTTGACCTTGGGGCGGTACTGGTCACGCTCGCCCCAGAGAATGTTCCGCCTGAATTTATAAAAGGGCTCCGCGCGCGTGATGTGGTTCTGTCCATGGGGCATACCACTGCGAATTTTGAAACGGCTAAAGCGGCTATCACCCAAGGGGTTACAGGATTAACTCACCTCTTTAATGCGATGCCGCCCTTCCTTTCGCGGGAGCCAGGCCCAATTGGCGCGGCCTTCGAAGATACAAGATCATTCGCCAGTGTCATTGCCGATGGACATCATATCCACCCTTCGACCTTAAAAACGGCTCTTCAGCTTTTAGGACCTGACCGGAGCATTCTAATTACAGATGCGATGCCCCCTGTTGGCGGCATGGGCTCAGGTTTTAAATTGATGGATTTGGATATCCTTGTCGAGGACGGCCGTTGCCAAACGGCAGATGGGACCCTTGCCGGTGCTTGCATCAGTATGTGGGATGCCGTCCAATACTGCAGGCAAACTCTTAATTTCTCCATTGAAGACTGTCTTCAAATGGCATCTGCGACCCCGGCCCGTTTCATGGGGCTTGGATCGCAAATTGGCACCTTGCAACAAGGGTATGATGCGGATTTTATCTGCTTTTCACCAGATGGAAGGATCTTAAACACCCATCTGGCTACAGAATTTAAGTAATTTAGCGGATATCAGGCTTAACCGTGCCATCATGCATCCAACGGGCATGATCCGGGGCGCGTTTAGTTTTCGACCACTCCTCCAGCATGTCCCATTTCACATCATCCAATTTGCTATGCATCGCAGGGGTGTCCGTATTGGCCGCCAGTTCAATGCGATGACCATTGGGATCAAAGAAATAGATAGACTGAAACAAGGTGTGATTGGTCAAGCCGACAACATCAATGCCATCTGCTTCCAGTTTAGCCTTTGTCTCTTCCAAGTCCGCTACGCTATCCACTTGAAAGGCAATATGCTGAACCCATTCCGGCGTATTTTGATCCCGTCCCATTTCAGGTGAATTTGGCAGCTCAAAGAAGGCGAGGATGTTTCCCGCACCCGCATCCAGAAACACATGCATGTAAGGATCCGGCGCCTTAGTGGACGGCACTTCATTTTCAGCAATCGCCAACACGAAATCCATATTCAGATATTTCACATACCATTCCACAGTTTCCTTAGCATCTTTGCAACGATAGGCCACATGGTGAATTTTCTGAATTTTCATAGGGCACCTGCTTGGTTTGAATGATCTTTCTAAAATAAGTTACAAATGAAACTATTTCAACAGAATTCCCTCCACTTCAGGTGCAGAAAAAGAAAGGCCTGCGTAAAGCAGGCCTTTGAGAGAGAGAAATTCAAATGCAAATGAGAACTTCAGATTATGAAATGTACCGCAGGACCAATGACACCAGTTCAGACTGACGTGTCACCCCCATTTTGCCCTGGGCAGATTTCAACTGGTTGCGGATTGTCACAACACTGACACCGCGTTCCGCTGCGATATCAGAAGGACTTAATCCCTCTGCTAACTTCCTGACAACAGTGGTTTCCGCGCCACTAAGTCCGAAATGCCTCATCAGCTTTTCAGATTGTTCAGGATGCTTACCATTAGGATCACGGATCATCAACGTGACGTGCCGATCAGCACATAGCCGATCCCCAACAAGGGATAACGCGTCCAATTGATCACAGCCGACCATAGCAACCATTGGCCAACCGTCTGATTTCGGAATTAAAAAGGATTGCTCCTGACCTTCAAATAAAGAGGTCCGGCTCCCCTCGCCGGCGCCTAAATATTTAAGCAGGAAATTCTGCGCCACATGGTCGGTACAAAAAATTTTTCCTTTTCGATCCAAGGATATAACATCCCCGACCTCCAGCAACTCTTCGGCTTGCCGATTTGCAAACACAATCCGGCGATCACCGTCCAATATAAGAATTGCTGGTGTCAGAGTGTATAATACCCTGAGAGCTGTAGCGAAGAAGCTTTCTGAGCGAACCACGTCTTTATAAGCCGGATTTGCTCCTGGTACGGGATCAGATGATGCGGATACCCCTATCTTTGCATCATCCGATGATACAGAGGTCACCCTCTGCACGTCATTTGCCCCCTCCGCAGGGGACCTAAACCCATTACCGAAAACTGCTTCATCCACAGTTAGTACCTCAACCCCAAAGTGATATAAGATCCGAGGAAATTTATCTCATATCGAGGCGAAACAAACCGTGAATGAAATCTAATTCATTGATTTATAATGATTATTTTTTGCGCGTTTTTGGTCCATTTTGGCCAAATTGATTCGTCAGCTCTCGCTGACACCCGCAAGCCTGAGGCCTTGAACATACTGTTCTTCAAGGTTTTTATCCAACGGAGGATACGTCGCAAGGTGCCAATCAACGGAGAAATCAGGTTGAACCTTGGAAAATTCTTCCATAACCGGCGCCGCTTCGTCGTGAAGCCCCAAATGCCCCATACTTGAAATAAGCGGCCGATAATTAGCATGGAAATTCGGATTATTCCGGAGAACCTGCCGACCGATGCGAACCGCATCTTCATATTTCCCTGCTAACATGCTGGCAATGCAACGCGCCGTATCAAAATAATATGGATGCGGATCAAACGGCATGATCTGCCGACACTTTGCGAGCAAATTAAGGGCCGTATTCGCCTTACCGATATAACAATGGGTAATGGCGCTAAAACCCCAAGCGTAAGCACAGTTGGGGTTAGAGGCTTGTGATTTTTCAAAATACTCAAGCGCAGTACCAAAGTCGTGATGAACAAAAGCTTCTAGATGCCCCGCGATGGCGAGCCCGACATCGCTATGTGGTCTGATCTCCAGTGATTGACGGACAAGTTCGCCGATCTGTTCCCGCGTCCCTGCCACGTCTCGGGTATATCCTTGCCCAATTTCAATGGAACGCAAAAATGCCAGCCATGCATAGGCTTCGGCAAGATTAGGATCCATATCAATTGCCCGAAGGATGTACCGCTCTGCTAAATAAACGGCATCCTCTGAGAATTTGAACATCACAGAGATTGCCCGAAGTAAGCACTGGTTCGCCGTCAGAAGGCTTTCTTCGGTATCCTTTGCCTTATCTGTTTCTCTCAGCTCCAACATCCGGGAGATTTCAATAGCTGGCATGGTTGCAAAATCTTCCATGCCATGGATCATCTCACTCAATTGCGGCGTTAGGCGCTTCATCCAGAGTATCTCACCACTCTTAGCATCCAATAACTGCAGCAAAATTGTGAACATGTTTGAACTACCGATCAGGTTTCCACGCACCCGATAGCAATCAGTTCCCACCCCGCCAGATTTGAGAAGCGCTGAAATATCGTCATCTTCGCGCATTGCAAAACGATCATTCCGCGCCAGCTGGCCACCAATATCTGACCTAAAAGATTGCGCAAGAAACTCCAAAACCGGATCGCTTGTCGCGTTTTTAAAGTCTTCTATGACAATTAACGGGCGGGTATCGACAGTAATTTTCTTTACACCGGGATCAAGGACCAGTGCGTGGGCTTTCTTATGCTGCCCTTCAGCAGATAAATCAGAGAGTAGCTGCTCAGTCTCTTGAGAGGGCGTTACGCCCAGTTCTTTATCCAATAGATTGCGACAAATCTCATACTGCCTTTTTGCAGAGGCTTTATCACCGTTATCAATAAAAGATCGAATGAGCGCCTGATGAGCACTTTCATTGGTTGGATCCACCCCAAAGATGGCAGAGGTTACATTCTGCACCATCTTTAAATTATCAGGCTTCAGACTAACCTCTTGCAGAAGTTGCCCCAAACACCGGCCAAGCTCTTCTTCTCTTCTGGCTCTCTCTGTGTTCAGCCAATCACTAAATGCTTCTTCATCTATATCGCAATCCAGCATAAGCGAGCGAGGTTCTGACTGGACCAATTGCTCTGCCAGTGCAGGGCTATATTTTTTGGAACACTGAGTTGCCACGCGGGCATCGACCCATACTCGACTAAAATCGATGGAAACCTGCGTGCCTTCCATACGAATGATTTTAATACCCGCTTCGTCTTCTTTGGCTTTTATTTCTTTGATTGCTTGACGAAAGTTCGCCATAGGGTCTTTGGCACTCCCCCACAGCAAAGACGCGATATGATTTTTGCGCACGGCACCGTTTGCAGACAACGCCACATAGCTGATCAAAGCTTGGGATTTCATTCTTAGTTGAGGAAGAAATTCACCTGTTGGCAATTCCCATCTAAAGGGGCCAAACAAATACAACCGTGAACTCATAGCGATACCTGACTTATACTTAAGTTACTTTCTACAGTGGTTTTGCAACCGACAAAAATTCTACGTTTCACTAATTAAGAAGTATATAACCAGCTGAAGGATATGGAAATAATTTTCAAAAAAATTGCCTAATTTTCAGGCAAATACGCGAAATAATAGAACAAAAGGGCGAGTTGTAGAAATTAATAAGATATTTCGTTAGCCATGGTCCATATTGACCATGACAAAGACCACAACCTCTACAATAATATTGGGCTAACTTTACGTCCGAATGCGACCCATAGTTCACGCGGCGATTCACTTGGTTATTGGCAGGAATATAATGATGCCATCGACACATCTAACGGAAATTTCCTTCGATTCAAAAGGCGAGCCTCTCAAATTAGAGCTCTCCCTGATCTCTCAGCTGCCAAGCACCTTTGAAATCACCTCTCATGATCGACATGGCGTCTATCAAGGGACGATCATGAAAGGAAATAATCTGAATGGTCCAAATGACAGTTTTCACATCCCAACATCGGTGGACGAGTTGGATCAAAGGATCATTGGATGGAATATTATCTTTTCCTCACCAGACGAATTAGACGAAGCCGAATACGAAGCAATTCTCAACTTCATTCAGGGAACGGATGAACCGTTGTCTCCTCCCCTCGTTAAATCAGGGGCTCACCAGAATGAAAAAATTGTAATGGGGTTCGCCCGATTTGTCGCCCGCCCTGACACCTTCTTGAACAAGACCTCCACACACCCGAACCTGCATACTGAATAGCTCAACTATTCATTGTCGCTTACATCGCCTGGCGCAAGATATTAAGGTTATTGGCAATCGAAACTGCTTGCGTTCGGTTATTTGCGTTCAGATCTTTCATCCAGTTTGAAATATGGACCTTAACCGTTCCCGGAGAAATACCAAGCTCCGCTGCAATCGCTTTATTTGACTTCCCTTCAGCGACAGCAGAAAGGACTTCTAGCTGGCGCCTTGTCAGCTTTGTACTGTTGTCAGCGATATCGACTGACAACTTCTGATTAGAGTCAGTTCGGATTGACCGAACGCCTTCATGTAACTCGGGTGGGAAATATTGTCCTCCGGCCAAAATCAACTGTACGGCTGCGATCATGACATCTTTATTTGATGAACGGTCTAAGAAACCACGAACGTTATAGCTGGTTAACTCCTTGATTGAAGGCCAGTCTTCCGGGTCTCCGACAACAATCACAGGTAAGTTCTGCGCATAAGGACGCAATTTGCCAATTCCTTCATGATCCGGAGATAAATAACTATTTACCGAGAAAATAACGAGATCTGCACCGTGATCATCCAAACAATCTAAAGCCTCATCGGCATTCTTAGCCTCGCAAATGGTGCTGTCTGGGAAATTTTCCTCCAGAACAAATCGCAATCCACTCCTACATATTTCAAACTTGTCTACAATCAATACGCGCATGACATTAATCCATATCCGAGAGTTTACGCTACGTCACTTCATACTATGATTACTTAATATGAAATTTTCTAACACTGAAATTTCACAAATTATAACAACAAGTTGCTATTAATTTCACAAAAACCTGATCAATCCACTAAAGGGTTATCCTGAAAGTTATATGTTTTATATCCAACTATACACCTTTGGACGTGCATCTTGATGATTTGAATCAAATTCGCTTATATATTTAATTAATTATTAATAATTCGAAGCATCAAAATTCGAATCATTTCCCCCATAGATTTGTCTGATCCCCCTCGCAACGATTAGATCGGTTGCTTATTTTCCGACACAATAGGGTGCTTTAGGCGTCACTACAAACAACTTTTTCGGGAAAGTGAATTTTATTCCGATATCGACACATTCTATTTGTCTTAACCGGCCTGCGAAATGAATGTTGTTTTATGCCCAACTTATAGGCAAAATAAATTCATTCTTGAACGCGTCTCTATGCAGCCGCCTCCCCTCCTCAGTCTCTAAAGGCGTCCCCATGTCCATATCTGCAGGAAAAACAATAACATCAGAGCTGCCAGATTATCTGGATAGTAGATACTCCTGGTTGCGCCTCGGCATGTCGATGGTGATCGCAACTGTTGGCAGCGTTGGGATGTGGTCTATCATTGTGGTCCTCCCCAAAATTGAACAAGAGTTTGGGGCCGACCGTTCAGAGGCTTCCTTGCCGTTCACCACCATCATGATTGGCTTTGGGGTTGGCAATATCCTGATTGGTCGCTTTGTCGATCGGTTTGGAATTGCCCTTCCCATGGCTCTCTCTTCTGTTCTACTGGCAGCGGGTTTCTATTTCTCCACCTTGGTAAGCAGTGTTTGGATGTTTGCCATCTTGCAAGGGTTGATGGTCGGCCTTGGAACGGCAATCTGTTTTGGTCCATTAATGAGTGACATCTCTCATTGGTTCTACAGACGCCTTGGCATCGCCATCGCAGCTGCCGCGAGCGGTAATTATTTTGCGGGAACACTATGGCCTCTCTTTATTAAGGGGATCGTGGACACAGAAGGATGGCGTGAAGCATACGTCACAGTGGCCGTCATTATCTTTGTAACCATGCTTCCCCTCTCCTTCTTCTTCAGACGGCGCATCCCGAAAGTGACCTTCCCGATTTCAGGGGAAGTCAGTGAGAGTAAACCCTTACCCGATACGCGTAAGCAGGTTGACTTAAAAGGGAACACTCTGGTCTTCCTTCTCACCGTTGCCGGTGTTGCCTGTTGCGTGGCAATGTCTATGCCCCAAGTGCATATCGTGGCTTACTGCGCCGATTTGGGATATGGCATCGTTCGGGGCGCGGAAATGCTCTCTCTTATGCTTGCAGGCGGTATCGTCAGCAGATTGATCTCTGGTGTTGTCGCAGATTATATCGGTGGCGTCAGAACATTGCTGATTGGGTCGATATTACAATGTATCGCGCTTTTCCTGTATATGCCGTTCAATGGATTGGTCTCCCTTTATATTGTCTCCCTGATTTTCGGCCTCTCCCAAGGGGGGATTGTACCAAGTTATGCGATTATTATTCGTGAATACCTGCCTGCCGCTGGGTCTGGTCAACGCGTTGGCCTCGTTGTCTTTGCCACCGTGATGGGCATGGCGTTTGGTGGCTGGTTATCCGGTCTTATTTACGATCTAACCCAGTCTTATCAGGCGGCATTTATTAATGGGATTGGCTGGAATTTCCTCAATATGTTCGTCATGCTGTTTATCCTGTTCAAAACCAAGAACACCGACCAGACAGAGCCTGCTTACGGATAAACTTGCACCCGAGCTGCAAATTCAACTAAGATGTATCTACACTTATTGAGGAGCAACTGATGCAAGAAGATCTTCACGCCATTGGACGAAGCTGCATGGCGCTCAAGGCTCGCATGGCAGCACGAACTGTTACCCGCGTGTATGATGCGGCTTTAAAACCAGTAGGATTGCGGATTACCCAGTTTACGGTTCTTGCCTGTATCGGTTCCGGAGATGTGAATTCAATCAGCGGCTTAGCTGATTATCTTGCTATTGAAAGAACAACACTCACCCGCAATCTCCAGCTTCTTGAGAAAAAGGGAATTATCTCATTTGAACAGGGAGAGGATTCGCGAGCACGCCCTGTAAAACTGACAGAAAAAGGCGAAGAACTTCTACAAAACGCCATTCCTCTCTGGCAAGACGCACAAAAGACACTACAAGAAAAACTTGGCTCAGATGAATGGCACATGATCTCTAGCGGATTGAATATACTCACTAAATCCGCATAAACACCCCTCTTCCCGCTGATTGAAAGATGTAACCGGCGTCACGGGAGTAAATTTTTAAAAATATGTGTATATACACTACATTTCTTTTCTGACATGCTCCGTTTCAGAACACAGGAGAGAAATATGGAAACACATTTTGTCCGACTGACCGTTAACGGAAAAGAATACCAAGCAGAGGTTGAGGCCAGAAAATTACTCGTTCATTTCCTGCGAGATGATCTGAACATTACCTCGACAAATATCGGGTGTGACACCAGCCAATGCGGTGCCTGCACCATCGAGTTGGATGGGAAATCGTCCAAAGCCTGCACCATGCTGGCCGTTCAGGCGCATGGCCGCGATATCCGGACCACCGCCACAACGGACGACCCGATCCTCAACAGTCTTAAGCAGAGCTTTCAAGCGGACCACGCCCTGCAATGCGGCTATTGCACCCCCGGTATGGTCATGCGCAGCCGAGAATTATTGGCGCAAAACCCAACCCCAACAGAAGATGAAATTCGAGACGCGCTTCATGGTAATATCTGTAGATGCACAGGCTATCATAACATCGTAAAAGCCGTGTCAAACGCCGCAGCCTCTCTCCAGAAAAAGGAGGATGCAGCATGAACCAGCAATCACCTATAAAATCGGACGCAGCGGCCCATTCATATATCGGTCAGTCTGTTCCAAGACGCGAAGACCCTCGGCTTCTGGACGGGCAAGGTCGTTTTATTGACAATTTAAAATTACCCGACATGGCGCATGCCGCGCTTCTCAGATCCCCTTACGCCCATGCACGTATTATCAGCGTCGCCACTAAAGAGGCGTCTGCTGTTCCGGGGGTTATTGGCATCCTCACCGGAGAGGACATCAAAGATAAATTGGGGCATATCAAGCCAAACTGGATAGCGGGACAAGATATCAAAATCCCACCCCACCCTGTTCTGGCAACAGAAAAGGTCCATTATGTGGGGGACGCGGTCGCCTTTGTCGTCGCAGAAACCCGCGAAGCCGCAGAAGACGCCCTGCAACTGATTGAAGTGGATTACGAAATCCTGGATGCGGTTATCGATGAAGAGGCGGCCCTGTCTTCCCCCACGCAAATTCACGATACCGTCGAAAATAACCTTGCCGGAAAGCCATTGATGGCTTGGGGGGACTATCGCAAAGCCGCAGAGGAAGCCAATCAGATCATTTCGCTGAAATTGATCAATAACCGCCTGATCCCCAGCCCGATGGAGCCACGCGCCATTTTAGCAGATTTCGATCCCTATGACGAAAAGCTGGAACTTTATCTACCGACCCAGGTGCCGCATCTGCATCGTCGTTGGCTTTCAGATACTTTAGGATGGCCAGAACATAAAATCCGCATTCTGGTGCCTGATGTTGGTGGCGGATTTGGGGCCAAGATGCATCTTTATGTAGAAGATATCCTGACAGCTTATGCAGCGAAGCATTTTGGACGGCCGGTCAAATGGACTGAAAAGAGAAGTGAAAGCCACCTCGCAACCCATCATGGGCGCGCACATACCCAATATGTTGATCTAGCCGTCAAAAAGAACGGTCAAGTCCTTGGAATGAAGGTAAAGCTATTTGCCAATATGGGGGCGTATCTGTCCAACATGGCGACCGGGGTTCCATCGGTTAATTGCACCTATTTTGCGACAGGCAGCTATGCGATTGCCAATTATTTTGCAGAAACCAACCTGGTTCTAACCAATACGGTTCCGGTCGATGCATATCGGGGCGCAGGGCGTCCGGAAGCGACCTATCTCATTGAACGTGCCATGGATAAAGTTGCGGAAGTCCTTAAACTTGATCCGATGGAGGTGCGGCGCAAAAACATCGTCACCCAGTTCCCACACAGCTTTTTTGATAGCGGCAGTTTCTTGCAAAGCATGGAGAAAGCAGCGGAACTTATTGATTATAAAGGGTTCCGTGACCTTCAGCATAATTATCGAAAACAAGGCCGGTATATTGGTCTTGGCTTGATTAACTACACTGAATCCTGCGGCATGGCCCCATCTGAAATGCTTGGGCGGCTCGGCTTTGATCGCGGGGGATATGAAAGTGCCGAAATTCGGGTCTCCCCAGATGGGAAGATAACACTCTTCACCGGCTCCACACCGCAAGGGCATGGGCATGCAACTTCCTTTGCTCAAATTCTCGCCACTGAATTTGAACTTCCCCTATCAGATATCGAAGTGAAAAGTGGTGACACAGACGCCATTCCCATCGGTGTCGGTACCTACAATTCCCGATCCATGCCCGTTGGGGGCACCGCCGCCAAAATCTGCGCAGAAAAAGTGCTTAAAAAAGCAAAAAAATACGCGGCGCTGCTTTTGAAATGCGATGTGGATCAGGTGCAATATGAACAAGGGAAATTTAGCACTCTTCAAGACGATACAAAAACCATCCCCTTTGGCACCGTTGCCCGCCTCGCTGCGGTTCCCCACCAAAAACCAGAGGGGGAAACACCTGGCCTTGATCATATTTATATCCATGATCCATATGGCATGTCGTCCCCTAATGGCAGTCACGCCGTTATTGTTGAGGTTGATATCGAAACGGGCCTGACAACCATTCTGCGGTATGTGGCTGTTGATGATGCTGGCGTCTTGATCAATCCCCAATTGGCCGAAGGACAAATTCATGGCGGTGTGGTTCAGGGCATCGGGCAAGCTTTGTTCGAAGAAACGCTGTATGATGCCGACGGGCAGCTTATCTCTGGCTCTCTTCTGGATTACGCGCTTCCGAAATCAGATCGCCTCCCTTCATTTGAAACAGCCTTCCTTTCCACGCCGACGAAAACCAATCCGCTTGGTGTAAAAGGGATCGGAGAGGCCGGGACGATTGCAGCACCCCCCGCAATAGTGAGCGCCGTTTGCGATGCACTGAAACCCTTTGGCATTCAGCATTTGGATATGCCCCTCACCCCGCCGCGCATTTGGGCTGCCATTCAACATGCCCGCCAAACAGAAGGAGCGACGACATGATCCCGGAGAGTTTTAAATATATGCGCGCAGATGATATGGAGCATGTCCTTTCTCTACTGTCCAACTCATCAGAGGATATTCAAATCCTCGCAGGTTGTCATAGCCTTCTACCACTACTGAAAATGCGGATGGGTATGGCAGACACGGTTCTGGATGTTCAAAACATCCCTGACCTTAAAGGCATCCAGATAGAGACCAGCCATATTCGAATTGGCGCCATGACCACTCACGCGGAACTGACCGAGCACGCTGAATTAAATCGGGAGTGGCCAATTTTTGCGCAAACCGGCATCCAGATCGCCGACGCGCAGGTTAGAAATCACGGTACGATTGGTGGATCCGTTTGCCTTGCGGATCCCTCGTCTGATTGGCCGGTTATTCTCTGCCTTTTGAATGCCGAACTCCTCCTTAAAAGCCAGACGGGAGAAAGAATAGTTCCTTTTGATGAATTTGTTCTGGGGGCGATGGATTGCGATTTGCAGGAATTTGAAATTCTGACCGAAATTCGGATCCCCAGAAATTCTCTCACCTGCCGAAGCAGTTACCAAAAATTCCGCCACCCCGCATCCGGGTACGCTGTTGCCTCTGCCGCAGGGTACGCGCTTTATGACGGCAATAATCTGGTGGAAAAACGCCTTGCAATCGGCGGTACTGCTGAAAAGCCTTATCAGGCCGGTTTTGATGCCGCGGATGTCTGCAGCGACGCAGAAGTTCTAAGCGATCACTTCGCCCCGAGCGCCTATCGCGCCAGCTTGGCAAACACAATGGCAAAACGGGCTCGGCGGGCGTGCCTTAACCCCATTTAACAGAATGGAGCGGAGCAAACTTCCCGATCATATTCGATCTGGTTAACACGCGCCAACCCCGCTCCCTCCATGGCCCCGCTGCTTGCAGCGGGGTCTTTTTATTCACAACATCGGAAATCTGACCGTTTTATTTTTGCAAAGACACATCCCCAAGTCTTTGCTGTGGCGGCCGCATCGTTGTTTGGAGGGGGATTGCCGGCATGCGAGCCGATGGCAATCACGCGTTTGCGCCGCCACCTCCCCTACTTTGCAAAACGGGCTGGGCTCAGCGCCTCTATGACCTCATCAGATAAAATGGAAGCCTTCCCCAAACAGAGAGCCGCCGACGCTTTTGACAGCGCAGGCGCCGTCTGAATGCCATACCCTCCCTGCCCGGCAAGCCAGAAGAAACCCTCTGCCTCTGGCGTAAATCCGGCAACAGGCGTGCGATCAGGCGCAAAAGTGCGAAGCCCGGCCCAGCTATGCTCCAGCCTCTCAACACTCACTGTCGTGGCCTCTTCAAAACGATGAAGTCCTTCTGCCAACACCATATCATCAGGCCAGGCATCATGTGGCTCAACAGGATCCTCATCCGCCGGGGATACCATTAATTTCCCAGCCTCTGGTTTAGCGTAGAAACTCTCCGACGCACTCACCATGAGGGGCCAGCTTTCAAAGTCGTCATAATCAGGGCGCGGAATAATCGCAGCAGACCGACGAAGTGGTGTTAAGCCAACTTTTTGAACACCCGCCAGATTTGCAACCACATCGCCCCACGCACCGGCAGCGTTCACAACGACTTTTGCTTCAACATCACCCTGTTTGGTTTTGAGGCGCCATACCCCATCCACATATGCCATGCTTTCTACGGCGGCATCAGTCAGAACCTGCCCGCCATTTTGACGAAGCAGGCGGCTATAGCCTTGCAGCATTCGGTCCACATCGATATCGCGGGCAGTCTTTTCATATGCTGCTTTGACAATCTCATCTGTTTTCAGGATCGGGATCATTTTCCCCGCTTCTTTGGGCGAAATATCCTCAAGCCCGTCTGAGCCATCCAAATACTCATTGATCGCGTCCAGCTCGAACTCTCTGGCAAACATCAACTCCCCCCGTGGGGTCAGCAGGCTACTATCAGAGACACCTTCCGGCTCCAGAAAAAAGGGTTCTGCCGCGGCGTTCAATGCCCGTAAAGTCTTGTTGCCATAGTTTTTGATATAAATCGCAGCGGATCGCCCGGTTGAGTGATAGCCAATATTAGCTTCCATCTCCAGCACCAAAACAGAAGCCTCGCGGGAAAGCTCTGCGGCGAGGCTAACCCCTGCCATGCCACCACCAATAATCACAAAGTCCGCTGTCGTCGCCATCGCGATATCCTCTAAAACAAGACACAAAAAAGCGCGCCCAATATCCATGGGCGCGCTTCTATTCCTGCATCAGTTAGAGATGCTTGTCCAGATCAGATCTGACTATTTTTTAAGGCCTTGCAGCTCATGACGCATGCCCATATGCAGGCTTACGCACATCACCATTAGAACGACCGTAAATGGCAGCCCAACGGTAATCGCTGCGGCCTGAAGCGCACCAAGCGCATCTGCACCGCCACCAAACAACAAAGCACCTGCAACGGCCCCTTCGATCACGGCCCAGAAGACACGCTGCGGAACGGGTGCATCCACCTTACCGCCTGCGGTAATGCTGTCGATGACCAAAGATCCGGAGTCAGAAGATGTTACGAAGAACACCAGAACCAACACGATACCCACGAATGAAATGATGCCGGTGAGCGGCAGATTTTCAAACATGTGGAACATGGCCAGAGACACGTCACCAACGCCATTGGCAAGCTCACCAATATTGTTCTGCACCTGCTCCAGAGCTGAACCGCCGAAGACACTCATCCAAATCACTGTGATAACTGTCGGAACGATCAAAACAGCGGTCAGGAATTCACGAACGGTACGGCCTTTGGAAATGCGGGCAATGAACATGCCGACAAATGGCGACCAGGAAATCCACCAAGCCCAATAGAATACCGTCCAACCATGATAGAAGGTTTCATCTTCGCGCCCCCAGAAGGAACTCAGCGGCAAGATATTTGTCAGATATGAGCTGCCGGTGTTGTACATCGCCACCAAAATGGCAAGTGTCGGACCGAAGATCAGGACGAATAGCAACAGAACAACAGCAAGTCCCATATTCAGGTTGCTGAGGATTTTCACCCCACCATCAAGACCACGCACAACGGACAAGACTGCAACTGCCGTCACGCCGATGATAATAGCGATCTGCGTATTAATGGTGTTTGGAATATCAAACAGGAAGTTAAGACCACTGGCCGCCTGTTGCGCGCCAAATCCCAAAGAGGTCGCCAAACCAAACAATGTTGCCAGAACGGCGACAACGTCAATAAAGTTACCCCAAAAACCCCAAGTCCGATCTCCAATCAGTGGATAAAAAGCAGAGCGGATGGAAAGCGGCAAATCCTTGTTGTAGGTGAAAAAGGCAAGTGACAAAGCCACCACCGCATAAATCGCCCATGGATGCAGGCCCCAATGGAACATGGTGGCGCCAAGCGCCAAATCTGCAGCGGCCTGAGTGTTTGGCTCAACGTTTAGCGGGGTGCCGTACCAATCCGTGTAATAGGCAGTTGGCTCAGCGACACTCCAGAACATCAAGCCAATACCCATACCTGCCGCAAACAACATGGCGAACCAGGAAAGCCGGGAGAATTCCGGTTTTGCCGCCTCACCACCAATGCGAATTTTACTCATAGGTGAGAAAATCAGGTAAATGCAGAACAGCACAAATACATTACCGCCGAAGACGAACAGCCAGTCAAAATTCTGAAGCGACCAAGACTTGGATGCATCGAACACCTCTTTCGCCCCTTCAGGCGCAATAAGGGTGATGACTACGAATACAAGAACCAGAACAGCGGAAATCCAGAAAACAGGGTTATGGATATCCATCCCCATCGCCTGAACATTGTCCTGCCCGACCTCATACTCCGTATCATAAGTGTCGTCAGACATAAAACCTCGCATTTTGTTAATAATGCGACGAAACTACGAAGACGTTTGATGAATTACAACCACATCAAAGTAAAAAAAATAAATATAAGTTCCTATAAAATTAAAAAGTATCACAATTAATTTTATTCTTATAATTACTTAATAACACTAAATTATCTATATTTATTCTATTTTTTTATTTATACATACTAAAAACTCAATCATTAATATTAATCGAATAAATAGAAACAACCAACAACTTGAGTCGCTAACTCTCTGTCGATTTTGTCGCTATTTATATGACAATGTGTCTTCATATATAGAAATTGTCCCATACACATCTCCCCCCCATATGGATCATGTAACAAAACGAAAGGAGAGCAGTATGGAATATTTCCGCCCCGCAGAGGAGAGAGGAAGAGCCAATTTTGGTTGGCTGGATAGCAAGCATAGCTTTTCTTTCGGAAGCTATTACGATCCAAATCACATGGGGTTTTCTGCTCTGCGTGTCATTAACGACGATATCGTAAATGGCGGGGCCGGTTTTGAGGCCCATCCCCATCGGGATATGGAAATCATCTCCTATATTCTAGAGGGAGAAATCGAACATAAAGACAGCATGGGCAATAGTTATGTCATCCCGGCGGGAGATATTCAGCGAATGAGCGCAGGCACTGGCGTTATGCATTCGGAGTTTAATCCGTCAGAAACCAACGACCTGAGGTTCCTGCAAATCTGGATCCTTCCGAACGCCAAAGGTGTCGCCCCCAGTTATGAGCAGAAAACTGTTGTTCAAAATGGTCAGGTCACGCCACTTATCACCGAATATGGTGAGGGGGATACGCTTTCCATTCATCAGGATATGACCCTCTCACGCCTGGAAGTTTCTGCAAATGACAGTATCACACTCCCCATCGGGAAACGGGCGGGTTATCTGCAGGTTCTCAAAGGTGATCTCAACTTTGAGAACCGGTCTCTACGGGAGGCTGATGGCCTTGGGCTTTATGGGATTAATGACGCGACCTTTGTCGCTGGAGAGAACGGTTTTCAAGCCCTATGGTTTGATCTGCCATTATAAAACACATTTAAAGCATCCCGCGCACCGTCGGGGCGCTTTTTACTCTCTAAGCATCGTTCCATTCTGGATCATTGCCGAAGCGGTCAAACATAAAGTCAATAAACGCTCTTAACGGGCCTGAATGATGCCGAAATGGGGGGTAAAGAATAGTAAGATAGGTCGGCTGCATTTTATGATCTGGCAGCACCCGAACCAGTTTTCCAGAACGAAGCTCTTCGTTAATGCAGAAAATAGGCAGACTTGTGATCCCAAGACCCTTAACTGCAGATTCCAGCAAAACGGTACTGTTATTTGAATAAATCGGTCCATCCACGCGGACTGATTTTTCGCCGTCCGGACCGTTCAATCGCCAGCTATTCCCTTGATTAAAAGATCCATAGAAAAGGCAGTCATGATCTTTTAAATCACTGACCTGCTGGGGCACGCCCCGCCTTTTCAGATATTCAGGAGAGGCACAAATCGTTCTGTTGATTTCAATAATTTCGTGATCAACCAACGCCGATTGCTCTTGTCTGGGGCTAATGCGAACGGTGACATCAAATCCTTCTTCAAGGGGATCGATATATCTGTCATTTAAAGTGACAATCAGCTTCACATCCGGATATTCCATCGCAAAATCTGTCACGGGAGAACTAAGGTGGAACATACCAAAGGAAAGCGGCGCATTGATCCGGAGCACGCCTTTCGGACTGCCCCGATGGGCTTTTGCTTCATCCTCCGCCTGCTCCAGATCATTCATAATCTGTTGGCTACGTTGATAAAAACTCTCCCCCGTCGGGGTCAGGGTAACTTTTCGTGTCGTCCTATGGAAAAGCTGCGATCCAAGCTCGTCTTCCAGATTGATCACAGATCGATTGACTTGGGATCGAGACTGGTTCAGCGACCGGGCGGCCGCGGCGAAGCTCCCCTCTTCCACGACTTTGATGAAGGCACGCATGGCGCTGAATTTATCCATTGGAGACCTCGTTAGCTGCCACTCAGTTTAATTGTCACTTATTTAGAGACAATATGTACCATTTTGCACTCATTGTTTCAACGATACCTTGTTCATACATTCCATCAGTGAAACAGCGCGGCTCAGGAGAGTGACCGCAATAGACTTAAACTGAAAGGCAAGGACATGGCGAAGGTATTGGTTCTTTATTATTCTTCTTACGGCCATATTGAAACACTGGCAAATGCAGTGGCAAAAGGTGCGGCGTCCGTGGATGGCGTTGACGTAGACATCAAACGAGTACCTGAATTGATGCCTGAAGAGGTTGCCAAAAACGCTGGCGTTAAACTGGATCAGGCAGCCGATATTGCCTCGCCTGAAGATCTGGCAAATTATGACGCCATTATCTTTGGAACGCCAACCCGCTTTGGCAATATGGCGGCCCAGATGCGGAACTTCCTGGATCAGACAGGTGGTCTTTGGTTCAATGGCAAATTGGTTGGTAAAGTTGGCTCTGTGTTTGTCTCCACCGGGACAGGCGGTGGCAACGAAACAACCGCGCAGTCTTTCCAGACAACATTGTTCCACCACGGTATGGTTGTTGTCGGTGTGCCTTATACGATCCCTGAAATGACCGATATTTCCGAAGCACGGGGCGGCTCCCCTCTTGGTGCGGGAACGCTGGCAGGTGGTGACGGCTCCCGCCAGCCATCAACAAAGGAACTCACAATTGCGGAATTCCAAGGCCAGCATGTGGCAAATATTGCCAAGAAGCTGACTGCATAAAACACAAAAAATACACAAAAAAACGCGTCAGAATCCAATTTTGACGCGTTTTTTTATGTTTGGAACTTAAGCTATTGAACTACACAAACCGTGATTATGCGATTTTGTGGATGGTTCTCGTTTTCCCTCCCACAGCATTTCATGGAGAGTGAACACCCCGGTCTGCACCAATGGCTCCAGTAAGCCAATTCCAATCGCAGCCATCAAATTCCCGGTCAGGAAATAGGCCACCATGGTTGCAACCACAATATGCGTTGCACCGTAACTCAACGTTTTCAAAGCAAGTCGCATTTTCTATCTCCATATCTGTCAGGAAAAGATTGGGGAGACTGGATTACTTCGAGACGGGCCCAGCCTCCCCGGCAGGTTAAAGCGTTAGACCAAGCCGGTCCGCAATCCCCCGCCCGTAAGCCGGATCGGCCTGCAGGAAGTAGCCGATCTGACGGCGAACGATATCTTCAGGCACACCGGTCATGGCATCCGCGATAGTATCCATCAGGCGGCTTTGCTCATCCGCTGGCATAATGCGGAACAGTTTACCGGCCTGCGTGAAATCGTCATTACCGTCGCGGTGATCATACCGATCCGCATAGTCCCCGATTTTCAGAGCTGGTTCTTTATATTCCGGCTGCTCGACCGGACCACCAAAGCTGTTGGGTTCATAATTGACCGACCCGCCGCCATTACTATCAAAGCGCATGGCGCCATTTCGTTGGTAGTTATGAACAGGGCATTTAGGGGCATTCACCGGCAGTAATTGGTGGTTTGCACCAACCCGATACCGCTGTGCATCACCGTATGACAAAATCCGCATCTGCAACATTTTGTCAGGGCTGTGACCGATACCCGGCACCACATTCGCAGGCGTAAAAGCGGCTTGCTCTACTTCCGCGAAATAGTTTTGCGGATTACGGTTCAGCTCCAACACCCCGACATCAATCAATGGGAATTCTGCATGAGGCCAGACTTTAGTCAGGTCAAACGGATTAAAATCAACTTCTTCCGCCTGCTGTTCGGTCATTACCTGAATTTTGAAATTCCAGCGCGGGAAATCGCCATCCTCAATCGCATTGAACAAATCCCGCTGATGACTTTCGCGATCCTCTCCGATCAGTTTTGCCACCTGCTCATTAGAGTTGGTTTTCTGCCCTTGCGCCGTTTTGAAATGGAACTTCACCCAAACGCGCTCATTTTCATCATTAATGAGGCTGTACGTGTGAGAGCCGTATCCGTTCATGTGACGATAGGAAGCTGGCTGCCCCCGGTCAGACATCAGGATTGTAATCTGGTGCAGCGCCTCTGGTGAGTGAGACCAGAAGTCCCACTGCATGGTGCCATCCCGCAGATTTGTGCGCGGATCGCGCTTCTGGCTGTGAATGAAGTCCATGAATTTATAGGGGTCGCGCACAAAGAAAACAGGCGTGTTATTTCCGACAATGTCCCAGTTCCCTTCTTCTGTATAAAGCTTCAAGGCAAATCCGCGTACATCTCGCTCCGCATCGGCGGCACCCATTTCACCCGCAACCGTCGAAAAACGCAGGAAGGCTTCTGTTTCAGCGCCTTTTTGAAGCGCCTTTGCTTTTGTATATTTACTGATATCACCTGTGATGGTGAGCTTTCCAAACGCCCCGGAGCCTTTGGCATGTACCACCCGTTCTGGAATACGTTCGCGGTTAAAGTGGGCATGCTTTTCAAACAGCTGCCAATCCTGGGCCAGCAAAGGGCCACGAGGTCCCGCGGTCAGGCTGTTTTGGTTATCCCCAACCGGGGCACCGTTTGATGATGTCATAAATGGGTATTTGCTCATTGTTATCTCCTTTGCTTACACCCGAATGGCTTTCCCCGTTCGGTGAAGTGAAGATATGAATTTTCATGTGTTTGGTAAAATGATATAAACTGATAACTGTGTTTGATTTTTCCGAACAATTATCAGAGGCGAAAAATAAAAATGCTGCATCTACCAAGCTTAAAACAGCTTCAATATCTGATGGCGTTAGAAGAGACCGGCCATTTTGGCAAAGCCGCCTCCCAGTGCAATGTCACACCCTCCACCCTCAGCAGCAGCATCAAAGAATTAGAAGAGACGTTAGGCGTTCAACTAGCCGAACGAAATAACCGATCCGTCATGATGACTGCGCTCGGGTTGGAGATTACAAACCGTGCCCGCGCCCTTATCCAAGATGCCGAAGCCATTATGGAAATCGCCAAAGCGGCGAGCCGCACACCTTTGAGCGGGAAAATGACCCTTGGTGTCATCCCAACCATAGGGCCTTATCTGTTACCAAAGGTTCTACCTGCGCTAAAAACCACCTATCCCGATTTGCAGCTGTATCTTATTGAGGACCAGACTGAACAGTTGATCACCCGCCTGAAACGGGGTGAAATTGATGCTGCATTGCTCGCGCTTCCTTATGAAATGGAGGGGGTGAGCACCGCATTTATGTTCAATGATTACTTCCAGTTCGCAGCAAATGCCAATCACAGCCTAGCACGCCAAAAGTCAGTTACGCTTGAGGAGCTTGCAGAGAGCGACCTTTTGCTGCTGGCGGAGGGGCATTGTCTGCGTGAACATGCCCTGGAAGCCTGCCAGTTACCGCCACGCGCGCAAGCTGATAACTTTGCCGCCACAAGCCTACCTACATTAATCCAGATGGTGATCGCTAATATGGGGGTGACATTGCTCCCCACTCTTGCTGCGGGTTCACTGGCAAGCGGTGCAGAAAATCTATTCCTATGCCCACTGGATCCCCCTGCTTATCGGGAAATCGGGCTGGCGTGGCGGCAGGCCTCTCACCGAACAGATGAGTTTCACCTCCTCGCGGCGGCCTTAACCCCAAATGAGGTTTCTTAAATCGGACAGTTTGTAATCCAATCCTGCACACAGGCAGAAACCGCCTGATACGCAGCACGGCCAATTGCCTCTCCTTGCGGGGTGTGAAGGCCAGTGTAATTCTCTTCCCCGACCGGGGCCGCGATGGCAACACAATCAGTGCCGGTCCCTGTCGCAATGCCCGTTGGTAGCTTGACTCCAGCTTCGATCACTGCGGTGGTGCGGGCTTCTGTAATGATGGAAGATGCCTCAAGCAGGCCAATCTGACTTAGCGGCTGATTTGTTATCACTGCCACGTTAATCGTGCCCCACATCTGCTTCTGCTCGTCTGGGGTTAGACGACTCCCGACCCGTTCCAGATTAGACAAACCAACCGTTGCGATGGCCACCGCGCTGATTTCATCTACTGTCACTTCTGCGGTCTGATAGGTTCGCACATTCCGGGAGGTAAGCATCACAACAGCATTGCTTGCCCCGATGCCTGCAACTTCAGCGCCCAGCCATTCAGCAACATCAACATCTACCGACAGGTCTGAATTGCGCACCTCTCTCCACAGGATTTGATCCGTCATGACAAATCCCGGCCGATGCACGGCCCAACTTAAAACTTGCATATTCTGCTGAAGCTTAATGGATAACCACGGCCAATTCAGAGAGATGTTCAACATCGTTTTCAAAGACCTATCATCTGCAGGCCCATGACCAACTTTATTTTTATTTTCATTTAAACGTTATTCCATAAAAGCGGACGCCCGATAAATACCCAAAAGGATATAGAGGGTCAACGCAGCGCCATGCCCCACATCAATATTAGTGATCCGGAAAACCACCCCATCTGTATAAGCTTCAAATTGTTTGATATCGACCAATTTTCCAAGCGGGATTCATAGTTAGTTAAGAGAAATTGATTAGTTTCTGTGCTTATAAAGAAGAATCTTTTTTGTAGCTTAAGGTTAGCTGTCGCACATGTATGAAGTTGTCTCCTGTTTAACAAATGAGCATGATCATTATCATGTGTTGATTGCGGTTATATTGTGCGTCTTTGGTTGTCTGGTGACTGGACGCCTATTTATTCGCACAAAACGAAATTCTAGCTTCATTCATAGTCTTCATTGGGTCTTTCTGTCTGCCGTTGTCGGCGGATGTACCATTTGGGCTACTCACTTCGTTGCAATGATCGGCTATCAGCCGTTGGTTGATCACGCCTATGACCCGCTGTTAACCCTATCTTCTCTGTTCCTTGCGATTGTGATGTCCTTTATTGGCTTTGCATTGGCAGCATCTACACAACGCAGTTTCCTCATTGAAATTGGTGGCGCTATCCTGGGGGCGGGGATTGCATCCATGCACTTCCTTGGGATGAAAGCTTTTATTGTGGCAGGAGATAAGGCTTGGGACCCCGCACTTGTGAATGCCTCTATTTTCTTCAGCTTATTTTTTGGTGCCCTTGCGTTCAACCGCATGGCCCGTCCTGTCACTCGTTTTTGTCGCTATGGCGGTATTATTGCTCTGATCATTGGTATTGCCCTCACCCACTTTACGGCGATGGGCGCCCTGACAATTTATCCAAACCCAACATTGTTTGTTCCGCCATCCATGCTGCCAGATACAATGCTGATTATTGGTGTTGTCAGCTTGATTGCTCTGGTTATTGGCTCCGGTCTCTCCGTTCATCTTCTGGACAATCGTCAGCAGACCGAAACACAGCAATTCTTCCGCCACCTGTCTCAGCATGATGCCCTAACCGGTCTGCCGCATTACCATTATCTTCTGTCAAAGCATGAAGATCGTCTTCAAGATATGCCAGAAGATAGCAATCAGATTGCGGTCATCAAGGTAGAGCTGTCAGGTCTTGAGCAAGTTCGCACCGTTCATGGACCTGCTGTGTCAGATGCCATCGTTAAGGTCATCGCCGAACGCTTGAATAACATTACGGGCCCTAACGAGATTATTGCCCGCGGTCGCCAGGACCGGCTGGTTGCCGTCAAAGCGGAAATCATCAATGAGCAGCAGCTTGATAACTTTATCACGCGCCTGCAAGGTGAGTTTACAGACCCTGTGTCCGTTATGGGGCATGTGGTTACCGTAGACTTTAAAGCGGGTGCGACGCTTTTCCCACAGGATACATCTGCACCGGAACAAATTCTGGGTCACGCAGAAATGGCACTGAACCGGGCGTTGCAATCCCACACCAAAGCCATTGAGTTTTACGATCCAAAAATTGACGAATCTCACCGCTCTCGTAATGCGCTCTCAATGGAGTTGCGCCACGCGATTGAACGCGATGAGCTTGAGCTCTATTACCAACCACAAATCGATGTGATGTCAGGTAACCTGATCGGGTTTGAAGTTCTTATTCGTTGGATCCACCCAGAGCGGGGCATGGTCTCCCCTGTGGATTTCATTCCAATTGCTGAAGAAACCGGTTTGATCACGCCAATTGGTGAATGGGTCCTACACACAGCCTGTAGAGAAGCCGCTAGCTGGAAAAACCCGTATAAGATTGTGGTAAACGTTGCCCCTGCTCAACTCGCACGCGGCGACCTACCCCATATCATTCTGGATATTCTGGGAGAGACTGGCCTTGATGCAAAACGGCTGGAACTGGAAATTACAGAGACCAGTATTATTGAAGACCATAACCACACCTTGTCGATCGTGCGCCAGCTGAAACAGCTTGGTATCAGTATTGCCATGGACGATTTTGGAACGGGTTACTCCTCTCTGTCCATGTTGCAATCCTTCCCGTTCGACAAGATTAAGATCGACCGCTCCTTTATCAGTGGTGTTCGGGATAATCCACAATCTGCTGCGATCTCTCGGGCGACAATCGTTCTGGCGGATGGTCTGCAGATCAAGACACTTGCCGAAGGCGTGGAAGATGAGAATGACCTCAGCTTCCTGCAAGAGCACGGCTGTCAGGAAGCCCAAGGCTATTTCTTCGGAAAGCCCGTCCCGGTTCAGGAAATCCGTGACATCGTCAATGCTGATTTAGAAGACCAGAATGACGAAGATGGCGGAAAAGTCTTTCAACTATCGAACCTAAGACGATGACATCATCATCTCTCAAAAAAGGCTGCCTTTCCGGCAGCCTTTTTTATTTAGTCAATCAACCAAGTCACTAAGCCGGGCTGCCAACTGATCAGCAACAGCGCAACAACAGTCGTCAGCAGAAATGGAACAAGTGCCTTAAACAGGGCGCCCGGCTTCACCCCGGTCATCGCTGTCGTCACAAATAGCCCCGCCCCGACAGGTGGCGTCAACAGACCCAGCACCAGATTGATACAGATCACCACACCGAAATGATAGGGATCTATCCCATAGTTCTGCTGCGCGATAGGGAGCAGGATTGGTACCACCAGGATCAAGGCGGCAATACCATCCAAAATCATCCCGACGAACAACAGCGCCAGATTAACGAGCAGCAAAAAGACCAATGGATCTTGTGTAATCTCAACCAGCTGCGCGGCGAGGTTTTGCGGCACTTGTTCGTAAATGATGATCCATCCAAACAAATTGGCCGTCGCTACAATAAACACCACGATTGATGTGTTGATACCAGTTCTTAAAAGGACCTTTGGCATCTGTTCAAACTTCAGTTCCTTATAGAAGAAACGTCCCAGAATAAATGCGACCACAGACGCCACGGCCGCAGATTCCGTTGGTGTCGTAAATCCTGCCAGAATACCACCGACAATCACCACCGGGATCAATAAGGTTGGTGCGCCCATCAGAAGAGAGGATTTCACCTCTTTTACTGTTTTCTTCTCTCCAACCGGGTAGTTGTATTTTCGACCCAGGAAGGCAATGGCGACAAAGAAACCAAAAGACATGATCAGCCCCGGGATAATCCCCGCGATAAACATATCCCCGATGGCGATCTGCGCCAGCACCCCATAAATAACAAACAGCATGGATGGCGGAATAATCGGTGACAAAAGACCACCCGCAGCCGTTGTCGCCGCCGCAAAAGACCGATCATAGCCCTTCGCTTCCATCTCCGGCACCATGGCGCGGGACATGATCGCAATCTGGGCTGCTGCCGATCCGATGATGGACGCCATCATCATATTTACGATCAGGTTAATATAGGCAAGACCGCCCCTCACCCGACCAATAAAGACACTGGCAAATCCAATCAGACGCTTTGTAAGGCCGCCCTCATTCATCAACTCACCGGCGAGCATGAAAAGCGGGACAGCCAACAAGCCATAACTTTGCACCCCGGAAAATAGCTGCTGCGCATAAGATTGCAGCAACACCGTCTGACCGGAGTAGAAAATATAGAAAAGAGCTGAAACCGCGAGCACGAGGGCAATCGGCAATCCCATCATCAATATTACGAAAAAGACGAGACCAACCATCAGATCACCTCCGGTGCCGCAGACGGCACTTTAAGCAGGCGTTCTGCAAAATTGGTGAAGGCATGCCAGGTCATCGTGATGGCCACAATCGGAATGATCAGCCAAATCCAAAACTTTGGAATACCAAGAGTGTTGGTTGGCTCTTCATAGATGAAATTGAAACTGTCAGCAGAGAAAGCCGCCAAATCGAAATCTACTGCGATCAGGGTCAACGGATCATACCAGATATAAGAAAGCCATATCAGCGTCGCGGAGAATGCCAGCACCATAAAATCAACGATCAGCGCAAGTACTGCTTTGATGTTGGTGGGCAGCACCTCATCCAAGATTGTAACTGCGATCCCTTTACGAAGACGCACAATCATGGAGGCCCCGATCATCACCATCCAGATCATGGCATAGATCGCCAGCTCATCCACCCAGTAGAGAGCATAATCCACGGAACGGGTGACCACGTTTAACAGGATCAACCCTGTCACCGCAGCCGCCAGAAAAATCAACAGCGCCTTTTCAATGGCGAGTATCCCGGCAGAGACTTTCTGAAATACAGCTAACATAAAATGAACCTAAACCCATGTTCCAAAACAAAATCAAGCCGCCTCAAACTGGATTTGCGGCGGCTTGATCCTGAAATCCGATTAAGGAATTACTTTTTGGCTTCTTCGCGCAGATCTTTCAAGGATGGGGCACGTTTGCTCCAGATCGCATTCCACTGATCCGTAACCGTCCCGAAGAAATCTGGATCCACAACTTGAACAGTTGCATCCGTCTTCTTCACTTCCTCAAGGAATTTCGCCTCACCAGCAACAAAGCTGTCAATCGTGCTATCCACGTGTTTCGCCATCAGGCTGCCGATCATCTCACGATCTTCTTTGGACAGATCTTTCCAAACTTTAGCGGAAACAATACCGACCATTGGGAACATCATGTGATTGGATAGGACCAATGTTTTCGCATGCTCTGTATATTTCAGCTTCCAGATCAGCTCCAGATCCATATCGATGGCATCCACCTGACCATTTGCAAGGGCGTCATAAACCGCTGGCAGTGGCATTGGTGTTGGAGCAGTTCCCAGCAGATTGTAGAAATCTTTGATTGGCTCAAATGGTGTGATGCGGATTTTCTTGCCTTTCAGGGAACCTGCATTTTCAACAGGATCACGAGAGACAATCTGACGAAGGCCCGCAGAACCATAACCAAGACCGATTACACCGGCTTTCCGTGGCAGCTCATTCAGCATTTTCTTTGCTGTGTCGGAGCGTAGAATTTTCGCAGCATGCGCGATGTCTTTCGCCAGATACGGCGCGTAGAAAGCCCCCATATTCGGCACGCGGTTGGAAACTTCAGCCACGGTCATAAAGGCCATATCCAACGCACCGGTCTGCATTTGCTGCAGCATCTGCGCCTCGTTACCCAACTGACGAGATGGGAAAACTTTAACCGTGTGCTTACCACCAGATTTCTCTTCCAGCTCTTTCGCAAATGCGCCAGCAGCTTTCGTCCAGATATGTGGCGGAGGTGTGATCAGACCAATCCGAAATTCTTTCGCGATCGCGGCAGAAGCCGTGAGTGTCATGGCAGCAGCAGCGC
The DNA here is from genome assembly GCA_017643685.1 of Sneathiella sp. Lineage (GTDB taxonomy): Bacteria > Pseudomonadota > Alphaproteobacteria > Sneathiellales > Sneathiellaceae > Sneathiella. The sequence goes on from JAEPMY010000001.1 coordinate 71,332, forward strand.
CCGCCATCATAATTTTCTTGAATACGCTCATGTTAAATCCCGTTCCCTGTTTCTCTCTCTTTGTTCGGTTAAAGGACAACCCAACCTTCAGGCGGCTTTCCTTTACCTGGATGCAACGTTCCACAATCCGGGCATGTTCTTGCCTCTATGTTATTGTGAAAAGCTTCATATATCTCTGGCAGTTTAGTCACAATACCGCTGGAATCCAGCAAAGAAACTTCTGCACGGTGCAATCGGCGATTACATCCGAAGCAAAACCACTCAAAACCTTCTTTCATATGGGTCATCCGCGGCGCCTCAACCACGATCCCAACCGATCCCTCTTGCGGGCGCTGTGGTGCGTGGATTGTGTGCGCGGGCATCATGAACACTTCGCCTTCGCGAATGGGGACATCATAAATCTCCCCATCCTCGTAGATTTTCAGCATCATGTCGCCTTTGACCTGATAGAACCATTCTTCCACCGGATCATCATGAAAATCAACACGGGTATTGGGGCCGCCAACCACCATAACAATCATACCTGAGTCGTGATGAAGCAATTGATTACCGACAGGCGGCTTCAACTTCTCCTGATTATCCTCTACCCATTTTTGGAAGTTAAAGGGCGCAAATCGCGGATGTAACGGCATAAAAACTCCCATTTCCATTCATTATTTTCAAAAAGGCTATGCGGATCTGGATAGTTGTTCAACAAAATTAGCTTTAATTTGGTATTCGTTTTTGAAATAACAAAAGCATGATCGATCGAAATAGACATATCAAAATCGCCGAGCGGGTTTCCACCCGATTGAAGCTGAAACAGCTTCGCCTACTGGTGTCCGTGGCGGAACATTCCAGCATCCTGCACGCGGCCAAAGAGCTGAATATATCTCAGCCAGCAGCGACAAAACTTATCAAGGATCTGGAAACGGATTTTGGTGTCATTCTATTCAACAGAACCAATAAAGGTGTTATTCCAACCACTTACGGCAACGCCCTCATCCGTCATGGCAAGCTTATCCTGACGCAAATTTCAAACGCAGCGCAGGAGCTTGATAATCTGAACGAAGGGCTTGGCGGTCGTATCGTCGTCGGCACATTGCTGGCGGCTTCCGCAAAGCTGCTGCCTAGAACCATTGCCCGCATTCACGCTGCACGCCCAAACGTCAATATCGTTATTCGCGAAGGAACCAATGATATTCTGATGCCCGCCCTGCAGACAGGGGATGTAGACCTGGTGCTCGGGCGCCTGACTGAATATCGCCACCGCAAACATATTATTCAGGAACAGCTACTCGAAGAAGACTTCTGTGTTGTCGGACGGGCGGGCCACCCTCTCATCCAAAAGGCCGGTAAGGTCGGATATGCCGATTTAAAAGATTATGGTTGGATCTTACCGCCAAGCGATACAACTCTCCGCCGCCAGCTTGAAAAAGAGTTTATGGATAACGGCCATACCCCCCCGGAAAATGCAGTAGAGTCAGTTTCGTTCCTGACCAACCGGGAACTGATCAAGTTATCTGACATGCTCTGCGCCATGCCCCTTCATGTGATTGAGGAGGAATTGAACAACGGCACGTTGGTAGAGATCAAAACCCCGATCCAGCATTCTTTCAGCTCCGTCGGGGTTTCTTACCGGCGGGAGGGTGGGCTCTCCCCGGCGGCAGAGGCCTTTCTGGAAGAGCTAAAACTCACCGCCAAAGAAATTTAACCGGTTAAATATGCGTTTAGCTGATGATCTTGGCCTGCCGTCTTTGAATGGCCGCCACCAAACTCATTGCCGTGAGCGCAGAAGATTTCGGGTTTTCTGGAAGGGCGCTCCCCTCAATACGGAAAGCAAAAGATCCAAAAGCCCCCTCCACTTCTATCTCGTGGATGTTTTTCTGAACTGTTGGATCCGCGTAGAGTTTGACCTTTGTCTCGCTCATACCGATCCCACTCATGGCGATAGTTGCGGCAACATTGGCATTTTTCGGATAGAGGCTGGCAGCTTCGCGCGCCGTTCCCTCAAAATGAATAGCCGGGGCAACAAGACTGTCCAGATCAATCACCTCTTCCGCCCGTGATCCCTTCCACCCTGCCGGTTTTTTGCGGCCGATATATGTGACAGAGGTAAGACCACCCACGGCAGCGGCATTTAACGCATCCATCGCGCCTATTGCCCCCGTTGCAAAATGTAGAACCGCTCCACTTTCATCCGTAATCTTAGCAAGCTTTTGAGCATCTTCCTCATTCGCCATCACACCGGAGGAGACGGAAACCACATCAACGCCTGCCGCCAATACATCAAACACATGTTGGCGGAAGGCTTCATGTCCCCCGGCTTCCAACACAAGGTCAACTGTCTCCTGGATATCAGAAAATTTAGTGACGGCTTTGACATCACCCCCAATTTGAGCGCTCGCAACCTCTTGCCGCCCCTCGCGGCAAAGAACATACGAGATTTGCACCCCGTGCATTTCCTGAATTTTCCGAGCTGCAAAAGCCGCAATTGCGCCGTATCCGATAATGGCCAGTTTCATAGGTCCGCCTTTGTTATTGTCCTGTTGGCCATAAAATAATCGACAACCGAGCTTCTTTGTTATCTATTTTTGTTATAGCAAGATCAGAATTTAAGATTTGTCATGATAACGAGATAGGAGCACATTGCGCAAAACAGAAATGAAAGGACCGCTTAAGGTCCGGCTTTTTGCCTGATGGAGTGTGTCTTTGAAATTCTTTCGCTGGTTAAAAAAATCACCAAAAACGGCAGAAGAACCCCAAAAAACCTCTCTGCAGGAACCGGTGAAACCGCCTAAAGCCGCCCCCAAAATTGGCCGCGTGAAAATTGGGGATGCGCTGCCCCGCGTTGAAGACGATGCCCTGATCCAAGGTCTTGGGCAATATGTGGACGATATCGACATTGGCCCGGCTCTCACCGTCAACTTTTATCGGAGCACCAGCGCTACAGGCACTATCGAAAGCATCGAGGTGGCTGATGCCTTGGAAATTGAGGGCGTAGAAGCAATATTTACAGGCGTGGATGTTGCCAGCATTGGAAAACTGGCCGTTAATCCCATGCTGGAGCATATGGCGGAATTAGATTACCCGATCCTAAGCCCCGGCGAGCTTAAAGCTGTTGGAGAGCCGATCGCCGCGATCCTCTCAACCACTGGCACGGCTGGTTTGGATGCCATCGACAGTATCTATGTTGAGATCAATCAAGAAAGTACCCCCCGCGCCTCCTTAGAAGATGCGGCGGATAGCGCCCCTGCGCTACATCAACAATGGCAGGACGGAGACCCAAGCGTTCTTGAGATGTCTAACTGGCGTCAAGTCAGTACGGAAATTCAACACCCTCGCCTGGCGCCATCCCCGATGGAAAACCGCGCCATCGCCGTCCGCTATAACCCGGCAGATGACAGCCTGACCGTTTATCATTCCACTCAAACACCCCACCGGGCGCGTTCAGAGCTGGCCCGGATGATTGGCATCCCAATCGAAAAAATTCGTGTCATTGCGCCGGATGTCGGGGGTGCCTTTGGTATGAAAGCATCCTTATACCCCGAAGAAGTTTTTACCGTTTGGGCCGCGTGGGATCAAAAAACCTCTACAAAGTGGATTTCCACTCGAAACGAAGATCTGCTCTCTGCCACACATGGGCGCGGCCTTAAAACAAAAGGCACGCTCTATTTTGATGAGGAAGGTTATTTTAAAGGCCTGACCGCAAATGTGGAGGCGCCGCTTGGACATTGGCTCCCCAATAGTGCGGCAATCCCGGCCTGGAACGCAGCCCGTATGCTGCCCGGTCCATACAATATCGATACCTATCACCTGACAACAAATGGCCGGAGTTTGAACACAGGCCCGGTCGGGATTTACCGGGGTGCAGGACGGCCAGAAGCCATAACTTTGCTGGAGCGATTAGTGGATATGGCGGCGCGCAGCCTGAATATGAACCCTGTTGAAATCCGCCAAAAAAACCTACTGCCCGCAGCGGCCCTCCCCACAAAACGTGCATCCGGGGCCGACTTGGATTCAGGCGACTATCGTGCCTTACTGCAGCGGCTAGTGGAAGAGACTGGTTATCCGACTAAAAAAGAAACCTCGCCGCCCGGCACATTAAAAGGGACAGGCCTGTCCTTTTATGTGGAGCCATGTGGCCGCGGATGGGAAAGCGCATCTGTCACCCTGCACACAGACGGCACCGTGTCCGCAGAGACAGGCGGCAGCAGTCAAGGTCACGGACGAGAGACTGCCTTCAGGCAGATCCTGTCGGATATTCTGGACATTGAATTTGATAAAATCGCCTTGAAACATGGGGATACAGAAAGCTGCCCTGAAGGGATCGGGGCGCTTGCAAGTCGCAGTACGGCAATCGGGGGCAGTGCACTTAAAATAGCTGCGGAGGAAGCCCTCGCAAAAGCCGGTGGCGCCCTCCCTCCCACGGAAGAAATAACCATCTCCCTTCGGTATGAAAATGAGGGTGAGGCCTGGGGATATGGTGCATATCTCGCTGAGATTTCCATTGATGAAATGACCGGGCAGCTCACCGTCGACCATATTACCTGCCTTGATGATGCTGGCACCATCATTAACCCCACCATGGTGGAGGGGCAGATTATGGGTGGGATCGCCCAAGGCATTGGAGAGGCAACTATGGAGCAAATTCTCTATTCTGAAGATGGGCAGCTCATCACAGGCTCCCTCATGGACTATGCCATGCCACGTGCCAGCGATATGCCCTCCCTCTCCATTTCGAAATTTCAAACCCCCTCTCCCAATAACTTGTTGGGGGCCAAGGGTGTGGGGGAAGCCGGTACAATTGCCGCGCCCGTTGCCATCTTAAATGCTGCCTATGATGCCCTTGAGGATTATGGCGTGACTGACTTACAAATGCCGCTCACCAGTGAGAAAATCTGGCGGGCCATGAATGACCGCAGAGAAGGATAAAGCTAAATGAAATACAGCAAGCTTGATGCGAAAGAGTACGCCCGCGAACATATGAAAGGCATCTGGGCCGCGGCCCTGAACCCGTTTAATGAGGATTTCACATTAAACGAGGCCGGCATGCGCCAGAATATTCGTCATTGGATTGACGATCTCGAAATTCAAGGTCTTTTCATCGCGGGCAAGCAAGGTGAGTTTTTCTCTATGTCCTTGGAGGAGCGGAAGAAAAACTTTGAAATTGCCGTGGATGAAGTTGGCAACACTGGCCAGACAATCATGTCCTGCTCTGACCAGAATTTCGACACCGTGATTGAGCTTGCCAAGCATGCCGAAGCTGTCGGCGCAGATTACATCGTTGTGCACGCCCCGATCCTGCATTTTGTGACCGATCAGGATGAAACCGTTTATCAGTATTACAAGGCCGTATCCGAAGCTGTGAATATCGGCATCGCCATGTGGAGCCACCCGGACAGCGGTTATCTGATGAGCCCTGAACTGTGCGCCCGGATTGCCGAGCTTCCAAACATCGTGGCCATCAAATACAGCGTTGATCGTCCGATGTATAAAAGGCTGACTGAGCTTGCCGGTGACAAAATTCTCGTCAGTACCGCATCAGAAGATGAATGGTTCGACAATATGGTCGAGCTGAACTGGCAACTATATCTCTGCTCTTCACCGCCATATCTGCTGCAGACGAAAAATGACAAGCGTATGCATGAATACACAAAACTTGCTATGGCCGGTCAGGTTGAAGAAGCACGTGTCATTCGGGACAGCCTTGATCCCGTTCGCCAAGCGCTTAAAGGAACACGTCCCGGCGGCAAACCACAAGCGCATCAGAAATATTGGCAGGAACTGTTGGGGCAGGTCGGCGGACTTGTGCGGACGCCGCTTCTGCAACTGACGGAAGAGGAAAAAGAACGCACGAAAGAGGCATTTCTGAACTGTGGGCTTAAGTTGTAAGTACCGTTGCTTAGTCGTAAGAGTACCCCGTTTATTTGGGGGGCAGAACTGCCGGATCCGTCCGGCAGTTCTTTTTTATGCCTGTAAGGATTTATAGAAGGCCGTAACTTCTGATGCCACATGATCAAGTGGCAAGGTTTCCCGCATCTTCACATTCCCATCCGCATCTTCAACATCCTCACGGATAATCGCCACACCAGCCGGATCACCGATCAAGCATAGGGATTTGGGTCCATAAGGGCGATACACCGTTGGCTTTCCGATCCCGAACAAACCCACAGTTGGAATATCAACAGCGGTTGCCGTATGCATCAGGCCAGAGTCATTACCGACAAACAACGCCGCATGGGATAACAGCTTTGCCGCCTCCATTGGATTGGTCTTACCCACATAATCTAGGACCTGTTCTTTAGGTAGAGCTTCGACCACCGGCATCGCTTGCGCTTCCTCCCCCGGTGCCCCCAGCGCCAAGACTTTCGCCCCAGGCAGAATGCCGTCATCAGCGGTCAGTCTCTTTGCAAGGCCAATGAAATTTTCATAATGCCATTGTTTTTGATAAAAATTCGCTGTGGGGGCAAGGGCCAGGATTTTCTCGCCTTCCGGCAGTCCCAGCGCCTTTCTTGTAATGCCATCCTGCATCTGAATAGCGGGCATAATCACATGATCTTCGCCAATCAGGCGCGCGTTTGAGACCAATTTATGCTCAGTATCCGCCCCGCCGCGCCAATAATGCCGGTGCCGGGTGGGCAGAAGCCCCAGCGCGCTTGAGCGGAAATCAACAATTCGGTGCCAGAAAAATCCGTCAATTCCCTTAAACGCGTCCCACCAGTGAAGGCTTCTTTTGCGCTTGGTGATTGCCACCACCTTCTCAACTTCAGGAATTTCAGAAAACAGCGATGCCGGAATTTTTCCGCAGACCACCGTCACTTTGCTATCAGGCTCTTTCTCAATCAGATGCTTCAAGATGCCTGTGGTTAAGACCGCATCACCAAGCCGGTTTGACGTAATGAACAATGTGCGTTTCATAATACTCCAAGCCCATCCGGGCGATCTTCAAGCAAATCAGAAGCCGAGAGGATATCTCCAAACGTCAGGCGATCAAGTTGTTTTGCGAAGAGCTGGCAGCCCCACGCCCGTGCTTTCAAAACCACCATCTGCGGCAACAACCTGCCCCGTGATATAACTCGCTTTATCAGAGCAGAGAAAAACAATCAGATTTGCGATCTCTTGCTCTGTGCCGTAGCGGTTAAGGGGAATTGCGTCATGATAGGCGTCGATAATATCCTGTGTGTGAACGGCCATCGCCAACTTGGTTCGAACAGGCCCCGGACAGACACAATTGACGCGGATGCCATACTCACCAAGTTCTGCCGCATATTGCTTGGAAAGATGCATCACCCCTGCTTTTGACGTGCCATAAGCCACCCGAAGGGTAGACGCCCGAAGGCCAGAGATAGACGCAATATTCAGGATACAGCCATGTGTCTCTTTTAATGCCGGTGTTGCTGCTTGAGACATCAAGAAGACACCATCCAGATTTGTCTCCATCACCCGGCGCCAGCGGGCAAAATCAGTGTCTTCGATCGGCCCAAAATCGGCAATTCCTGCATTATTCACCAATGCGTCCACACGCCCAGCCGTCTCCAGCACTTCTTCAAAAATGCGGGCAACGTCATCAGGGTTTGACACATCCGCGACAATTGGATGAACCCTCTCCATACTCTCTGCGACAGATAAAAGTTCTTCCCCGTCCCAATCAACCATCACCACATGCCATCCCTCTTCCAGGAAAAGGCGGCTTGTTGCCAATCCGATACCGCGTGCGGCACCCGTTACAATAGCTGTTTTTGCGAACATCAGTTTCCCCTGTAGACCGTCTCTTTTACCTATTAGTCTTAGCCATCCTGTAAAGACTGGTAAAGCTCAATTACAGCGGCGGATAATTGAATGTCCTTCAAATCTTTCCTATCTTCAATCTAGTCCACCGGCGAGTGATTAAAATTATGCAATATCCATTGGAACTGATCCGCAAGCGTGTTGAGAGAGAAGTCCTCTCCAATTCCGGAGTATTACTCAAAAGCATCAATTATGATGAGCCAATCGGCGATCCCGGCTTTTTTGGCCCTAACAGTGTATGTTGGCAGGTCCATTGTGATTTTTCATCCATGATTGTTGGCGGTTTCTCTGCCCTCCTCCTGCAAATGTTGCATCCGCTCGCCCTTGCTGGTGTGTGGGATCATTCAAACTTTCGCGAAGACATGATGGGCCGCCTCCGCCGAACCGCCCAATTTGTTGCCGCAACGACCTATGCTGGCAAAGAAGATGCGACAGCAATTATTGAAAAGGTACGCGGTATTCATGAGAAGGTAAGCGGAGTAGCACCAGACGGCCGATCTTATAGCGCGATGGATCCAGACCTGCTGACGTGGGTGCATGTGGCCGAAGCCAGAAGCTTTTTAACAGCACGCCTACTGTATTCAGACCTGAAACTATCCCATCGCCAGCGAGATCAATATTTTGAAGAATATGGCATGATTGCCGAAAAGCTTGGTGCCAAGAACGTTCCCAAGTCGGTCAAAGCCATTGATGATTATCTGGACAGCAAAATCCCGGAACTCGTCTACGATGCGCGAACGGCAGAGGTCTTTCAAACACTATCCAATCCGAACGCAGGAAATCGAAAACAACAGATTTATGCCCGCCATGCCATGTGTGCGGCCTACGGGTTGTTGCCTGCTTTTGCAAAAGACTTCTACCCCACCATTTCAAACGCCCGGCAAGCGACTGGCAAACAGATGGTCAGAAGCGTAGCCCCTATCTTGAGGTGGTCTGTAAAAAATGGGGCTTACGCCCGCTCTCTCCGCCGGATGGGACGGCGAATTTAACGCTATCGCGTAAATCTAAATATCGTTATCCTGATGCGATGTTTTTGCGTCAGAAAATATCCAAATTGCTGCCAGAGTTGAAAGCGTATGCCATCGCCATTTGCCGGGATGAAGACGCGGCCGGCGATTTGGTGCAGGAAGCCTGTAAAAAAGTACTTTCTGCCCCGACCACTCCCAAAACAATAGAAGACCTGAAACCTTGGATGTTCAGGGTTATTCGCAACATCCATATCGATAATAAACGCCGCGAGAAAACGGCGGCGGAATATTTTAATGCGGTGAGCCGTTTATATGAAGAGACCCCAGCACCTGCGCCAAGCATGCTTGAGGAAGTTTTGGTGCATCAGGCATTTGAAAAACTGACAGATCAGGAGCGGGAGATCCTTTATCTAGTTGATGTATTTGGTTTAAAATATGCGGAGGCTGCGATCGTTTTAGGTCTCGCGCAGGGAACCATTATGAGCCGGGTCAGTCGAGCCCGCAAATCGTTGCTTAATGAAGTGGACAAAACAAATGTCCAACCGCTGGATAGAAAGATTTTACGGTAATGAGTATCAGTGACAAAGACTGGGATTTACTAAACGGCTATGCGGATGAGGAACTCTCCGCAAGTGATATCCAGCTCGTCAAAGCCCGTATCGCCAGAGAACCGGAACTTCGAGAGGCCCTCTCTCAAATTCAAGAGATGAAGCGCCATATCAAGTCCAGCTATACCAAATCGGTGGATCAAGAGCCTAAACACCCTGAAAAATCCACATGGGTCCGCGCAAGTATTGCAGCCGCAATTTGCCTTGTAGTTGGTTCTGGCATTTTTGCATGGTCTCAATATGACCAATTCACCAGAAGTAATCCGGAAAAACTCCACCAAGCCTATTCCATCAAAGGATATATGCTGGAGAAGACCCCAAAAGTTATTCAGGTTTCAAGCCAGATTACGGGCGATTTTAAGATCCCTGATCTCAGCGCCTCAGAGCTAAAACTAGCGGAAGCCAATCTGGATGTCGTGAATGACAAAGAGGTAATCACGGCCCATTACCGCGGCATGCGAGGATGCCGCCTGACATTCGTCAGTGTTGGCCTGAGCGATAGCGACAATAAAGATCACACAAACATTATCTTTAATCAGTCAGAGCAACAGCTAACAGCTGAATGGCAATCCAAACACAGCCAGATGACCTTGCTGGCAACCGGTATGGATGAAAGCCGCTTTGCCGCCATTGCCCGTTTCATAAAACATGAAATTAAATCAATGGATGAGGAAAAACAGGCAGAGCTGCGGATGGCTATGGAAACAACTTATCGAAAAGCTCTCCCTTGCGCATAGCAGCACTGCCTAGATAAAGAGACGTTTACCTTTTCGGAAAATTGGGCCTGTCCGTGTTATAATGTTCGGACAGGTAATCGATAATGATGGAATAGTCAGGCTCCTCGATGGGCTCCATCTCCTGCTCGTCTTCCATCCAAACAAATAACGCCTTCCAGTCCGTCCGGCTTAAACCTTGCTGCGCGACAATTCTCTCGGAATGACAGGCGGTACAGTAGATAAAAGTCTCTTCCGCCCCCGGCTTATCGACAAGCAAGCCATATTCAGATTCTTCTTCACTCGCAGCTACAGGTAATGTGCCAAGCGCCATCACAACCGCCGTGCACAACAATCTTTTCAACATCAATAATAACTCCACCCTTTATTGAAGGAGGAGCAACGCCCCTCCCCCTTATTCTTTTTATGAATACCGAACTGCGACGCGGTGCATGGTATTATTCAGATATCCTTTAGGGTTCCAGTTGATGGCATGAGGCTGCGCATCGCCGGCGTCATCCACCGCTTTCGCCCAAATCTCGTAGTACCCTTTTTGCGGTAGCGTCACTTTGGTTTTGAAATTCTGCCAAGCACCTGAATTAACCGGTGCGTCCAGCTCAGCTTTTTGCCAGGTCACGCCAAAATCCATCGAAACATGCACTTCTGAGATTGTCCGGTCGCCTGACCAGGCGTGGCCACGCACCTCAACTTCTTCTCCGGCAACGGTTGCACCGGTTGCTGGTGCTGTAATCAGAGATTTAACCGGCATCCGTTCGATAATATCGAAATCTTTCTTATCGACCTTCTCGCCGGGCTCTACCGGACGGTTTGGCACACGATAGGCCGTTCCAGTCATTTTTGGCCCGTCATGGACGATATCCCGCAGGTAAATCCTTGTAAGCCATTTCTGGGAACAAGATCCCGGCCACCCCGGCACCACAAGACGAAGCGGCGCTCCGTTATGAGGGTGAAGCGCCTCACCATTTTGCTCAAAAGCAATTAGGATATTATCCGTGAGTGCTTTCTCAATCGGCATCCCCCGCGAGATTGCCAATTTACCTTCCTTCATGGAAAGGTGGTCATCCGCGCCCACATGCGCGGTGTAGATCGCTTCTTTCTGGACGCCTGCCGCGTTTAGAACGTCTTTTAAGCGAACACCTGTCCAGTTGGAACAAGCAACCGCCCCATAAGTCCATTGGTTCCCTTTTGCAGGTGGGTTAAAGAACGCCCGACCGTTACCGCCGCACTCGATTGTAAGTGCCATGGTCACCACCTCAAATTTTGATTTAAGATCAGCGATGCTCAGCTCCATGGGTGTATCAACTAGCCCGTCAATAGTGAGTGTCCAGTTATCGGGGCTTACATCCTCCGGCGGGATCCCGTTATTTCGGATGAAATGACGAGTCGTAGGTGTAATGGCATCATCTAGCAAATGTGGCGGTGTTTCAGCATTCAGCGGCCGATCATTGAGCATTGAAAGGCCGTCCTTACCAGCCAACAAATTCTCATCTGCAAGGGCAACCGGGATCAGACCAGACGGCATATTCCGGTGAAAAGGAATACTCGCCCCTAATAATCCCCCAAGTGTGGCAAGGCCAGCACCTTTCAGGAAACCACGGCGATCCTTATGAGCAACACGCCCCAAAAAGACGCGATCAGCTTCTACTGGATCCTTCTCATACAGCTCCAGAACCGATTGATGATCCATTTTTTTATCTTCAGACATACTCTCCTCCCATTTTGTAGAATTTGTTATAGGAGAAACGGCCCAGAGTATTTTTTTATTCCCTGATTTAATATAATTCTGACTTCAGATATAAAAACTTGAATATTTTCAATACACTTGCGTGTAAATTCACAGCCCCGAATTGAACTCCCAAACCGTAATCATAAGTTGTGTATCCAGACTTATTTTTAACCTTAGGGAGTATTTATGCATAAAATCACCTTATCTACATTTATGGCGCTGCTACTGATCAGCGGCGGTGCGAAAGCCTCTGACAAGGGGGCAAATTGGTCATATGGAAGCCTGAACGGCCCCTATGATTGGCCGGGAATATGTCAGGAAGGCAAAAATCAGTCTCCTATTGATATATCAGAGGCACAAGAGACCGCATTGCCTCCTCTCACCTTCAAATATGGATCAAAAGTTTCCAAAAAAATCCATAACGGACATGCAATTCAGCTGGAATTTGAACCGGGAAATAAACTGAGAATTGGAGACCAAAAAGCGACGCTTTTACAAGCTCACTTCCATAGCCCAAGCGAACATACAATTGATGGGAAACATTTCCCGTTGGAAGCCCATTTTGTTCATCAGGCAAGCGATAACAGCCTGATTGTCGTTGCCGTTCTTTATGAAGTGGGGGCAGAAAATCGGCAGCTTGCAAAAATCGTCCGGAACCTACCCAAAAAGCAGGGTGCGGAAGCCCATCAAAAAAGCTTAAGAGCCAGTCAGCTACTCCCCGGCGATTTGCAGTATTTTCAATATAACGGCTCCCTGACAACACCACCTTGTACAGAAGGTGTTAAATGGATCGTCTTAAAATCCAGGCTCTCAACGTCCAATGAGCAGATTAAAACCTTCCAGCACAGCTTGCAAATCCCCACTAATCGCCCAGTGCAGCCACAGAATGCTCGTACAATATTGAAGTAGGCTGAAAATTGCTCCTCCCCTTGGAGCAATTAGCTCGCATACCGACAAAATAATTTAATTGCGCGTAAAATATACAATTTGTAAATAATTTCG
>JAEPMY010000154.1 GCA_017643685.1 Sneathiella sp.
ATGGTAATCAGACCTGCTGACATTTTTTATCCCTCATCTAGCGGAGACCATTGCCTGCATTTACAGGCGAAACCTATATATCCTGCCCGTTTTTTAGCGCGGCGCAGGCCAGAGGCCAAGATAAAAACCAACTCTTTCGAAAAAGTTTCACTTCATAAGCAAATTAGACACGATGCTGACCTGTATCTAGCACATCCGCAATCACGCCATTAACGAATAGTCGCCTCTTCTAAATGGGCCACAAACGGAAGATATCCATTAACAGTATGTAATTGCAGCTCCAACCCACCTGTTTTGTTCTCAAATTTTTGGTACGCATCAAACTCAATCACGACATGACTGCTAGATAAATCAAGTTGCTCCTCTGGCTGTAAGGTAAGAGAGCCGATATCTACATACCTATCGGCTTCAACTTTCAACTTAAAAGGCAAGCTATGCAGCCCATCTGGAATGAGAACACCCAAAATCACCAACTTTTCTGTACTCTCGTTTGAAATACGACCCTTAATACGCCAATGACGTAAGTCTTCATTTTGAACAAGTGCAGCACCCCTAACGCTTAATCCCAAATAATCAACCGCGTTATTATCTGCCCCAGCGGGCGCGGCGCTTAAACCTAGCACAATCAGAGACAAACTCCATTTTCTAATCCAAAGCATTATCCACTCCATCTGAGACTAGAGTGTCAGATAGCTTGCACCTGACACCCTCTGATCTCTCCTTAAAAAATGAACTTGGCGCCAATTACAAACTGCCAACTGGAGGTTTCTTCTCCCTCATCCTTGGCCAAATCGGCTGTCTCCCCATAAGATCGCTCATAAGCAACACCCACATAAGGTGATACCATTCGATCAACCAGATCGTAACTGAGCCTTAGTCCGAGTTCTGTGCTATTAATGCCAGAGCCTACCCCAATTTCAGGATCCCCAGAGAAAGCACCTTGAACTTCAATAGATGGGGTCAGGATAAGATAATTGGTTATGAGTAGCTCATACTCCATATCCAACACTGCAGACGCCTTACCCTTCTCACTAACGAGAAAATCCAAGTCCATTTCAATCCATTGAGGGGCAAGCCCGGAAACACCAACAACCCCATACCAACGATCAGGACCATCGGGACTATCTAATTGCACCCCCGCCTTGACATCCCAAAAATCTGAAACGGGCACTTGAAGACTAAGCTGATTAGAGAGAGCCTCAAGATTATTTTCTTCAATCTCAACTTCCCCACTGGATTTCCAGCGCAGTTTCACCTCATCGGATCCGATAAAGCTATCAGCATCCCAGACAAATAACTGCTCTCCATGCTCTCCTGCACGATACTCAAACTCTTCAAGCTGAACACCATAATAGAGTTCTTCGGAGAGGGCTGAGAAAGGCATCATTGCTGCGCTCATTGCAAATCCGCCCGCAATCCAATTTCTTAGTTCCATGAGCGTTCTCCTTTTACTGGAGTTATATTTGCAGCATTATCTGGCCCACCTTCGACCACAATTTTGCGAAACATGCCACTATCTGCATGATAGGAAAGATGGCAATGGAATGCCCATTGCCCTTCGGCATCCACTTCGGTTTCCGAATAAACAGTCGTCCCCGGCGCAACGCTGATCGTGTGTTTAACCGGATTCCACTTACCAGAACCCGTATCCAAAATGCTCCACATTCCGTGCAGATGCATTGGATGGGTCATCATAGTTTCGTTAACAAACTTAAACCGAACCCGTTCCCCATATTTTAGACGAATGGGTTCAGCGTCTTCATATTTCACTCCATTAATGGACCAGATATACCGCTCCATATTCCCGGTAAGGCGAAGCTCAATTTCTCTTGTTGCCTCTCGGTATGGATAGAGCGGCTTTTGAGCCTTCAAATCCTTATATGACAAGAACTTTCCGCCATTTGAAGCCTGTGGCATCAACCCACTTCCGGGAGCATAGAAAGGATCTGCTGCAGATTTATTCATTTTCATCATGCGGCCATGATCCATATCTGATCCTATTTTAGAATGATCCATCATCTTGCCATTCTGCATAGGCTTTTCCACAGAATGCCCTTCAGGTTTGTGCCCTTCACCCGACATGGATGGCATGTTCCCATGATCCATTCCTTCATGGCTCATCCCCATATCCGCCATTGTCAGAAGGGGCTTACCTTTTAGTTTAGGGACATCAGCAGTCATTCCTTCATCAGGTGCTAACGTTGCCCGCACATATCCAGATCGACCCATGCTCGCCCCAAAAATCGTATAAGCTTTGTCTTCTTTTGGCCTAACGATGACGTCATATGTTTCTGCAACACCAATGCGAAACTCATCGACAGTAACAGGCTGAACATTCAGGCCATCCGCCGCCACAACTGTCATCTTCAAACCAGGGATGCGCATATCGAAATAAGTCATGGCAGATGAGTTAATAAAACGAAGACGCACCCGCTCCCCTGCCTTGAAAAGACCGGTCCAATTTTGATCAGGGCCCTTGCCGTTAATCAGGCCGGTAAATCCTTGCACATCCTCCACATCGGCAGGCATCATCCGCATGCTGCCCCATGCCATACGATCAGATGCAGTTTCAGAAAAACCGTTCTTTTCAGCATCTGAGAAGAAATCCATCAGAGTTTGTTGCTTGCGATTATAATAATCTGGCATCATTTTCAGATTGCGCATAATCCGCGCCCCAGAATGTGGATGCGCATCGGTTAGTTG
This sequence comes from Sneathiella sp., assembly GCA_017643685.1. Lineage (GTDB taxonomy): Bacteria > Pseudomonadota > Alphaproteobacteria > Sneathiellales > Sneathiellaceae > Sneathiella. Next base: position 2,704 of record JAEPMY010000154.1, read on the forward strand.
CACCACATATTCCCGATCATATCTGAACGGCTCTCGCCCTTTTGGCTCAATAATAATGGCCCCATAAGCGCCATCAGGTTCCTGAAATCCTGAATGGCTATGAAACCAATAAGTACCGCTTTGCTGGATGGGAAAGCGGTATGTGAATGTCTCTCCTGACTTAATACCCGGATAACTGATTTCCGGCACTCCATCCATTTCGTATGGCAGAATTAGCCCGTGCCAATGAATTGAAGTGGTCTCATCAAGGTTATTGGTCACATTGATGACAACCTCTTCACCTTCTTGAAATCGGAGAACAGGCCCAGGGGATGAGCCATTATATCCAATCCCCGTTTTCTCAAATTCACCTGTAGAAATACGGACTTTGTCTACCGTTAAGTTATATTCGCCTGCCGTAACCATTGAAGCTGAAAGCAGACCGATGCCAATCCCAATCGCTGCAATCAAGCGACGGCTTTGGCTCATCCCTAGGATGATCAATTTCTTTTTCACGATTATTTCCTTTTTGAAGCTGGAAAGTCAGGGCGACCAAAAGGCCGCCCCCTCCTCATCAATCGATTGAGATTTCACCCACCATGCCGGACTCGTAATGACCCGGCAGATTACAGGCGAACTCCAACTCCCCAGACGCGGCGAACTTCCAGATCACTTCGCCGCTTTGGCCCGGTTCCAACAGAATGCTGTTTGGGTCATCATGGCTCATCATATGGCCATTACCCATATCCATTTTCATCTTGTCGTGATTAATCCGATCTACCTCGATGGCACCATGCTCCATCATCATGGCCATCTCTTTTTGATGGTCGGCATGCATCAGTTGGGTTCCAATATTGAACTCATGGACAAACTCACCCTTATTCACAACCGTGAAACGAACCGTCTGACCTTGTTCAAAAGACAGCTTTTCAGGAGAGAAGAAATTATCCCCAAGTTCAATCGGAATGGTTTTAACAACATCCGATGCTGCGCCAGGCTCACCGAAGGCTTGCCCTTTATTGCCGTGACCGCCACCATGGCTGCCTCCCGCATATACGGCACCGGATGCCATCAGGCCGAGCCCCACAAGAATGCCAGCAGGAAGGGTTGCAAAAATACGTTTATTGGATTTCATAACTTGATCCTTTTCAAATGCGCAGCACTGCATTCGCAAACATGCTTGCGCGAAAAATTTAGAAAATTGGAAAAGGTCAGAGCCCGAAAAAGGCTACTGACAGATCAAGCCACAAATTTTGGAGGGCGGGGAAGCGGACCAGACCGCAACGAGTTGAACCGATCGCCGTTCAGGCGAAAAGCATCATCAGAAGCCTCAAGTGGTGACAAATCGGATATAAGGCGCGGCATTACAAGGCTACAGCTTGCCATCCCGCATTCCTCCATGGCCTTTGAAAAATCACCGCCGGAATTAGAGGAATCGTGTGACATCTTGTTCACTGAAACTTCCATAGATGGGGTGTCCGCCCCACCATGAATATGGCTATTCGGAAGCATTGAAAGGAAATTGGCAAGCATCACCACCACCATCGCCAAAGCGAAGTGCCGGAAAATACTCGTTTTCAAAAAGACTGACATTATCGCCGAAATTCCAATTGTCCTTAACCTTTCCAGTATTTAACGATAGAGCAAATAAATTTCAACCCATCGGCTCTTCTATAATTTCTTTCAAAGAATTACTCAGCACATAGAACAAAATAATCATGCCTTAAAATTATTTTCTTTTTGGATGAAAGAAGTGTTGACAGAAAGGCCGGACATTTATATCAAATGGCCTCGCAAGTTGCCTAGGTGGCGGAATTGGTAGACGCGCTAGCTTCAGGTGCTAGTTTCTGTATGGAAGTGGAAGTTCGAGTCTTCTCCTGGGCACCAACTCTCTAGTTTATTGAAATTTGTCCGTCATCAAATAAAATGGAACAAGTCGCGGCCTGATCTAAAGGAGGATCCGGCTCATCTGGTTTAATATATTAAGCGGCGTGTTTGCGATATTGCAAGCGCCGGGTTTCCATTGTTTTTCTTTTAGTC
>JAEPMY010000038.1 GCA_017643685.1 Sneathiella sp.
GTGGTGGTCCAGTGACCAACGTTCTCACAACTGGTGCTCTAACCATCCCTGCCATGAGAAGTATCGGTGTGCGCCCAAAAACAGCCGCAGCCATTGAGGCATGCGCCTCTACTGGTGGGGTGTTGATGCCGCCGATCATGGGGGCCACAGCCTTCATCATGGCGGACTTTCTGAATGTTCGTTACATCGACGTCGCACTCGCAGCAGCGATCCCGTCTCTGCTCTATTATGTAGGGTTATTCCTACAGATTGATGCCTATGCGGCTGAGAATAAGTTAGAAGGTCTACCTAAAGAAGATCTGATCTCATTGAAGCAGGTCTTTAAAGAAGGGTGGTATTATATCGCCGTCTTTGTGTTCCTCGTCTGGATGCTGGTTTTCCTAAAACGGGAATCCCATGCCCCTTTTTATGCGACCGCGCTGTTGCTCGTAATCAACCAATTCAACCCCAAATACCGTCTCTCTTTGCAAAAGTTCAAAGACCTTCTCTTTGCAGCAGGTGCGCTTCTTGCTGAACTGTCCGGCTTGCTCGCGGCTGTTGGGTTGATCGTAGGGGCGTTGCAGGTCACAGGTATGACAGGTACTTTGACGAATGACCTTGTCTACCTAGCGGGCGATAATCAGATTGTCCTTCTGATTATGGGGGCTCTGACCAGTTTTATCCTAGGAATTGGGATGACGGTTACGGCCGCTTATATCTTCCTGGCGATTATTCTGGCACCAGCCCTGACACAGACAGGATTGGACCCAATGTCCATTCACATGTTCCTACTTTATTGGGGGATGCTCAGCTTTATCACGCCGCCGGTAGCATTGGCTTCCTTTGCTGCTGCATCTGTCGCTAACTGTAAGCCACTGGAAACCGGTGTTGAATCAATGCGGATCGGATCCATCATTTACTTCATTCCGTTCTTCTTTGTGTTCAACCCAGCGTTCCTCGGTAATGGGAGCGTCATCGAAGTCGTTACAGTGATCATCACAGCCCTAATTGGCATAACGGTGATCTCAGGAGGACTGCAAGGCTATTTACTTGGCTTTGGCTCTCTCACCCAGCATGCCTTCAGTTGGCCTACCCGCATTCTGATTTTGATAGGTGGTTTACTACTGGCTTTGCCTGGAGGTGGCATGCTTCCCTTCTCTCACATACAGCTCTCGTTAATCGCTGTTGTGTTGGTTGGTATAGGTCTGGGCCTAACCGTATTCGGAAGACGGCTCTCGCCATCCTAGAAGCCATTAAAACTAAAAAGGAGGGTTCTTCACCCTCCTTTTTTTATGCGCCCTATGGACACATATTAAGTCTCACCATATTTAGGCACAAAAAAAGCCCCGCTGAATAGCGGGGCTTTTAAATTTCTAGTGATCATTCTTAGTGAACGTCAGACCAGATTTTGCGTTTCGCGGCATAGAAGATACCAGTCAGAACGATCAGGAACAGGATCACCTTCAGACCCATATTCTTACGCTCTTCAAGCTTTGGCTCAGCGGCCCAAGCAAGGAACACTGTCACGTCTTTCGCCATCTGATCTACAGATGCTTTCGTACCATCAGAGTACTCAACCGCGTCCTCAGACAAAGGAGCAGCCATAGCAATCTTGTGCCCCGCGAAATAGGCATTGTAGTTCATGCCAACAGGAAGCTCGAAACCTTCAGGAGCATCTTCGTAGCCTGTCAGCAAGGAGTAGAGATAGTTTTCAAACCCTGGACGTGCTTTCACAATCAATGACAAGTCTGGTGGGTAAGCACCGCCATTGGATGCACGAGCTGCTTTCTCATTTGCAAACGGAGCTGGGAATTTGTCGAAAGGCTTACCAGCACGATCGAACATTTCACCTTCGTCATCCGGACCATCTACAAATTCGTACTCAGCCGCAATCGCTTTAACTTCGTCTTCAGTGAAGCCGAGGTCTGTGAGAGTGCGGAAAGCAACAAGTTCAAGGCCATGACAACCGGCACAAACTTCACGATATACCTGCGCACCACGCTGTGCAGCAGAACGATCATATGTACCGAAGATACCTGTATGCTGCCAATCAACTGACTTGTAGTCGATGTTACCACCGGCGGCATTTGCACCGGTGATCGCCATAACAGAAAGAACAGCAGCTGCACTAATTGATTTAATCATTTTAAGCATTGCTTGCTCCCTCAGCAGCAGGTTTTTTGTCCAATACAGCTTCTGAAATACTTGCCGGAAGCGGCTTGTGTTTCTCGAACAAACCAACCAGCGGCAGTAGAACCAGAATATGAAGGAAGTAATATACTGTCGCCAGACGGCCGATCAGGATATATGGCTCTTCCGCTGGCTTACCACCGACATAAGTCAAGATGACGCAGTCAATGACAAAGATCCAGAACAGCTGCTTGTAGATTGGACGGAAGCGTGCTGAGCGAACGCGGCTCTTGTCCAGCCAAGGCAGGGCAAAAAGAACAGCAATCGCACCGAACATCAACAGAACGCCGCCCAGCTTATCAGGTACCGCACGCAGGATCGCGTAGAATGGCAGGAAGTACCATTCAGGAACGATGTGCGCAGGAGTTACCAGCGGGTTGGCCGGAATGTAGTTGTCCGGGTGACCAAGGTAGTTTGGTGCATAGAACAAGAAGGCAGAGAAGAAGATCAGGAAGATCCCCATACCGAACAGGTCCTTAATTGTGTAGTAAGGATGAAACGGAATGCTGTCTTGCTTGTCTTTGATTTCAATACCTGTTGGGTTGTTGGAACCATGGTGGTGCAACGCCCAGATATGAAGGATAACCACACCTGCAATCACGAATGGCAGCAGATAGTGCAAGCTGAAGAAACGGTTCAGTGTTGGGTTATCAACAGAGAAACCACCCCAGAGCCATGTAACGATGGTGTCACCCACAACAGGGATCGCGCCGAACAGGTTGGTAATAACGGTTGCACCCCAGAAGCTCATCTGGCCCCATGGAAGGACGTAACCCATAAAGGCTGTCGCCATCATCAGCAGGAAGATGACAAGACCCAGCCACCACAGCAATTCGCGTGGCGCTTTATATGAGCCGTAGTACAGACCACGGAAAATGTGCAGATACACAACAATAAAGAACATGGAAGCGCCGTTTGCGTGCATATAGCGCAGCAGCCAACCATAGTTCACGTCACGCATGATATGCTCGACCGAGTTGAAGGCAAGATCAACGTGCGCCGTGTAGTGCATAGAAAGAACGATACCAGTGACAATCTGGACGACCAGCATAAAGCCAGCCAGAGAGCCGAATGTCCACCAGTAGCTCAGGTTCTTAGGTGTTGGATAGTCGTAAAGGGCATGATGCAGCATACCGAAAATCGGCAGGCGATGATCAACCCATTTTACAACCGGATTCTTTGGTTCAAATGACATTGTGGATCCCCTTAGCCGATTTTTACAACGTTACCGTCGTCGATAAAGGTGTATGGCGGTACAGCCAGGTTCAAAGGCGCAGGGCCCTTACGAATACGACCAGATGTGTCGTAGTGTGAACCATGGCATGGGCAGAACCAACCGTTAAAGTCACCTGCCTCTTTCAAAGGCACACAGCCAAGGTGTGTACAAATACCCAGCATGATCAGCCATTCTGGATTCTGAACACGGTCCTCATCGGCCTGTGGATCAGGCAGAGTAGCGACATCAACGTCTTCTGCGGCTTTAATTTCTTCTGCCGTTCTGTGACGAATAAATACTGGCTTGCCTTGCCAAACCGCAGTCACCTCAGAGCCTTCATCAATAGCACTCAGATCAACTTCGGTTGTAGACAGAGCGAGAACATCAGCGGACGGGTTCATCTGATCGATGAACGGCCAAATTGCCATTGCTGTTCCCACTGCACCTACGCCACCGGCAGCTACATATAGAAAATCGCGACGCTTTACGCCGTCTTCCTCTACAGGGGTGGTAGTAGTCATTAAACTTCCCCGGATTCTTGCAAAATAAATCTCTAGCGACCGCTTTTTGTCACCATATTTACGGATTGTCTAGTCCCAACATCGAAAATATGACAATCAGTCGCACATTAGCTCTATAAATGTCACACCAATTTCATTAAACAACCTCTATGGAAATAGCACTTTATCAGCCCGACATCGCCCCCAACGTCGGAACACTCATGCGCCTTGGGGCCTGCCTTGGGGCCGCGGTACATATTATTGAGCCATGCGGCTTCCCCTTTGGAGCCAAGGATTTGCGCCGCGCGGTTATGGATTACAAAGATCTTGCAGACGTAACCCGCCATATAAGCTGGGAAGCGTTTACGGCTGCAACTGAGGGGCAACGCAAGATATTACTGACCACACGCGCGGCTATTTCCCATACAGAATTTGAATTTGAAGACACCGATATCCTGCTACTTGGGCGTGAGAGTGCAGGAGTTCCTGAAGAGGTCCATCAAAACGTTGATGGGCGTGTTGTGATTCCAATGCAATCTGGCGCCAGATCCATTAATGTGGCCCTTTCTGCGTCAATGGTACTTGGCGAAGCACTGCGTCAAACGAATGGATATCCGATCATAGCTAAGGCAAAAGAAACATGACCGACATTGTAGAAGAGCAAAAAAAACAAGCCTCCGACTGGTTTCGAACCCTTCGCGATCAAATCAGAGATGCCTTCGAAGCCATTGAAAACGAACTCACAGGTATCAACGCAGACATGCCTGCAGGCCGCTTTGAAGTCACCGATTGGGACCGCCCTGGCGGCGGCGGCGGGCAGATGTCAGTCATGCGGGGCCGTGTTTTTGAAAAAGTGGGTGTCAATATTTCCACAGTGCATGGTGAATTTTCTGAAGAATTCCGCGGCAACATTCCCGGCACCGATCAATCGGGAAGCTTCTGGGCTAGTGGCATTTCACTGGTCGCCCACATGCGGTCTCCGCTTGTTCCTGCCGTTCATATGAACACCCGCCATATTGTAACAGGTAAATCCTGGTTCGGGGGCGGGGCTGACCTCACCCCAATGTTTACAAATGACGAGGACACACAACATTTCCATGCAGCCCTCAAAATGGCCTGCGACAAGCATGATCCGGATTATTATCCAGCTTATAAAAAATGGTGCGACGAGTATTTCTTCCTGCCTCACCGAAATGAACCGCGCGGTGTTGGTGGCATCTTCTACGATAAACTAGAAGGAAACTGGGAAGATAACTTCGCATTCACCAAAGATGTCGGCCTTGCTTTTCTAAAGGCATATCCAGAAATTGTTCGTCGGCACATGAACCGAGAATGGACAACAGAGCAGAGGGAGCATCAATTGATCAAACGAGGCCGCTACGTCGAGTTTAATCTCCTTCACGACCGGGGAACAACTTTCGGGCTTAAAACCGGGGGCAACACCGAAGCGATTCTGATGTCCATGCCCCCGGAAGTTAAATGGCCTTAACGGACCTCTTTAACAAAGTGTGATATAGCGCACAGTCTTTTTTCTTGGATATAGGCCCCGGAGTTCCCAAGTCTGGATAGTTGTTAGTTCAACAGCAGGGCAACGAGCTTAGGATATTTCTCCCTCTCCCCCTCTCTAGCGATGCATGAGTGCTGCATCGTGGAGGAGTATCCGGCTCACAATGCACCAGAGCCCTGTCCTCTACCAGATTGGCAGATCTGATTGAGGGAACACCTCCTTGTAAAGGCCCCGTCCCAATCGGGGCCTTTCTTTTTTTGCCTAAATTTTTCTGCAATTTCTGATTTCGTGATCAGTGACACATTTTCTGACCGGCGTTTCGTGATCATCGGCACAGTCAACAGCTCAAGCCGGGATTATAGTCATTCTCATCAGTGCAATTCAGCATTGGAGGCTAAAAATGATCAGGTTTAGATACAATTACATTACCGTCGCTTTACAAGCATTTTGCAAGTTGGTCGCCAAACCGCAGCAGAACGGGATGATGTGGAAAGCCTGTCATCATTGCGACTGCCCTCAGTAACGAGTTGTTCCGAGATCTTTTGAAGGTTGTCACTGTCTCCCGACGACCGGATATTAAAAACCCCTGGCCGATGGTCAGGGGTTTTTTTTATTATAAAGTTCCGTACAAACGATCCCCAGCATCACCAAGGCCAGGAACGATGTAAGCTTTTTCGTTCAAGCGATCATCCAGTCCTGCGACGTAAACCTTCACCTCTGGGTGCGCATCTAACATCACCTGAACACCTTCCGGTGCGGCGACCAGCGCCATGAAGGCTATATTCTCTTTCTTAACCCCATGATCCAAAAGGACATTTACGCCCTCAACTGCCGTATAACCTGTAGCAAGCATTGGATCGACAAGAATGTAAAGGCGGTCTTCGGCAGTTGGAAGTTTACGAAGATATTCAACAGGTCGCTTTGTTTCAGGATCGCGATACATCCCGATATGACCGACACGAGCGGCTGGCATCAACTCTAACAGGCCATCAGCCATACCCAGCCCAGCACGCAAAATTGGTACGATAGCTGCTTTTTTGTTAGCCAACACCTTAGCTGTTGTCGGGCAGATTGGTGTTTCAATTTCCTCTTCCACCATCGGCATATTACGAGTGATTTCATACCCCATCAGGAGTGCGATCTCATTCAGCAACTGACGAAATGTTTTAGTGGAGGTTTCTTTCTTCCGCATATGCGTCAGTTTATGAACAATAAGCGGGTGGTCCAGAATATGAAGATTGGGGAATCTTGGATCAATAGCCATTAAATTACCTGTCTGTTGAATTTGCGCCAGAATATAGAGAGCACCTCTAGGCGGCAAGTCCCCAATCGATTGAAAAAGATTGCACCGACTTTCAAGAAGCTCTTTAATCAAAGAAAAAATGGGAAGTGAAGAATGACAATCCGACTGCTTGATCTAACAGGCGATGCAACAGAGCGCGGAACCAAACACGGAACTGAACTTAGCACCAATATCACGGCGAACGTAGAGACATATAAGAACCGATTTATGATGGGCGGCGCCGGTGAAGAGCGCATAAACGCAGAAGCCGAAAAATGGTCAAAACGCCTTCAGGATCACGATGCTGAGTATTTTGAAGAAATGACAGCGATTGCTGCGGCTTCAGGCACACCCATTCGGGACATCGCTCTACTAAATGCGCGATACGAAATCTCATACAGCCTTTATTCCCAAGAAGCAGCTGCGGCAAACGACATGCCCGTTCACGAGCCTGATGGCTGCACTGCTTTCGGCATTTTGCCTGAATATTCCGCAAATGGGCACACGCTTCTTGGGCAAAACTGGGATTGGTTGAACGGACTTTTGGGCAATCTCTGTTTATTACGCTATAGATCAGAGGAACATCCAGATCATATTCTCCTGACCCAAGCTGGCATTGTCTCAGGAATGATCGGGTTCAACGAACATGGTGTAGGCCTTTGCGTAAATGGCCTCTCTTCGAAGGCGGATGGTCAAGAGTTACACCATCGCCCCTTCCATGTGCGCGTTCGAGACATTATGCGGAGCAAAACCTTATTTGATGCTTTAAAAGTGATTTTCGGAACCGACCGTGTGTGCTCTACCAACTGGATGATTGGTCAGTGCGGAGGAGAAATTCTCGACATTGAAACTTCTCCTAACGTTGCGCATACGCTTTATCCGGAAGATGGCCTGATCACCCACGGCAACCATTTCATCAATCGCACAAATATAGAGACAGAGTATGAACGCATCGCCCCATGTAGTCTCTACCGGACACCGCGGCTTGATCGCTTGATCCGACAGAATAGCCAAAAATGGGATATTGAATTCCTGAAATCTGTCCTGAAGGATCGATTTGGAGGTTACAAAGCCATTTGTCGCTACCCCAACCCTGAAGACCCCGAAGCAGCACAAACTGTTACAGTTGCGGGACTTATAATGGATTTGGACGAACTAACGATTGAAATTTCAGACGGACCACCGGATCAAAATGAGTTCGTAAAATATAGGCTCTAAATTAGTTTGGGGTGTTCTCTTCACGTTCATTCAAACGGCGCCCCAAAATCTGCCCCAAGCTATCCGCAATGCCTGCAGCATTATTCTGCAATAATTGAATTAAACAACGGCGGTTACAGCTGGGCGGGGCTTGAAAATTTTCAGGTAGCTTCAAATCAAATCGTGCCAGTATTTCACTGGTGTTTACATCCAGAAGGCGCCCCTTAATACCTAGCCTTATTTGGGTACCTTCGTTAAGCAAAACCAAATCAGCAAAAAGACGAATGACAGCAGCATAGGCTATCACCTCTCCACTATGGCCTTCTTTGGCCTGAGCAACAATGTTGGCATTTTCTTCTGCCTCAGATCTATTGCCCCCTGCCTCTCCTATTTCTGAAGATCGCAGGGCCGTAAAACCTGCCTTCTCAACCTGGTCTGCAATCCTGGACACTACATCCAGATAAAGGGCCTGTGAGAGAGGAGATTGAGAACCGTCAGATGCTTCTAGAATCAATACAGCCGGTGTATCAGCTTTTGCCACGCTTAAAGGCAGAAGCAAAACTAACGCCCCAAAAAAGGCGAAGGTGGCAGACTGTATTGATCTAGGTAATCTCATTCAGGCTTCCTGAGATTAAGATTTCTTTTTACGAGGATCATTAGATGCTCGTGCAATCTGCGCTGCCAGTTTTTCTTCTAGCTCAGCCAGATAACCATCATACCCCAGTTTGCGCATCTTAAATGGGCTGCCATAGCCATCAACTCCGTTCAAACGACGTTCTGCCATTTCACGAACATTAACGATTCTTTCTTCACTATCAGCCATTGGCCCTACCTTTTAGTGTCTGGTGATTAAAACTGCCTCAAACTTGCACATATCAGGGCTCTTTTGGAATATTTTTTTATTCAATTCCCTATGTATTTTATAATTCGCATTTTATAGTTGCTATTGAAACGCTAACACTTGACCAAATGGTCAAAGTTAGTGTTAGTTCATCTTTTTCGGATGTTACATAGGGATCGCAATTTTTTTGCGAACAGGGAGATATACGAATGATTAAAAAGTTGAAGCTGGTTGCAGCTGCGGCTGCATTACTTGCAGTAACTGGCGTTGCTAAAGCTGAAGATTTCAAACCAGCCATCATTTTTGATATGGGCGGCAAGTTTGATAAATCCTTTAACGAAGCAGGTTACAACGGCGCAGAAGCTTTCAAAAAAGAAACTGGCATCGAGTATATGGAATTTGAGGTAACTCAGGTTTCTCAGCGTGAGCAGGCAATGAAACGGATGGCTCGTAAAGATGCCTCTATCATTGTTGCTATGGGCTTTGCACAAGCCAATGCCGTTGAAAAAGCTGCCAAAGCCAACCCGGACAAAAAATTCACAATCATTGACATGGTTGTTGATCTGCCAAACGTGCAGTCCATCATTTTTAAAGAGCATGAAGGCTCTTTCCTGGTGGGTATGGCTGCAGCTATGAAAAGCCAGACAGGCAAAGTTGGCTTTATTGGCGGCATGGATATCCCTCTCATCCGCAAATTCGCGCTTGGTTACGAAGAAGGTGCGAAATATGCGAATAAAGACGTTGAAGTCTTCCAAAACATGACAGGGACAACTCCTGCGGCATGGAATGACCCAACAAAAGGTGGTGAGCTTGCCAAGAGCCAATTTGACCGTGGCGCTGATGTCGTGTTTGCCGCTGCTGGCGGTACAGGCACAGGTGTTTATCAGGCCGCTAAAGATAATGGTAAATTCGCGATTGGCGTTGATAGCAACCAAAACTATCTACACCCAGGCACCATGCTGACATCCATGACTAAGCGCGTTGACGTTGCGGTCCAAGAAGCTTTCATGTCCGCAAAAGACGGTACATGGCAGCCAGGCATCAAGGTTCTTGGCCTGAAAGAAGAAGGCGTTGGTTTTGCTGTTGATGAGCATAACAAAGACCTGATCACACCTGAAATGACGGCAAAGCTGGAGCAGGCTCGTGCGGACATCATTGCAGGTAAAATCAAAGTCACCGACTACATGTCTAAATAAGCAAGATTGATCATATGACGACTTCTAGCCCGGCGCTTGAACTGCGCCGCGTGAATAAGTGGTTTGGCGCGGTCCACGCAAACAAGGATATTTCCTTGTCCGTGGGCCGCGGTACCATTCACGGGATTATCGGCGAAAATGGCGCCGGTAAATCAACATTGATGAGTATCGTGTACGGTTTCTACCAAGCCGATGAAGGGGAAATTCTGGTAAACGGTTCACCGTACCAGATTGATAACCCACAGGCGTCCATCGCCGCCGGTATTGGAATGGTACATCAGCATTTTATGCTAGTTGATACATTTACCGTTTTAGAAAATATTATTCTCGGCGTTGAAGGCAGTGCCCGCCTTGCAGGCGGTTTAGAACACGCCCGCGCAGAACTCGCCCGCCTTGAAAAGGAATACAGCCTTGAAGTGGATGTGGACGCTGTTGTTGGCGACCTGCCCGTGGGCATCCGGCAACGTGTAGAAATTCTGAAAGCCCTCTATCGAGGTGCAGAAATTCTGATTTTGGATGAGCCAACCGGCGTTTTGACCCCTCAGGAAGCGGATCACTTATTCCGCATTCTGAACACCCTGCGTGAACAGGGAAAAACTGTTATCCTCATTACCCATAAACTTCGGGAAATCATGGCGATTACGGACAATGTTTCCGTAATGCGCCGGGGCGAGATGGTTGCCCATGTCGCCACCAAGGATACAGACCGGGAAAAACTGGCAGAACTGATGGTTGGGCGATCTGTGCTGTTACGTGTCGAGAAAGATGACGCACAGCCGGCTGAAACTGTGATGAGTATGCGGCATGTCAGATATTTGGACAGAGATGGCGTCTCCCGCCTGAAAGATATCAATCTTGATATTAAAGCCGGTGAAATTCTGGGTATTGCAGGCGTTTCAGGTAACGGCCAATCAGAGTTGATGGAAATTCTAGGGGGCACACTGCGCCCAAGTGAAGGGCAAATTATCTATAAAGGTGAAGACATCACCAATAGCGCCAATTTCAATGCCCGTGACCTTCGAAAAATTGGATTGGGGCATGTTCCCGAAGATCGACATAGGTCTGGCTTGGTGCTCTCATTTAGCGCCTATGAGAATACGATCCTTGGGTATCATGATCGCCCGGAATATAATAAAGGTACGACGCTCGATAACTCCTCAATGATTGCGCATTGCGAAAAGCATATTGAGAAGTTCGATGTACGCCCGACGGACCCAACCCTGAAAGCATCGGGCTTTTCAGGGGGCAACCAGCAGAAACTGGTACTGGCCCGTGAAATGGAACAGGACCCTGATATTCTTCTGGTTGGCCAGCCAACTCGCGGTGTTGATATTGGCGCCATCGAATTTATCCATCAACAATTGATCCAAATGCGCGATGCGGGCAAAGCAATACTCGTTGTATCTGTTGAAATTGATGAGGTTATGTCTCTCGCCGATCGGATTGCCGTGATGTTTGATGGGGCAATCGTTGGTGAATTAGATGCCAAAGACGCAACTGAGACAAAATTAGGGCTGATGATGGCCGGTGTTAAAGAGGGGGTAGAGGCCTGATGTCTGATACTTCTGTAAAATTCGGCTCCCCCGCTAAAGTCCCCGCTTGGGTCAATCTAGTGCTGGTGCCACTTGTAAATTTGCTAGCTGCATTCCTGCTATCCGGTGTCGTGATCCTGATCATCGGTGACAACCCGCTCCAAGCGATGGAAGTCCTGATCTATGGGGCCTTCGGCTATGAAGAAGCCCTAGGATACACTCTTTATTACACCACCAACTTCATCTTTACCGGACTTGCCGTTGCAATCGCGTTCCATTGCGGACTATTTAATATTGGTGCCGAAGGGCAAGCAATGATCGGCGGTCTTGGCGTTGGGTTAGTTGCCCTCTACCTTGATGTTTTACCTTTTGCATTGGTTGTCCCGATTGCGATTTTGGCAGCAGCTTTATTTGGCGGATTCTGGGCAGCTGTGCCCGCCTATCTGCAAGCCAAGCGCGGTAGTCACATTGTGATCACGACGATCATGTTTAACTTTATCGCCGCATCCGTTCTCACCTATCTGTTGGTTGAAGTGCTGATTGCCCCAGGCGGACAATCTCCAGAAAGCCGAGAGTTTGCAGAGCACACTTGGTTGCCATTTTTCCACAATTTCCTGCCACTGCCGGAAACGCCACTGAATATTTCCTTTATATTTGCGCTCCTGCTCTGTGTTGGATTTTATTATCTGATGTGGCACACCCGTTGGGGATATGAAATTCGTGTAACGGGCCAAAACGAAACGGCTGCAAAATATGCTGGCATTTCACCCGCGCGGAACATCATTCTCGCCATGATTATCTCTGGCGCGTTGGCTGGCTTTGTCGGTGTGAATGAAATCTTGGGTGTTCACCATCGATTGATCCTCGAATTTACAGGCGGCTTCGGCTTTGTTGGTATTGCCGTTGCTCTGATGGGACGGAACCATCCGGTTGGAATTTTCCTTGCAGCACTTCTATTCGGCGCGCTGTATCAGGGGGGCTCTGAACTCGCCTTTGAGATGAAGAATATCAACCGTGAAATGGTGATCGTGATCCAGGGATTGATTATTCTTTTCTCCGGTGCGCTTGAGCATATGTTCCGCCCCACCATTGAAAACTTCTTCAAAAAGCGGTCATCCAGCGCCGCAGTGGAGGCGTAATCATGGAATATTTTGAAATTTTTGTTCTATTGATGGACGCAACGCTCCGTGTAGCTACGCCGCTTGTGCTCGCAGCAATGGCAGGCATGTTCTCTGAACGTTCAGGGATCGTAGACATCGGACTTGAAGGAAAGATGCTGGGTGCCGCTTTTGCGGCTGCGGCCGTTGCCTATGTCACGGGATCAGCCTGGCTTGGTTTGCTGGGCGGCATTGCCGTTTCAATGGCACTTTCGGGCCTTCACGCATACGCTTGCGTAACCCACAATGGGAACCAAGTCGTCTCAGGCATGGCTATTAACATTGTGGTTGCCGGCCTAACGCCTACTCTGGCATTCGCATGGTTCCGACAAGGTGGCCAAACGCCGGCTCTCACTGGTGACGACCGTTTTAGCTCTCTTACTCTGCCTTTCGCTGAAGCCGTGCGGGATATCCCTGTTATTGGCTATACCTATGCTGAGCTGATTTCCGGTCACAACATACTGGTCTACATCGCCGCCGCGGCTGTCCCCATTTGCGCTTATATCCTTTATCGCACTCGCTTTGGACTACGGGTTCGTGCGGTTGGAGAAAATCCTCATGCAGTAGATACCGCCGGAATTGTGGTGAGCCATTTGCGCTACCAAGCCCTCATGGTAACTGGCTTCCTTTGTGGTATTGCCGGTTCATATCTCTCGACTGCACATGGTGCTGCTTTTATCCGTGATATGACCGCGGGTAAGGGGTATCTGGCTCTTGCTGCACTTATTTTTGGTAAGTGGCGTCCGGTTCCAACCATGTTTGCCTGCCTTCTGTTTGCTTTTACAGATGCGCTACAGGCCCGTCTACAAGGTGTGGATCTACCGCTGGTCGGCGCCATTCCCGTCCAATTCATTCAGGCGCTGCCATATGTACTCACAGTCCTGCTGCTTGCCGGATTTGTCGGCAAGGCAATTCCGCCAAAAGCTATTGGTGAACCCTACATCAAGGAAAGATAATGCCACTCGATCCCCATGTGGCGGCTGAATATGTACAAACTCAGGCCGCCGGCTTCACTCCACGCGTTGGAATCATACTCGGTTCCGGCCTTGGGGGGCTTGCTGATAAAATTGATGCTGTTGCCAGCATTGATTTCAAAGATATCCCAGACTTTCCTCAATCAACTGTGGAAGGGCATGCAGGCCGCCTAATCCTTGGACGGCTTGGCGGTATGCCTGTCGTTTGCATGCAAGGACGGATCCATCTTTATGAAGGGATTGATCCGCAAGATCTTACGGTTCCCGTTCGCGTCTTAAAACTCTTAGGCATTGAAATTCTTTTGGTGACAAATGCTGCTGGCAGTATGAGCGAGGATATGGGGCCGGGCTCTCTTATGCTTATCAGTGACCATATCAATTTCACAGGCCGCAATCCGCTGGTTGGGGAAAATGATGACCGCTTTGGCCCGCGTTTTTTCCCGATGGGAGATGCTTACGATGCCACTTTGCGGGAGCATTTTAAGGCCGTAGCAAAAGAGATGGGAATCAAACTCCATGAAGGGGTTTACCTTCATTATCTGGGCCCTAACTTTGAGACACCTGCTGAAATCAAAGCCTTTAAAGTTATGGGTGCTGATGCAGTTGGGATGTCTACGACACCAGAGGTATTGGTTGCACGCCATATGGGGCTTCGCGTTGCGGCGATTTCCAATATCACCAACCTCGCGGCGGGTATGAGCAAAACAGAGCTAAGCCACGAACAGACTTTGGAATGCGCAAAACTCGCTGCAGAAGATCTGGAATCTTTGGTGACCATATTCCTTGAAACCCTGAAACGGGAATTGTTGAAAGCACATTTGAGGGAAGAAAAAAATGGCGACGCTGAGTAAACTAAATCCGGCTGATCACGCCCTCCCCCGTAATGAAGGTCTCCCGTTTGATCCTGAAGTGATTGATGGACTTCAAGTCAACTTAAGCGCGGTTGAGCGCCGGACCCGTAGCCTGGGCGGCCGGCGCAGCGTCAAAAAAGACTATCAGGCCGCATGGCTTTTGAAGGCCATCTCCTGTATCGATCTGACGACTTTGAGCGGCGATGACACCCCCCGCCGGGTTAAGCGTCTTTGTGCGAAGGCAAAACAACCTGTCAGGCAAGATCTGCTGGAGGCGTTGGGAATGGCTGACCGCGGCCTCACCACTGGTGCCGTATGTGTTTATCATACAATGGTCGAAACCGCGGTTGAGGCGTTGCAGGGAACAGGCATCCCTGTTGCAGCTGTATCCACTGGGTTCCCTGCTGGTCTTAGCCCATTTGAAACACGGCTCGAAGAAATTCGTCAGTCTGTGGCAGCTGGTGCTAAAGAAATTGATATCGTTATTACCCGTGGACACGTGCTCACCGGTAACTGGAAAGCCCTTTATGAAGAAGTTAAAGCTTTCCGCGAGGCTTGCGGGGAGGCCCACCTGAAAGCCATTCTTGGCACTGGTGAACTCGTCACCCTCCGAAATGTTGCGAAAGCAAGCATGATCGCCATGATGGCCGGTGCCGATTTCATCAAAACCTCAACAGGCAAAGAAAGCGTCAATGCAACCCTGCCTGTTAGCCTTATAATGGTCCGCGCTATTCGCGCGTATGAAGGCATGACCGGTTTTAAAGTAGGCTACAAACCTGCAGGCGGCATTAGCGCTGCAAAAGATATTCTGGGCTATCAAATTCTGATGAAAGAAGAATTGGGCCTTAATTGGCTGCAGCCAGACCTTTTCCGAATTGGTGCATCGAGCCTGCTTGGCGATATCGAACGACAACTAGAACATCATGTGACCGGCCGTTATTCCGCCGATTTCCGCCATCCAATGGCCTGAGGTTAATTATGAGCATTGCAGAGATCTTTGACAGCATGGAATATGGCCCTGCCCCAGAAAGTGCAAAAGAAGCCGCCGAATGGCTAAGCGCCCGCGGTACTTCATTTGATTTGTTTATTGACGGCACTTGGACGACCTCCAACGGCAGTGAAACATTTACCAGCATAAACCCGGCAACGGGCAAAAAGCTGGCGACCCTGACACAAGCAACTTCTGATGACGTTAATGCCGCTGTAAAATCAGCCCGTCAGGCGCAAAAAGAATGGGAAAAACTTGGGGGCCCCGGCCGTGCACGCCATCTCTATGCCTTGGCCCGTGCAGTTCAGCGCCATTCTCGCCTTCTTGCGGTGTTAGAAAGCTTGGATAATGGAAAACCGGTTCGGGAAGCTCGCGATATCGATATCCCTCTTGTCGCTCGCCATTTCTATCATCATGCAGGCTGGGCTCAGTTACAGGAAAAATCTTTTCCTGACTATGAGGCCATGGGAGTGATCGGGCAAATCATTCCGTGGAATTTCCCGCTTCTGATGTTGGCATGGAAAATTGCACCGGCGCTGGCAGCAGGTAATACAGTTGTTCTGAAACCTGCTGAATACACATCACTCACAGCGCTTTGCTTTGCTGAGATTTGTAAAAGCGCAGGTCTACCAGATGGCGTCCTAAATATTATCACGGGCGACGGTACTGTCGGTGAGATGATCGTCGAACATGATGATATTGATAAAATTGCTTTCACTGGATCAACCGGCGTCGGCCGGAAAATCCGCGAAAAAACAGCAGGTACCGGCAAACATCTAACGCTGGAGCTGGGCGGCAAATCTCCATTTATTGTTTTTGAAGACGCTGATATTGACAGCGCCGTTGAAGGTGTCGTCGACGCTATCTGGTTTAATCAGGGACAGGTCTGCTGCGCAGGATCCCGCCTTCTACTACAGGAGGGAATTTACGATACATTTGTCGAGCGCCTAAAAAACCGTATGGCAAAACTTCGTATCGGCGATCCACTCGATAAATGCATCGACATGGGGGCCATTGTTGCCCCAGTGCAGAAAGACCGGATTGATGCCATGGTTAAAACCGGATGCGCAGAAGGTGCGGAGATGTGGCAACCTGAATTGGATCTGCCGAAAGACGGTAACTTCTATCCGCCTACTTTGTTTACAGAAGTGGAACCCGCCTGCACAATCGCACAGGAAGAAATTTTCGGCCCTGTTGTTGTGACACTCTCCTTCCGCACCCCGGATGAGGCGGTGAAACTTGCCAATAACACGCGCTATGGCCTTGCCGCTTCTGTCTGGAGCGAAAATATCAATCTGGCCCTTGATGTAGCTCCGAAACTCGACTGCGGTGTCGTTTGGATTAATAGCACAAACCAGTTTGATGCAGCTTGTGGCTTTGGTGGTAACCGGGAAAGCGGCTATGGGCGCGAAGGTGGCATCGAAGGCATACGCGAAGTTCTGCGTCCTTCCTTTATCCGTAGTTTGGGCCACTATAAATCTGGGGAGGAGATTGATCCCAACGGGCAATCGGCTTATGATCCAAAATCAGCAGTTGATCGGACACCAAAATTATACATCGGTGGCAAGCAGGCTCGACCTGACAGCGGTTATTCCCTGCCAGTTTATTCCGCACAAGGCACGCTTGTCGGCGAAGTAGGACACGGCAACCGTAAAGATATCCGAAATGCCGTAGAAGCTGCTGCCAAAAATGGCGGCTGGACGAAAGCCTCGGCCCATAACCGAGCGCAAGTCCTCTACTATCTGGGTGAAAATCTCGACATCCGTAAAGAAGAGTTTGTCAGCCGTCTGGTCCAAACCAGTGGCACAACCATGGCCGCGGCCAAAAAAGAAGTCGAGATGAGCATTGTTCGTCTTTTCACTTATGCTGCTTGGGCTGACAAGTTCGAAAGCCGGGTCCACACGCCACCAATGCGGGGGGTTACCCTTGCCATGAAAGAAGCCATCGGCGTAATGGGGCTTGTGTGCCCTGATGAAACCCCGCTTCTATCCATGATTTCTCTGGCGGCGCCTGCGCTCGCCATGGGGAACCGGATTGTCCTGATCCCTTCAGAGGATGCCCCGCTTCTAGCAACTGACTTCTATCAGATTTTGGAAACTTCTGATGTCCCTGCTGGAGCGTTTAACATTGTAACCGGAAAACGGGATGAACTGGCCAAAACATTGGCGGAGCATGACAACGTCAAATCTGTCTGGTACTTCGGCCCTGAAGAGGGTAGCTCCCTTGTTGAGAAGGCCTCTGCAGGAAATATGAAGCGAACATGGTGTAACCATGGTCTCAAACGTGACTGGTTCAACCAGGACCAGAGCGAGGGAGAAGAGTTCCTGCATCAGGCGGTACAGATTAAAAACATCTGGATCCCTTACGGCGAATAGGCACATAGATGACAGCAGAATTCTTTCCTCAGGAAATCATTCGCAAAAAACGCGATGGCCAGCCTTTAACTGAAGCCGAGATCAATTTCATGGTCAAAGGCATAACCGATAATTCCGTATCGGAAGGACAAATTGCAGCCTTTGCAATGGCCGTCTTCTTTCGCGATATGCCGATGCAAGAAAGAATATGGCTCACACGTGCCATGGTCCATTCCGGCGACGTTATGGATTGGTCGAAAGCTGATCTGAACCGTCCTGTGGTCGATAAACATTCCACCGGCGGCGTAGGTGATAAGGTTAGCCTCATGCTTGCTGCGATTGTTGCTGCTTGCGGCGGCGCCGTGCCGATGATCTCCGGCCGGGGCCTTGGCCACACAGGCGGAACGCTTGATAAACTGGACAGTGTGCCCGGCTATAACACAG
Source organism: Sneathiella sp. (assembly GCA_017643685.1). Taxonomy (GTDB): domain Bacteria; phylum Pseudomonadota; class Alphaproteobacteria; order Sneathiellales; family Sneathiellaceae; genus Sneathiella. The sequence continues at coordinate 18,209 of JAEPMY010000038.1, forward strand.
CACCAGATCCAGAATTGCTGACAAAAGTCGTTAAGAATGTGGGCTGTGCTATCATTGGTCAGACATCTGACCTCGCGCCAGCAGATCGGCGCTTTTATGCGACCCGCGATGTCACTGCAACCGTTGAGAGTATCGCCCTTATAACGGCGTCTATTCTTTCGAAAAAGCTAGCGGCCGGACTTGATGCTTTGGTAATGGATGTCAAATTTGGCTCCGGCGCCTTCAAGGAGAAGTATGAGGAAGCTGAAGAACTTGCCAAGAGCATTGTGACCGTTGCCAATGGCGCAGGAATGCCGACAACGGCCATCATGACTGATATGAACCAGGTTCTGGGGCATACCGCAGGTAATGCCATTGAAGTCCGGGAAACAATTGATTTCCTGATGGGCAAAAATGTAGACCCCCGTCTTCTGGAGGTTGTCACGGCCCTTTGCGCTGAAATGCTGGTTATTGCTGGTATCGCCGATGAGACTACAGCCCCAATGGCGGTTCATGGTGCCCTCAATAGCGGTAGTGCCGCTGAACGGTTTGCTCAAATGATTGCAGCTCTTGGGGGGCCAACGGATTTAATGACGAATCCAGACAAGCATTTGCCGATTGCCCCCATTCGCAAAGAAGTCATTGCGCCTCGCAGGGGTTACATCGCGGCAATGGACACCCGGGCTATGGGTGTCGCCGTTATGGATCTTGGGGGTGGCCGTCATAAAGCAAGCGATCCTATTGATTATGGCGTTGGATTATCCAATATCCTTGGAATTGGTGGCAAGGTCGGCCCCCGGCAGCCCGTCGCCATCATTCATGCTCGGGACGAAGCACAAGCCGCCCGCGCTGAAAAGCGAATTTTGAACGCTCTCGTCCTCTCTGATGAGGCTATCCGCCCATCTGCGGTGATCGGCAAAAAAATCACCAAGGAGGATGTATGAGCCGCGCAATTTTGATAGTGCTGGACAGCTTCGGACTTGGCGCAGCTCCAGATGCAGCAGACTTCGGTGATGTTGGCGCAGATACCTTTGGGCATATACTCCAAGCTGCAGAACAAGGCGGTGCAGATAACAGCGAGCGCCAAGGACCGCTCAACATCCCGAACATGAACAAGTTGGGCCTACAAGCAGCGCATCAAAACTATATTAGCGGCGAGGAGGTATCTGATGATTATCAGGGGCTTTATGGTGTCGCAGCCGAAAAAAGTCGCGGAAAAGATACACCGTCGGGACATTGGGAAATGGCAGGCTTACCTGTCTTGTTTGACTGGGGATATTTTCCGGAAACTGTTCCCTGTTTTCCAAAGGCGCTGACCGATACACTGATAAAAGAATGCAATCTTTCCGGAATATTGGGTAACTGCCATGCTTCCGGCACAGAGATCATTGAGCGTCTTGGGGACGAGCATGTAGCAACTGGGAAACCTATTTTCTACACGTCCGCAGATAGCGTCCTTCAAATTGCTGCCCATGAGGAACATTTCGGACTAGAGCGCCTATATAATCTTTGTATGGCCGCAAGAAAACATGTGGATGAACTTAATATTGGTCGTGTGATTGCAAGACCTTTTATCGGAACTTCCGGGAATTACAACCGCACCCCAAACAGAAAAGATCTAGCGGTCCCGCCCCACGCCCCAACTCTTTTGGACATCATGTCAAAAGAAGGTCGCCCCGTTATCTCCGTCGGTAAAATCGGCGATATCTTTGCCCACAGAGGTACAGGGGAAGTAATCAAGGCTGCGGGCAATATGGCACTTGTAGACACGACATTATCCGCGATGGAACGCTTACCGGATGGTGGTCTGGTTTTTACAAATCTCGTCGATTTTGATCAATCCTATGGTCATCGCCGGGATGTATCAGGCTACGCACAAGCCTTGGAAGAGTTTGATGCGCGCTTGCCAGAAATTATCTCCTCCATGAAGGCGGACGACATTCTGATATTAAGCGCTGATCATGGATGTGATCCCACCTGGCAGGGCACGGATCATACCCGAGAAGTTGTCCCCGTCATTGCATACGGTCAACGGCTTGCGCCGCGTGCCCTTGGCACAAGAGACACTTTTGCTGACATTGGGCAGTCTATTGCCAAGCACCTGAACATAGAGCCCCTTGAGGCAGGCACTTCCTTTTTGGAGGGGGCATGATCAGAAAAGCAGAGCTTCATGTGCATCTTGAAGGAACCGCAACGCCCCTGCTCGTGCGGCAAATGGCGGAAAAAAATGGTGCTGAACTTGATCCCACAACTTTTGCATCAGACGGGGAATACCGCTGGTCTGATTTCTGGGATTTCTTGAAATGTTATGATAAAGCTGCCTCCGCTATTCGCAGCCGCAGCGATTATCAACTGGTTACCTATGACTATCTCCGCCGTGCATCTGAAGAAGGCTGCATCTACGTAGAAACATTCTCTTCACCAGATCATGCCGCATCGGTTGGAATTTCTTACGAAGATCATCTTCTTGGTATCGCCGACGGCATTGATCAGGCCCGTGATGAATTTGGTATTGAGGGGCGCATTATTGTGACCTGTGTTCGGCACTTAGGTCCTGAAAGCGCGCTCAATGTTGCCCAGCAGGTATTGGATACCCCACACCCCTATGTGGTCGGTTTTGGAATGGGCGGTGACGAGGCGCAGTTCCATCCAAAAGATTTTGCGCCCGCCTTTAATCTTGTGGCGGAAAGTGGCCTGCCGACAACAAATCATGCTGGTGAGTTTGGTGGTCCCGATAGTATTCGGGCAACTTTGGATTATTTGCCTGTAAGCCGCCTCGGGCATGGCGTCCGCAGTATTGAGGATAACGACCTGGTCGCGCATCTTGCGAAAATAAAGATACCGCTTGAGCTATGTCCCGGAAGCAATGTGTCTACGGGCCTGTATGCTTCCGTATCGGAACATCCTTTTAACCAACTGAAAAATGCCGGCTGTATTGTCACCTTGTCTTCCGATGATCCACCATTTTTTCATACCAGCATTGGTAAAGAATATGACCAGACAGCGGCTGTCTTTGGTTATACCGATGAAGATATGAAAAACATTACCCGCAATAGCATTCAGGCCGCCTTCTGCGAAGACAGCCTGAAAGAAAAGCTTTTGAAACTGGTTTAGCGCTTACTGAGACTTCTCGATCTTCACATCAGATGCATCAAAGCGTTTCAAAACCTCGTCAGAGATATCCATCGCATCGTTGAAGAACAGGACATTCGCCCTATCAACTCCGATATTGAGACCTTTTTCCTGAGCAACACCGGCAGCAGTTTTCACGATTAACTCGCTCAATTTACCGCGAAGATTACCTAAAACTGTGTTCAGTTTACGATTTGCTTTCTGAAGCTCTACCTGAAGGTTCCGCTGTTCCTGTTGCAAAGCGCCGACACGTTGCTGGAACACATCTGGTGCCAAGATCGCCTGCTGGCGCTTCAACTCTTCGGCTTCAGTTTGCAGTCGAGCCCGTTCGGCCTCTACCTGAGAGCGCACCTGACCAACCTGTCCTTCAATCTCCGTTTTCGCCTCATTCCAGGCACGGGATTTTGCCATGACATTTGCCACATCAACAATTGCAATCTTGGCAACGGGAATTTCCTGTGCATTTGCACTGGCCATTCCTCCGACAAAAGAGCCATTTACCAAAAAGGCACCTGCCAAAGCGACAGCGGCAAAAATATTACGAGCAGACATTAGAATAAAGGGCTCCCATAGAATCTTTTAAAGATGCAAAAGCATCATGGGAGAGACCATATCAAAAGGTCTCTCCTTATCGCAACAAAAGCTTACTGTTTTTTGCGGCAAAAATCAGGCGCTTTTCCATTCCTGAACAAATTCAGAATGATTAAACTCAGGAATTGGAGGATGTGTTTTCGGCGTTCCGAGGTAGAGGAAGCCCACAATCTCATCATGCCCGGTTGCCCCAAGGCGCAATTTGACATTCTCATCGAAGCAGACATCACCGCTCCGCCATATACCACCAAACCCCAGAGCGTGAGCCGCAATCATAATATTCTGGGCTGCTGCCCCGGCCGATAAAAGTTGTTCAGAATGAGGGATCTTTGGATGATCTTGAATTTTCGCGATCACCGCAATGACAAGCGGTGCCCGAAGAGGTTTCTTGCGTTCTTTCTCCAACGCAGCATCCGCTACCTCAGGATTTTTAAGACGAAGTGCTTCCGCATAAATTTCCCCGAGTTCCTCTCTTGCTCCTTCCTTGAAAATTATAAACTTCCAAGGACGAAGACAGGCATGATCTGGCGCCCGCAGAGCCGCCTTCATGATTTTCTCAAGATTTTCCCCCTCTGGGGCTGGCTCTTGCAGCAAGGCTGTCGATTTTCGTGTCAGCAACGCATCCAACGCATCCATAAAACTCTCCTTAACGTTACATATTCTTATTCAGCCCAGCCTGAGGCTTAACCTAAACATCTCTCATAAATTCTCAAGGGCTAACCGCACACCTGACAATCTGAAAAAAAGGGTTGTTTAATTGCGTAAGATCAATTCAAGATTGTTATGGGTACCGTACACTTCACTTAATCAGACCTAGATCGAATGCGAGGCGATGATATGTCTATAAAAACCATAATTCTTCATCTGACTAACGATGACAAACTGGACAACAAGATTGAGGTAGCGCTTGGGCTGGCCACCGAAAACGGTGCCCAAGTAACCGGTATTTACACGGTTACGCCTGCTACACCGCCGACCTCATTTATGGGCTATATTCCGCCTGAGTTCATTGAACGCACCCGCACTCAAGAAGCTGAAAATGCTGAAAAAGCCGCGGCTAAACTGAAAGACGCAGCAGCAACGGTGAATGTCGAGGTAGCAACTTTTAAAGAAGAAGGTTACGCGCTCGATATCCTCAATAAATATGCGATGGCAGCTGATCTTGTGGTTATCGGTCAGGTCGATCCTGACGACGATATGATGGCGCAGTATCAGTATCTGGCAGATGAGCTTGTTGTGAGCTGCCCAGCCCCTGTTCTAACGGTTCCATATGCTGGTAAATATCACAATTTCGGCGAGCGTATTCTGGTCGGTTGGAATGCCACCCGCGAAGCTGCGAACGCTATTCAAGCTGCTATGCCGTTCCTGATTAAAGCTGATACGGTAACACTGCTATGCGTCAATCCAGACGGAGACTTAACTCAAGAAAATGAGGCTATTGTAGCCCACTTAGCTCGTCATGGTGTCAATGCGCAAGTAAAAGTAACTCACTTCAAAGATGTTGGCGTTGGCAATGCCCTACTTGATTCTCTCGTGGATTTAGGCTGCGATATGCTGGTTATGGGCGCCTATGGGCACAGCCGCATCCGCGAAATGATCCTTGGCGGAGCGACACAAGAAATTCTCGAACATATGACCGCGCCGGTCTTGTTTAAGCACTAACCGGGACTTCGGTCCCTGTTTCGAGGGGGGGCGTTCTACACTCTCCACTCCATCCATCACCTTGGTAGGATGTCCCCTTTTGAAACCTCTCTCCATTGCCCCTCAGGCAAATTTCCTAACTTTAAATTCCCAATCGACTTTCGAATAAGTCGTAATGTAGGGCACCCAACAGCTGCTGTCATACGGCGCACCTGACGGTTTTTGCCCTCAGTCAGCACAAGCTCCAACCAGGTATCGGAAACAGATTTTCGCACCCTGATTGGTGGATCCCTCGGCGGAACATCTGGCTGAGGTGTAATAATCTGGGCGATACATGCTTTGGGCTTGTATCCCTTGAAAGCAGGGCCGGCTCTTAATTGTTTAATCTGATCATCGCTTGGTGTGCCTTCCACCTGCACCCAATAGCTTCTCTCATGAGCAAATTTTGGATCCAGAAGCTTTTTGATAAAAGGACCATCATTGGTCAGCAACAAAAGCCCTTCACTATCCCGGTCCAAACGCCCCGCTGCATACACCTCTTTTGGCAAATCAAAGCTATCCAGTGCCGGGTGACCTCCTTCTGACGTAAACTGACTTAAAACGCCAAAAGGTTTATTAAATGCTATATACTTGAATTGTCTCGACAATTTCTATCCTTCGGATCAGCTCTATGACTTATTCGACACATCACTTGCTTTTCTAGTGACAATGGTAAAAAAAGAAACGATTTTATTAACTTTGTTGCCTTATTTTGTGTCAAAACCCGGTTGATGTATTCCGGCATGAAATGCCTTTCATTCTAATATAGCGAAATATAATTTCGTCATCAAAACAGATTGAACCTCTGTTAAGGGGTATCTTTCGAAGACTGCGGAGCAAAACAAACCAGATGAGCGAATTATCATCTTTGAAAATTCTGTTTATCGGAAATAAAGAGGGGGATGCGCAGCAGCTTTCCTGGCTGGTTTCAAATATCAAGAAACCGGCGATGGAGCTGAATTCCGTTCCGGATGCAAATGCGATCCTAAACCAACGCAGTCATGCGGGCGCTGATGCTATTCTGTTGGATATCGATAATGCCGATACCGAAGACTTTGAAACTTTAGGCGCCCTTCGCTCTGTTTTCCAATCAACTCCAGTTGTCGTTCTAACTGATCGAGAAGAAGATCTTGGTCAACTCGCTATTCGAAATGGAGCGCAGGATTACCTAGGGCGCGGACAACTTACCGCCGCCAGCCTTGCCCGCAGTCTGGCAAGTGCCATCGAACGTCAGAAGGGCCAACAAGCGGCACCTGACACAAGCCCCTTGCTTGAATCGGCCACAGCCGTTCTAAATCGGCTTCCGATGGGCGTTGTCCTAGTAACCGCTTCCGCGCAGGTTCTGTTTTTGAATGAAAAAGCCAAAAACATACTGGATCGGAATGACGGCCTTGTGCTGGATAATAACCGGCTCTGCCGCGCTAGTCTCCCAAGCGAGAACAAGCGACTTGGGGAACTGCTTCAGTCTGTTTTAGGCACGGAAAATGGAGAGAGCGCAGACAGTGACTTCGCCATGTCTGTCACTCGGGAAGAAGCCGATACGCCTCTGACCGTGATGGTAGCCCCAATTGGGACAGGGATTGCGGGAAAAGGGGCTGTTCTTTTCGTGTCAGACCCAAGTGAAGCGGTAGAGCTGTCAATAGACGCCATCTGCGGGCTATATGGGCTCACCCCTGCTGAGGGACGTCTCGCCCTCGGCCTTACAAACGGTCATAAACTGGATGACCTTGCAGAGGAGTGGAATGTGAGCATGCATACCGTTCGCTCGCAGCTTCGCCAAATTTTCCGGAAAACAGATACAAGCCGCCAAAGCGAACTCGTCAAGCTCATCTTGACAGGCCCCGCAGCATTGAAGGCAGCGCCTGTCATTTAAGGCACGCTGCCCTACTCTCAGCATTAATTCTCCTGCGGCAGCCCTTCCGGTGGATTAGAGAAGTTTTTCCAAGCCTCCCGTCCCCCATGATTTTCAACGAAGTTGATCAAGGCGCTCACCGGACGGCGATCATATTTCTTGTCCGCATTTTCCATTAAGATTGCCATAGCATCATTAAACGACAAGGCAGGGCGATAAGCACGAGCACTAACCATGCCGACAAAATCGTTTGCAACGGTCAAAATACGTGCCGCCTGGCTGATCTCCTCTTCTTTTAATCCGTTTGGCTGGCCAGAGCCATCCCAATGCTCCTGCATCTGACGGAGTGCTTCTGCAACAGGTAGATCAAACTTAACACCTTCCAACAAATCAGCACTTGCTACCATACTTTCACGAATAGTGGCTTTCTCCGTCGCTGTCAGATTATCTGTCTTGGTCAGCAGTTCAGGCGGAACCAGAATTTTACCCAGGTTCATCAGATTACCGGCGATATCAACAGTACGGCGAACTTTATCATCCACATCCAACTCTTCGGCAATGGCAACACCAACAGCCGCAACTCGCGCGGATTGGTTCGCTGAATAAGGATCTCGGCGATCAAGAAACGCCACCAACGTACGGACGAGACTGCGAAGCACGCCTTCACGTTGTTCCCGCTCTTCTACCACTTCGGTGATATCTTGGAATACCGCCAACATGTCATTTCCAAGGGTGTCCCCCTGGCCAAGTGGTACAAATTCAGACAACAAGACGCGCTTACCCTTTTTGTCGGAGACAGTGACAACCTCACTCTGAATTTCTTTTTCGCGTCGCCCTTTATCTAGAACTTCCTGGAATTGATCACTGATCTCTTTTTCAAACACATGAGACAAAGAGCGGCCAATCATTTCGTCCTGGTTCATTTCTACATCTTGGGCAGCCACCTGATTAACGAACGCGTATTTACCGTCTCGATCAATCACGGAAATAGACGTCGGCTGCCGGTCGGTCACAATTTTCAGAAACTCTTTTTGCTCAGCTAAAGTATCGGCTGTGGCTTTATATTTTGTAGCAAGCTCTGCGGCTCTCAATGACGTCCCATGTCGCCAAACCGCAATCACCGTTCCTGTAACCCCAAGAATCAACAGCAAAAACACACCAAGCATCGTATTTAAACGCTGACGGGATTCAGCAAGGGCTTCAATAACCGTGACAGACCGAACCAGATACCAAGGGGCCCCTTGAATAGCGCGGCCAGTTACCAGCACTTCATCCCCAATATAGTTACGGCTAATGGTAAAGCTGCCGGGATTGTCGATGACGAAAGACGCTGCCAAGCTTTTATCTGCCGTCAGTTTTCTCTGAAGTGCTCCGGTGCCATCTGCTAAGGGCGACAGGTACTCAACCAATTTTTCTTTTTTACGCACCAAGTATGTCTCACCAGTGCGAAGGATATCTCCAGGCTGTGCCAGCGTTGGGAATAATGACTTGCTTATAGTTCTAAGGCCGACAATATACCCGATAATTTGATCTGTCTCCCCGTCCCCGTGGACAGAATATACAGGATGAACAAAGCCCATGGCAATATCGCCAGACAAGTTCTCGAACAGATCGATCACGGCTGGAACCCCGTTGGCCGCCTCTGCCATACCCGCGCGGATCGCCGGATTCATTGGCGGCATATTTCCACTTGAAACCAGTAGCCGTCCAGTTGCATCCGTCAGACCAATACCCGCACGACCGGGGCGTGCAACATTTGCGCGGATTTCAGGCTCTTCTGGTTCCCAAAAGCCACTGATGACCGCCTGATTATTCAATAGATTGATAAGATAGCCAGCTTCAGGGACATCGGTTATTTGCGTCTCATTATCACCCGTTTCAATTACCAACTGGGTCAGGTAAATCTGCAAAGATTGGTTCTCCGCCAGTGATGCGACCGCAGCTTTTTGTTTTGCGATCCAGGCTTCGACATCAGCCGCCCTGCTATCCGCGACGATACCGAGACGTACTTCCCAGTTCTGAATATCCCGCTGTCGTTGATCTTCAACGAAATTGAGGGTAGCCCACACACCTGCAACTACAACCAAGACAAGGGCTGCAGCGCCAACAAAAAGTGTTTTATATGTTCGGCTGCGCGTTCCCAGCTCTTCACTGATATCAGACATTCTTAGTTCCTGACTGGCTGTCCAAAAGGGAGTAACAATAATAGCTTGATAAACAGGATACTGTTCTCCACATTTAATTTCTAACAACTATTTCACGAGAAAATGAACCAATAATTAACGGTTATTAACCATTTTTATCTGATATTGGCAGGAAAGTCATTCCAAGAGGCAGCGAGATAGAAGATAACCTTTCCGTATGAAGAAGTGTTCCTTGAACCATAAAAGTTTGCTTGTCGCATCCTGCCTGTTATTGGGCTTTGCATCTGCTGGTTTCGCTGAACCTGCCGAAGCAAAAGCACGCGGCGTATTTGGATTTAAAGCCTACGCCCATAATGACTTAAAACCTTTTCCCAAATGGCGGCGCGTACTGGACAGATATAAGGACCGCCCCGGAGAATGTGGTAATGGACAGCTCAATGCTTGTGCTTTTAAAAAGTGGGACGAGCTGATCAGTGAATTAAAAGAAAAACCTAAAAAATTTCAGCTTGCGAAGGTTAACAGCTACCTCAACCTTTATCGGTATATTCTAGCAGGCGGCGATGTCGCCCGTCGCGTCGATCAACAGACAGGAGTTGTAGATGGCGTCCCCGTCAATTTCCGGCAAACCGACCA
>JAEPMY010000032.1 GCA_017643685.1 Sneathiella sp.
CATTAAACCAAAGGAAACCAAGGCTCGCACCAATCAGAGCGCCGCAAAACACCATCAACTCACCAGATCCGGGAACAGATTGAATTTGCAGGTAATCAGAGAAAACCGTGTTACCGACCAAATAGGCAATAAGACCAAAGGAAGCTCCTGCAATCATAACCGGAACAATCGCGAGACCATCCAAACCATCTGTCAGGTTCACAGCGTTAGAAGCCCCAACCATCACAAACATGGCAAAAGGAATGTAAAACATACCAAGATCAAGCAGGACATTCTTCAAAAACGGTACTGTCAGGCTTGTCGCCAGTTCCGGGTTTGTGGCACTGACAATCCACATCGAAGCTGCCAGCGAAATGCCCACCTGAAGCAGTAGTTTCAGTTTGCCGGGGATACCGCGTGTGTTGTGACGGCTTACCTTCAGGTAATCATCAATAAATCCAACACCACCAAATCCAAGAGTGACAAGCAACACTGACCACACATACTCATTGGTCAAGTCCGCCCACAATATTGTCGCGACACCAAGAGCAATCAGGATCAGAAAACCACCCATGGTTGGGGTTCCCTGCTTAGCGATAATGTGCGATTGCGGTCCATCGTCGCGAATAGGCTGACCACGATGTTGCTTACTTTTCAACCAGTTAATAACAGCCGGACCGAAAATAAAGCTAATAAGCAAGGCCGTCATAATAGCCCCACCGGTTCGGAAAGTCAGATACCGAAACAGGTTAAACAGGGCAAATTCATCAGCCAATGGGAACAGAAGGTTATAAAGCATATCGTGTTATTCCTCCGCCCCGGCTGCGGCTTTCACGGCATCAGATTGTGCCACCAACGCATCCAGAATTACTTTCATCTTGCTGCCAAGAGATCCTTTAATCAATACAACATCCCCCCGCGTCACAGCGGCCAAAACCATATCCACCAGCCCATCAGAGCTGACGGCATAACCTGCTTGCAAATTGTGGGGCAGAGCCTCAAAGAGGTGCTTCATATGAGGCCCAGAGGCGTATAACATATCCACGTGATTTTCCAACAGATCATTTGCTAATGACCGGTGGATCTCATCGGATTTTTCCCCCAACTCACGCATATCCCCAAGAACGGCAATCCGCCGCCCCTGCTCATGCACGTCCACCTTACCCAGCACCTTGAACGCAGCCTGCATTGCGATGGGGCTCGCATTATAACTTTCATCAATCAGGCGATAATCACCGCCATCTTTTGCCTTCAGCTTTAACTGCACGCCACGCCCTGACGGCGCCTTGATCGACTGTAGGCTAAACACGGCTTGCGCCACATCAGCGCCCACATGATGCACAGCACCGAGCGCCGCTAGCATATTCTGCACCCAATGTCGGCCCGGCACCGGCAGATGGAAGTCCAGTTTATCTCCTTCCAATGTGGCGGAAACATCGCTGAACTGGGACTTTATCGTGACATCCTCAAGGTGAATTTCGGTATTATCTGCAGCGCCAAATAATCGAAGATTTTGAACCCCTAGCCGGACCGCTTCACTTTTCAGCAACTCCGTCTCGGGAATATCACCATTAATCAGCGCTGTTCCACCCGGCAGTAGTCCGTGAAAAATCTCCGCTTTGGCGCGCGCTATATCATCAAGGCTGTCGAAAAATTCCATATGCGCAGCGGCAATTGTGGTGATAATCGCCACATGAGGCGCAACCATTTTAGAGAGCGGCGTCAGCTCGCCCGCATGGTTCATAGCGAGTTCAAAAATTCCATATTCGGTGTCTGCTGGCATTCGAGCGAGAGAGAGAGGCACACCCCAATGATTATTAAAGCTACCAACGGCAAAATGGGTTTTTCCCTGATCAGACAGGATATGAGCTAATGCTTCCTTTGTTCCTGTCTTCCCGACACTTCCAGTAACTGCAATAATTTTGGCGTTGGTTCTGGCCCGTGCAGCACGCCCCAGATCTTCCATTGCGGTTTGGGTATCATGCACCACAACAAGTGGCCCATCCGCATCCGAGATGGGGCGTGAGACAATTGCCGCGGCAGCGCCGGATTTCAATGCTTGCGCAACATAATCATGCCCATCGTTATTCGGCCCGACGATCGCAATAAAAAGGTCACCAGCTTTGACAGCGCGACTATCAATCGCAACACCATTTGCCATCCAATGTCGCTGATCACAGCTCCCACCTGTCGCGTTAATGATCGCATCTGCAGTCCAAAGAGGATTTGTCACGCCACTTCCCCTTTCAGAATTTCCAGAACCACGTCCCGGTCATTAAATGGCAATGTCTGACCACCAATTGTCTGACCACTTTCATGTCCCTTGCCAGCAATCAAGATTAAATCGCCATGCGCCCCCATATTGATGGCAGTCTCAATCGCATTCCGGCGATCACCCCCATCAATCCCCGTGGGGCACGCCGCAAGGACTGTAGCGCGAATAGACGCAGGATCTTCACTTCTTGGGTTATCATCGGTGACGATGGCAACATCCGCAAAATCCACAGCAATTTTTCCCATCTCTGGGCGTTTACCGGTATCACGATCACCGCCGCACCCGAAGACCGTAATCAGACGCCCCGCCGTATGTGGGCGCGATGCGTTTAAAACAGTCTCCAGCGCATCTGGGGTATGGGCGAAATCCACAAAGACATCAGCACCAGCGTGGGTTTTACCTGCCCACTCCATCCGGCCCGGTACATTTTGAAGACTTGGGAGAATTTCCACCACGTCATCCAGCTTGACCCCAGAAGCCACCGCCATCCCAAGCGCGCAAAGAATGTTTGAGCCCTGGAAAGAGCCCACCAAAGGCAAATCCACTTCAAATTCTGCGCCGCGATGCGCAAATTTGAGGATCTGTCCCCCGCTATGCGGTTCAGACTTCAGAATTTTAAACGTGTCAGCCCGCCAACCGTAATCCAAGATTTGCAAGCCGCGCCCTTTTGCACGATCTATAAAAGCAGCGGCCGCATCGCTGTCAGCGTTCACCACAAGACTACCATCATCCACAATCACACGATCGATAAGACCAAGCTTTGCTTCCAGATAGGCTTCAAAATCTTTGTGATAATCCAGATGGTCCCGTGTCAGATTGGTAAAACCACCCACCTTCACACCAACAACATCCAACCGCCGTTGATCAAGGCCATGGCTAGACGCTTCAATCACCACGTGATCAACACCATCCCGCGCAAGGGCCGCAAGCTCTGGATAGAGGATTTCAGGATCAGGTGTCGTATGCGCAAGCGGACGACAGCCATCAGAAGTTATGACCCCGAGAGTTCCCATACTGCCGGATTTCCACCCGCATTTTTCCCAAATCTGGCGAAGGAAGTGGGCAACCGATGTCTTACCATTCGTTCCCGTCACTGCTGCCATAACAGAAGGCATGCCGCCGGCAACCCCTTTTAACGCGGTGGCCAGCGCCAATCGTGGATCAGCGGATTTAATACAAGGAACACTGACATCGCTAACATGATCATCATGCGTCAGTATTGCGACAGCCCCTGCGGAAATAGCTTGCTCAATGAAGTCACGCCCATCAACCGCGCTCCCCTTCAGGGCCGCAAACACGAAACCTTGCTTAATTTTTCGGCTATCAGCCGTAATCCCGACCACATCGATGTCGGCGACCTGTTCTTCGCCCGGGAAAAGATCAGAAAGTTTCATTATTCTTCTCCCTTGAATAAGTTGGCATATGCATGGCTTTTTGAATGCGTGGGTCCTCTTCATCCACGGGCATCACGCCCAGGATTGGAGCGATGCGAGAGACGAGACGGCTTACAATCGGTGCCGTTGTCCACCCAGCTGAGCGGAACCCATAAGTGCTTTCATTGCCTTTTGGCTCATCCAGCATGGCAAGCACGACATATCGCGGATCATTCATCGGAAATGCACTCGCAAACGACGTCACGAGCGCGTCGCGCTTGTAACGGCCGTTAACCGCTTTTTCCGCTGTTCCGGTTTTACCGCCAACCAAATACCCTTTGGCTTCTGCCTTACTGCCAGTTCCTTTTTCCACCACCAAACGCATCAACTTGCGAACGGCATCAGATGTTTTTGCGCGGATAACACGGCGCCCTTCCACTTCCGCCGTCCCCTCCTGCGCAATTAATGTAGGATTACGGAAAATGCCGCCATTCACCATCGCACTCATAGCACTACTCAGTTGAAGCGGGCTTACGGAAAGCCCATGCCCATATGAAATCGTCATAGTCTCAAGGGTATTCCAACGAGGCGGCAGAATTGGGGCACCAATTTCCGGCAACTCAATAACCGGGCGGTCCAAAAGGCCAATTTTCTGCAAGAAGGCTTTCTGACGTTTTGGCCCAACATCTTCCGCCATTTTTGCGGTCCCGATGTTAGAGGAATACATGAAGATTTCAGGAACAGACAGCCAGCGCTTTTTGCCGTGATCATCTCGAATGCGGAAACCTGCAATACGGATCGGCTTGGTTGCATCATACCCATCCCGCAAGGATACCGTTTTTAAATCCAACGCCATAGCCGTCGTAAAGGCCTTAAAGGTGGAGCCCATTTCATAAACACCCAGGGCCACCTTATTAAACTTGTTATCCCGCGGGAAATCGCCAGGGCGGTTGGGGTCGAAATCCGGTAGGGATACCATCCCAAGCACCTCACCGGTTTTCACATCAAGCACCATGCCTGACGCGCCAATGCCTCGGAAAATTGACATAAACCGGCTTAGCTCATCACGCAGCGCATACTGGACCCGCACATCTACAGACAGATGAACAGGCCCTGCATCCTTTGGGTTTTTACCCGACAAACGGCTATTGAAGTATTTTTCGATGCCCGCAATACCGTTACCATCAATATCGGTATAACCAACCACATGCGCCGCCAAGTTCCCCATTGGATAAACGCGCCGCTCCTCAGAACGGAAGAACAGCCCGGGAATACCCAAATCATTTACATGCTTTTGTTGCTGCGGCGTCATATGACGCTTCACCCAAACAAAATTTCGACGCAGTGAAAGCTTGGCCTTGAGGCCTTCTGGCTCCAGGTCAGGGAAAACACGCGAGAGTTTTTCAGCAGCATCTTCCGCATCCAGAATTTTTCTCGGATCCGCAAAAAGAGAGACAGCCTCCAGCGTAACAGCCAGCAGATTACCACCACGATCATAAATCGGCGCCCGTTTATCCAAGACTGCAACAGCCGCCGGCTTTTGTGGGGCGACCGCCTCCACATCCACTTCACTTCCCGCACCGCTAATTGCCAACCCGACAAGACGGCCAGCCAGCACTACAAAACAGAAGGCAAATAGAACACCTGCCACAACAAGCCTGTTACGGCCCTGCTCCAGCGTTTCTTTGGCACTCCCCTCCAACTTAATAAAAGCTTGTTTCTTGGAGGATTTAATCCCAACTCGTGCGGCTGCAGGCTGTTCCACCAGATTTTTTTGCCCTGGTGACTGCCCCATCATTTGACCTGCCCTTGAAGAACGGAGTTACCGCCATAGGATGCCAAGGTGTAGGATGGCGTCCCTTCCTCCTCGTTTTCATACACCCACTCGAAGCGCGGCTTCCGCCGGGGAACAGGATTATCAAGCGCCTCCAAAACTTCTGGCGCCATTTTCCGGTCTGGCAGATCCTTGAACGTCGCCACCTGATATGGAGCTACTAAAAGAAGGGGTAGATACTTTGCCGTTAATTCCTGAATGGTGTCTGGCCGGTTTTGGTAAGCCCATTCAGCTTTTAAGATTTCAATGGACTGCTTGTTATCCTCAATCTCACGATTGATACCCGCAAGCTCACCTTCCAACGCCTGCACTTCATAGGACAGCTGGTACAGGCCATAGGAGAACCCAACAGCCATAGCGATAAAGCATGTTGTCAGCTGCCACCTCATGACGCCACCTCACCCGCCGGCACAGATGTTCGGATCGCCCCACGCAGCCTTGCTGAACGGGAGCGTGCGTTCATCGCAATCTCGTCTTTGGTTGCTTTTATCGCGCCGCGCTTGATCAAATTAAACGTGACCTCACCACGATCATCTTGATCCGGCAGATGACGCGATGGATTGCCGCGCGCCTCTGATCGGGCGCCCAAAAAGCGCTTCACCATACGATCTTCAAGACTATGGAAAGAGACAACAGCCAACCGACCTTCAGGAGCCAGCAAACGCTCAGACGCTGAAAGGGCCGCACTCAACTCCCCAAGCTCATCATTAACGAAAATACGCAGCGCTTGAAAAGACCGCGTTGCAGGATGAATACCCTTACCGGTCACCTTAACCACACTCGAGATCAAATCAGCCAGCTCACCAGTTCGCGCAAACGGTTTTTCCGCGCGACGAGCAACGATAGCCTTCGCGATCTGCCGAGATTTTCTCTCTTCTCCATAATGAAAGAGAATTCGCGCCAACTCCGCCTCGTCCTGCTCGTTTACAACATCAGCCGCAGTCATCCCATCAGAAGACATGCGCATATCGAGCGGACCATCCTGCATAAAGGAAAAACCACGCTCAGCTTCGTCGATTTGCATAGAAGAAACGCCGATATCCAGAGCAATCCCATCAAGTTGCTCGACACCAACCGCCGCAAGCAGCGCTTCCATATCCCCGAAACAACCCTGCAGCAATTTAAAACGACCAGGAAACTCTGCCTCCATAGACTCCCCAACGGACACCGCACGCGGATCACGATCTATTGCATAGAGCTGGCAGTCAGCAGCCTGCAAAATCGCGCGACTATACCCGCCCGCGCCGAAGGTGCCGTCAAGATACACACCGCCAGCCTTTGGGGAGAGAACCTCAAGAACCTCGTTTAGTAAAACAGAAATATGCGGGGCATCAGTCATCTGACGCCTCCCGTTTTTGCCCTGCCGCACGCTTCAGGCGCGCCCGTTCTTTCACTGCTTTCATCCGTGTATCAAACGGCTCCGGCGCCCAAATCTGAAAGCTATCACCGCGCCCCACAAAAACGCACTGATCTTCAATTCCAATTTCCTCGGTAAGAGTTGGTGGTATGGTGATACGTCCATCCCCATCAATTGGCAGCTCAACGGCCGCGGCCATCAGAGCATCAGCATCAGACTCGCGATCTTCAGAGAAAGGATCGAAACCGCCAATTTTTTCCAACAGCCCCTCCATCACGCCCATGTCGCAAGCGTTGATCGCCTCACCCTCAAAACTGGGAAAAAGGACGATGGAGCTATACCCACGCTCAGACAAGATCGAGCGAAAGCGCGCCGGTACCGAGACCCGCCCCTTCTTATCAATCTTGTTTTGTATCGTGGACAAAAACAGGGCCATAGCCCGAGTCCCCTCGCCATTTTGAATGATTGGTCGCCACCCCCAAGCCCTGCCAGGTTATTTCTGGAGCACTTATGGGATATTATGGGGTATCATGGATTTTTATGGGAGTCAATGGAGAAAGGCCCGTTTTCCTTGGGTTTTCGCCTTGTTCTAATGGAAAAAATTCTCGTTTTATTTACTTTTTATTAACCATGATTTTTCGCCCTTTTCCGCCACTTGAACTTTTACTTATCTATACATGTTTTTATTTTGTTCTTATTACGTTCCCATTCGTTCCATCGCTATTTTTTTGAGGCAACAATGATGACGATCAAGGCGGAAAATTTGTGAATAATTATTTTCATCAAAATGCTTTAAACTAAGCAAATAACGACTACATTTGAATAGTTCTAAAAAAGGAAAGGCTTCAGGAATGAGTGATATCAATATTGGAATTGATCAGGGTGATATGGAAAAAATTGCGGACGGCCTGAAGCACCTTCTGGCTGACAGTTATACCCTTTATCTGCAAACGCATAACTTCCACTGGAATGTTACTGGTCCCAAATTCCGTGAACTACATCTGATGTTCGAAGAACAATATACGGAGCTTGCAACCGCAGTAGATGAAATTGCGGAACGCATTCGCACCCTCGGCGTTGTCGCCCCGGGTACCTATCAAGCGTTTGCAAAACTAAGCAGCATTAAAGAAGTGGAAGACGTCCCAGAAGCGGAAGAAATGGTTCGCATCTTAACCTCTGCTCATGAAACAGTGGTACGCACATGCCGCGATGCCCTAAAACTGGCTCAAGATGCGGACGACGAGTCTACTGCGGCTCTAGTTTCCGATCGCATGCGTATTCACGAGAAAACAGCCTGGATGCTACGCTCTCTTCTCTAAGAGAGCTAGAACTATTACAATGAAACGGGGGCCTTGTGCCTCCGTTTTTTTATGCGAAATCAGCTTTGTTTTTCGTTTATTATGTTTTTCTTTAGCTGTATATTTCCCTTATCGCACAAGGGTATATCTACAATTGGAAAAAGTGGCTTCATACCTCATAAAGCTAATCCTGGTCATATGTATTAGCTTACATCTCGGGATGCTAACGGCGCGGGCCGATATGCGTCCGGTTATCGTCACGACAAAAGACACTAAATACTCTGCAAGCTTCGTGGAAACCCGATTTTCCTTTTTAGAGAAAGTTCAGCAACATTGGAGCCTGTGCGTCATCCTACCAAACACACAGGATCAATACTGGCTTTCTGTCAAGGAGGGCTTAACAAGCCGTGCAGTTGAGCTACATATGAATGTTCAAATTTACTCTGCCTCGGGGTATGGAGAAGGCGGCGCAGAGCAACAACGAGACATTTTTGAACATCGTTGTATTCAGGAAAACATAGATTTAATTCTGATCGCAGCCATAGACGAGACCAAACTCTACGACTTGATTGACAAAGCTAAACAGCAAAAAATAATCGTTGTTGATTTTCTAAACGGTTTCAATGCGGAACCTATTGATGCAAAAATCTCACTCGACTTTTCAATAATGGGACGCGTAGCTGCGACTTTTCTGAAACAAGAGCTTGAAAAGGCACCAGAAGATGAAGTCTGCTTATACTGGTTTCCCGGTCCAAAAACACCAGAATGGTCGGTGCAGGGAAATTTAGGGTTTCAAGAAGTACTGCGAGATTACCCACTCAAAACTTTCAAAACTCTGTTCGGCCTCCCCTTTATCCGGGGCCAATCACGCCTCATCCTAGATCATGTAGAAACTGGAAACTGCACACCTTATATCGCGGGGACGGCCCCAACCGCCTTAGCTGCACTACAACTGAAAAAGCAGGGGTTCTTACCTGAAAAGACACAAATCCTTGCCTATTACTTCGATCCGCGCCTACTCCGCAGCCTTAAAAAGGGAGACCTGCTCGCGATCGTGAGCGACTTCCCATATGAACAAGCGCGCCTCTCCATTGATTACAGCGCGCTCCTCCTCCAGAGAGAAGCTCCCTTCTTTCAGATCGCCATCAAACCCAAAATCCTGACGAACATGAACCTGAACTAAGGATCTGGCCTCAGTCCAACACTTCCCATCTCTCATGAGTCTTGCCGTGCTGCTTCTCCTGCTCATCACGATAAGTAGACAGGCTGCCATCCAAGGTTTGCTCAATAAGTTTATCCAATGCGCGCGCCGTATGAACCCTTGAAAGGTAAACATAATCCGCCCCTGCCTCATAAAGGTCATCTGCGACTTTTGTTTTCTCAGCATTGACAATAATCACAGCGTTTTCATTCATGGAACGGAGACTATGTACAAGTGTCTTGTTATTAATTCCCCGCAAGATTTCGTCAGGGATTGTGGCAACAATAACGCTAGCCCGATCAAGACCAGCATGCAGCAATGTTTCTTCTGAAGCTAAATCCCCATATTTTACGGACACGCCCATCTTCCGAATGGCGGGATGAAGCTTTACATTGAAGTCGATGACCATAATCCGCTTGAGAAGTTCTGGTCGGTGGACAGAAATCTCGTGGAGAAGCGATGACGCAACCCGATGGAAGCCAAGGATTACAATATCGGTCTCCACTTCATCATCTTCGATTTCAGGCGGCGGTTCTTTAAAGCCTAACTTGTCCAGTAAAGGCGTCATTGCACCGTAGAGGCGATAGGCATTCTTAAACAAAGATGGTGTCAGAAGAGCCGTCGAAATAAATGCAAAGATAATCGCGCTACTAAACTCTCGTGACAGATGACCCTGCTGCACCCCAAGGAAAGCGATTACCAACCCAAATTCGGAAAGCTGAGACAAACGGATCGCAGAGGTCATCGCGTGGCGGCGATCACCGCCAGAGAAATAGAAGAGCGGAAAGAAAATCAACTGACGAGCCAAAAGTCCAACCACAATCAGCAAAACAGAGATAATGACAACATCATAATTCTCAATCTGCGGGATGCCCATCCCAAGCCCGACAAAGAAAAGTACGATGAAAAAGTCACGAACAACCCCAACCTTTGCGACAATATCGCGGCTGTAAGGCAGCGTTGCTATTGTCATACCGGCGATCAACGCGCTCATCCCTGACCCAACTGCCAAAGATGTCGACATATCAAAGACGTAGCGAGCAGCATAATCCAGACTGCTGCCAATAAACACGATGGTGAAACACCAACCGATTGCGCCGACAAAAATCATCTGTGGCTCTTTTGCGAGCCAGCGGAACGCACGGACAACGAATGTCCGCGCCAAGATCAGAGAAATAGCGACCAGCAGGAACATTCCAAGGAAGGAAATCAGTGCAGAGGAGAGCTCGGGTGAATGGAAGGTGGGCTGAAGAACAAGAACGATAATCGCCCAGATGTCCTGAAACACCAACAGCCCCAGCGCCAAGCGTCCGCTTTCAGTACCAAGCTCAAAACGCTCCTGGAATACTTTGATCACCAATAGCGTTGATGATCCAGCTAGGAACAAGCCAAAGTAAAGCGCATCATATTGCCCGGCGAATAAGCTTCCAAAGCCCAAAACAGTGATCAGTTTCACCACGATAATGCCGAGTGCTACCGTCAGGGGGTACTGGAAAATGCCGGAAATAATGATGATACGGCCACTGCTCATGATTTTTCGAACGTCAATTTCCAGCCCGATCATGAAGAGCAAAAGGATAAATCCAAGTTCTGCGATGGTATCAATATTCTTAGGTTCGGTAATCAGACCAAACCCAATCGGACCGACCAATATCCCGGCAATCAGAAAAGCCGCAATACTCGGCATTCCAATTCGAACGGCAACCACCCCAATGATACTTGCTACAAACAGGCTGACACCAATATCCTGTACCAATGGTGGCAATGCGCCGCTTGCCGCGTAAGCAGCATCCGGCAGAATGCACAAGAATGTCAGCAACAAGGTCGCTGCAAATTTCATAGCAAAAGCATGTTGAACGCGGTTGACCACGGTAACTCCCTAACCTGCCCGAATACGGGCCACTCCCCAATTGCGGTCTTCTCTTAGCCGATAAGCATGACAATCTAGTTAAGACACAGTTCTTCAAAGTATAATATGTCAGATGGTCTGTAAGCCGGGTTCTGTCCTCGATTTCTCGATGGATGACCATTCATCTAGGAAGCCTGTTGCCAGACCTCTCAAGCAACCAACCCGGACGGTAGCCCGGAAAACCTGCTCGTGCACAGCTCGCGCCTGCACCGACCGTCCCTATTAGGTTTTGCTCCCGGTGGGGTTTACCATGCCGCCCCTGTTACCAGGCGCGCGGTGCGCTCTTACCGCACCCTTTCACCCTTACCTGAAATTTTCAGGCGGTTTGCTTTCTGTGGCACTTTCCCTAGGGTCGCCCCCGCCGGCCATTAACCGGCACCGTATTTCCGTGGAGCCCGGACTTTCCTCTCCCTGACATGCAGGCAGCGGTCATCCAACCATCTGACAAATTGTGGTTTACTGCGCCCAACAGGTCAGGTCAAGTCAGCAACGAATTTACAAGCCCCCGCGCGGCCTGTCGTGTCGCTAGATTTCCGCCCATATGCAGCTGCCTCGGCGCCCAATGCCGCTGGAATGCAACGATTACAGACGGCTCATCTTCCATGTCATAGCCAATCGCCTCTAGATCTGCCAGAAACTCCGCCATAGTTGGATCTGCTTTTTTATCTGCTGGGCCCCAAATCCCTACACCTTGCCTTGCCAACCTCGCCCAATCAAACAACTCCCCCGGATCTTCCTTTCGAAGCGGCGCCAGATCGGAATGTCCAATGACATTAATGGGGGCAATTGAATGACGGGTAACAATCTCAGCCGCCAATACTTCAACGGCTTTCATCTGCGCCTCAGGAAAAGCGCGATAGCCAAATTCATGACCCGGATTTACAATTTCAATACCTATTGACCGGGAATTGATGTCTCTCTCCCCTCGCCAATACCCAACACCGGCATGCCATGCCCGCTTTAATTCATCAACCAATTGAAAAATACGTCCATCTTCTTCCACAAGATAATGGGCGCTCACCTCAGCCGCCGGATCACATAAACGCTCCAGTGCAGCTTCTCCGCTTTGCATACCGGTATAATGCAGAACCAGTATCGTAACATGATCCCCATTCCGGCGATCGTTGAAGTTTGGCGATGGGTGCTGCTGAATGGGAATGACTGACATCAGATACCCCGCGTTTTCGCAACCTCATCATAGGCAGCATTAATCTTGGCCAATTTTTCATTGGCCAGATCAATAAATTCCTGCGGCAATCCTTCCGCCATGACCTTATCCGGATGGTTCTCCCGAATGAGGGTACGATAAGCTTTCTTCAGATCTCCGTCTGAAATGTCAGGGGATACGCCAAGGATACGATACGGATCTACGGCTTCTGCACCGGAATGATAACTTCTAAAACGATCATAATCATAATCGTTGAACCCAAATATCTCCGCAATGTTCCGAAGATAGTCGTCCTCGTCCGGATGCAACACACCATCCGCCATCGCAATAGCAAACAGCCCATGTAAAAGGTCTTCCAGAACTTGGGGGCTATTTTGGAACATCTTAGAGATCTGGCGCGCATATGCCTCATACCCAGCTGCATTTTGCCGGGCCTGATCAAAGACACGCCCAAAATTCTTGACCTCTTCTGGCGGGATGTGGAAAACACGTTTAAAGGTGTCCACCTCATCTCGTGTGACAACACCATCAGCCTTGGCAAGTTTTGCCCCTAAAGCGACCACAGCAATGGTAAAAGCGACTTGTTTCAATCCGGTTGGGGTTTCGCCCTCTTCCAAATCGGAATCGCGATATTTATCAACCACATGCCCGGCCACGCCACCTAGCAATGCCCCCAAAGGACCACCCAGCAATAACCCTGCTGCGCCGCCTACAATTTTGCCCCATATCGCCATGATTAAACTCTTCCCAAATAGCTAACCCAAAGTATAGCAGCCGGCCCTCCCATTACACAATTGCTTGTGAAATAAAAATACCAACAGCGCTACTTTTGTGGAGCGTGTCACCCGCTCACTTTAAATTGTTTGATACAAAAGCAATTCCGGTCGTATAGTAGCAAAAATTCATCCTAAATGAGTTATCCCCATGACTACAAAACCCATCTGGAATAGAAACCCTGAAGTCCTACTAATGATCACTGCTGCTGGTTGGGGCGCAGGCTTTGCGGTCTGGATGGCCCTACTCAATAACTTCGCCGTGGATGTCGTTGATTTCACTGGTAAAGAAATTGGTATTCTTCAATCCCTTCGTGAAGTCCCCGGTTTTCTCGCCTTTACAGTAATTTTCGCCCTTTTGATTATCGCGGAGCAGCGACTACTAATGCTGTCTTTGTTGGTTTTTGGGATCGGCGTGGCTATCACCGGTTTTTTTCCGTCTGAGATCGGCTTTTACCTCACCACAATTTTGATGTCTGTTGGCTTTCACTACCATGAAACGCTTCGCCAATCTCTGACCCTCCAGTTGGTATCTAAGGAACGCACCCCACTTGTGATGGGCCGCCAAATCTCGGCACAGGCGTTCGCGTCCTTAACCGTCTATGCGTTGATCTTCCTCGCCACCAAATTTGCGGGGCTTGAATATGCAACAATGTATGCAGCAGGTGGCGCCATTTCGATTTTCGCAGCCCTCGTTTGCTGGAGCACGTATCCCATGTTTAAGGTGGAGGTGCCGCAGACAAAGAAATTACTCCTGCGCCGTCGCTATTGGCTCTACTATTTCCTGACATTCCTCTCCGGTGCCCGCCGACAGATTTTCATGGTTTTCGCAGGCTTTATGATGGTGGAAAAGTTTGGGTATGATGTTTCCACAATTACGGCGCTTTATCTGCTCAATCACGGAGTTAATATCTTTCTGGCACCCCGCATTGGGCGCCTTATCTCCCATTGGGGGGAACGAAAAGCACTTGTATTTGAATATGTCGGCCTCACCCTCGTCTTTACTGGATACGCATTTGTTGAAAACGCCAATATGGCCGCTGCGCTATACGTCATTGACCATCTATTTTTTGCCTTTGCCATCGGGATCAAAAGCTATTTCCAGAAAATCGCTGACCCGCGCGATATGGCAGCAACGGCCAGTGTCAGCTTCACTATCAACCATATCGCGGCAGTGGTGATCCCGGTCATTTTTGGTATTCTCTGGCTTACCTCACCTGCAAGCGTGTTCCTTGCTGGGGCTGCCATGGCAATTTGCTCTTTAATTGGATCACTGAATATTCCAATGACACCAGAGCCTGGAAATGAAACCATTAAAGGGCCCAAATTTCCAGAAGAAGTGGATTTGATCAAAAACCCTACCTAACAAAAAAAGCCGCCCATCTGAGGCGGCTTTTTCATGCTATTTCTTCGGCGGGGTTCCCGTATCATCATCGAATAAGATCCGCTGCGCCGCCCCATCCAAATCTTCATACTGCCCGCTTCTCAGGCTCCATAAAAAGGCCACAAGACCAAGCCCGCCAAGGAACAAAGCGATCGGGATCAGATATACAAGAACACTCATCTACTCTCTCCTTATGCGCCGCGTTTCAGACGCAATGAGTTCGCCACCACAACCAGTGACGATGCAGACATGACCACCGCCGCAATAAGCGGTGTTACGAAGCCAAGCATCGCAAGCGGAACAGTCACCACGTTATATCCAAACGCCAATCCAAAATTCTGCTTCACCAACCGATCAGAGAAACGGGCAACTTTCACAGTTTCCAAAATCGCCGTTAGGCTACGTCCCTGAAAGACAAAGTCTGCTGCTGTTTGGCTAACATCGGCGGCTGAAGCCGGTGAAATCGAAACATCTGCGGCCATCAATGCGGGCGCATCATTAAGACCATCGCCAACCATTAAAACATTTCGGCCTGATGCTTTAAGCGCTTCCAAATGTGCCACTTTCTGCTCTGGCCGCACCTCAGAAGTCCAGTGGGTAATACCCGCCTCTTTCGCAACTTTTGCCGCAACCTCCTCCCGATCGCCAGAAAGAAGCTCCACACGGAAACCTTGCTTAGCGAGCGCCGCAATGGTGTCCGTTACATCTGGGCGCAACGTGTCTTCAAACTGAAACTGGACGGGCGCTTTCCCCGGCTCTTTCAGCCACATCTCTGGACAATCCGTTGCGGCATCTACAGCATCGTCAACGCCAACCCAACTACGACTGCCCAAGCGGATATCGCCAGCCTCAGTCTCCAAGCTGAGACCGAGCCCAGGATGCTCTTGTACATTGCCAGCATCACCGGCCGTGTTACCCGCTGCCCGGACAACAGCCTGCGCCAAAGGATGACGGCTGGATTTCGCCATTTTTGCGGCAAGCTCCAGGGAAGCCGGAGAAATAGCAGCGGTATTAATCAGATCCAAACGCCCCTCAGTCAAGGTGCCTGTTTTATCAAACACAACAGTATTTGCTCTCGCCAACCGCTCCAGCCCGTCTGCAGCTTTCACAAGCACGCCGCGCTGCAACAGGCGTCCACTTGCAACAACTTGAACAACCGGCACGGCAAGGCCGAGCGCACAAGGACATGTAACGATCAAAACTGCAACACCCCGCAACAGAGCGATCTGCCAATCACTGCCTGACAACCACCAGCCGGCAAACGTCACCGCCGCCAGAAAATGAACAACCGGTGCATAATATTCGGCAATCCGATCGGCGATCCGAACATATTTTGCCCGTCCCTGCTCCGCATTTTCCATGAGGCGCACAATGTCACCGAGCAAGGTATTGTCACCAGTCTTGGTCGCCCGAACTTTCAGCGGCGCGGACAAGTTCAATGTGCCCGCATAAACCGCTTCTCCCTTGCCTGCCTCAGCGGGCAGACTTTCACCGGTGACCAGACTATTGTCGATGCTGGTGCGGCCTTCAACAATATCACCATCTACGGGGAAGCGATCCCCCACAGAGATATGAACCATCGTCCCGGGGGTCACGTTATCAACAGGGACCGAACGATGGGTTCCATCCTCTTCGATCACTGTGGCGGCAACCGCTTTCATCATCAACAGGCGCTCCGCGGCGGAGCGGGCCTTGCTCCGCGCCTGCGCGTCGAGATAACGACCAATAAGCAAAAAGAACAGCAAAGAAACCGCTGCATCAAAATAGGCGTGTTCGCCGCTTTGGATCGTTTCAGAAAGACTAACACCGACTGCCAGAATAACTCCAAGCGAAATGGGGACATCCATATTGGTGCGGCCGTTTTTCAGCGCCCCAATAGCTGAGCGAAAAAAGACCTGACCTGAATAGGCAACCGCAGGCATGGCAATCAAAGCAGAGAGCCAATGCATGAAATCACGGGTAGCAGAGCCCATGTCATCGGAGAACAACCCCGCCCAAACTGAGACAGATAACAACATCACATTTGCCGACGCAAAACCAGCGACACCCAACGCCTTCAGAAGACGTTTATTCTCTTCCTCCGATGCTGATTGCATCATGGCGGAGTTATAAGGGGTTAATGGATAGCCATACTCAATAACAGGCTTCACCAAATCGGCGGCATCTGCTTTTTCCTGATCCCAACGAACAACCAGACGACGAGTGGAGAAATTCACCCGTGCACTAATCACGGCTTCCTGAGATTTTAGAGTATTTTCAATAGTCTGGATACAGGTTGCACAATGCATATTCTCCACCAGCAGGTGAAGAACCGCATGCCCATCTTCATCCGTTTCAACAAATGCAGCCGGATCAGCCGTAATAAAATTCTGGAAATCTGCTGCGGGGCTATTGGCTTGAGATAAGGCAAAGGCCCCGCCAGAGCAGCAATTCCCAGCGATATCATGTTGCATACCGCCAAAAGAAGAATTACGGGTTGGGTTGATTACTTCACCCATAGCCTTTTCTCCACACGATAAGGCACAACATAACCACCACCAGAGGCATAGACTTCCACGTCCCAATTCCCTGGTACCGGAAATTCAACATCAGCAGCATATTGACCATTTTGCAGGGTCATTGTTGTCTCAAAGTCCATTCCGCTTTGAGCTGGACGCTTAACAACCAAGCGCACCGCATCAAATGTGACCGGCTGTCCGGACTGATCCTTTGCGTCTAGCGTCAGGGATGCTTTATTCGCGCCTGTCAGGCTATCGTTCAGCATCACCTGCCAACCGCGTGCTTTTTGAGTTTCATACTCTTCGATCTGCGCGTTGTAATTCAGCCCTTTGACATAGGCGTCTTTCGTAGACAGACCGGAAAAAGTATCCAGCGCAACATAGAGAAAGATACCGTTGGCGATCAGCATATAGCCGAAAAAGCTGAACAAAATGAAAAGGACATGTTTGCCTTCCAGTTTCTTGATCACTGCACTCTCCATCACTTAGGACCTTTAAATGTAGTGTCCTGTGTATCTGTCAGGCCACTCACCAAGTCTTTCACCACCACCACAATATCGTGATTGCCTTTTTCCAGTACATCTCTCGGGGCGGCAATGAACAACTTCACCGCAGAAAGAGAGTCGCCCGGTACCGGCACAACAAGTTGCTCAGTCCGTGGTCCCTCACTTTGTAACCACGCTTTGGATCCTTCAAGCCCATCAATCGTAACCTGATAACGGCGGGTCTCATGCAACTTGTTCAAAAGCTTAATCGTATACCCGTTGCGGATTGTGCCATCAGATAGCTGAACATAAAGGGGATTCCGATCCCGGATCACGTTCACCTCCAATGCGGAGCGTGTTAGCAGAGCATATGTCATGATTGAGCCCACCAACGCCAGCAAGACCGTATAGGCAACTGTCCGGCCCCGAATAAACGGCACTTTGACTTTTGTGACCGGTTCTTTTTTCAGGCTGCCTTCATGGGTATCATAGCTGATCAAGCCCTTCGGAAGCCCGACCTTTTCCATGACCCCATCACAAGCATCAATACAAAGCGCGCAGTTAATGCACTCAAGTTGAGCACCATCGCGAATATCAATACCCATCGGGCACACCGCAACACAGAGGTTACAGTCGATGCAATGCCCGCGATCATCCCAACTATCATTCTTTTTGTGTGGGCCGCGTGGTTCACCGCGGGCGGGATGATAGGTTACAATCAGGGAATGCTCGTCCATCATGGCACCCTGAATACGAGGCCATGGGCACATGTAAGTGCACACCTGCTCACGCATCAAACCACCAAAAACGTAAGTTGTTGCAGTTAGAATTGCGACAGTTGAGTAAGCAACTGGTACGGCTTCACCGCTGATAAAATTTCGCAGCAGAGTTGGCGCGTCCGCAAAATAGAAAATCCACGCACCACCGGTTAGCAGCCCAATAACAATCCAGGCCGTGTGTTTGGTGACACGCTTAACCAGTTTGGAAAAACTAAATGGGGCTTTATCCAGCTTGATCCTTGCGTTCCGGTCGCCTTCAATGGCGCGCTCCACGAACACAAACAGATCTGTCCAAACGGTTTGCGGGCAGGAATAACCGCACCACGCCCGTCCAAACAGGGACGTCACCAAGAAGAGTGATAAAGCGGCCAGAATAAGAATACCGGTGATGTAGTAGACTTCTTGCGGCCAAAGTTCGATAAAGAAGAAATAAAAACGGCGATGTTCGAAATCGATCAGGATAGCCTGATCTGGAGCGCCGGCGCCCCGATCCCAACGGATCCACGGGCTGACATAATAAATTGCCAGCGTGATCCCCATAATAATCCACTTTAGGCGGCGAAAAGTTCCTTCTGCTCTTTTAGGGTGGATTTGTTTACGGCTGACATAGAGAGATCTGTTCTCTTTCTTATTAACCGCTTCGACGTCGATTTTTTCTACTGGGGGATTTGACACGTCTCTAGCTCCATCAGCGGTGCGCTGATCTCTCAGCGCACCACATTTCTAGCATCAAACAACAATTTGTTTACCCTGGGCGGTTACTCGCCGCCGCCCAGAGAATGTACGTAGAGAGAGATCTGACGGATAACGGCATCATCCAAACGCTGCTCCCACGCGGGCATCACGTTTGCACGGCCATTTGCAATGGTTTTATAGATGGTTTCTTTGTCACCACCATAGAACCAGATCGCATCTGCCAAATTAGGGGCCCCAAAATCACGTCCACCTTTGGCATTTTCGCCGTGGCAAGACGCACATTCGTTAGCAAAGACTTCTTTACCGCGGGCAACCGCTTCAGCATCACGCCCTTCCTGTGACAGAGACAGAACATATTCTGTCACGTCAGAGACTTGATCTCTCTCAAGGATCTCGTCTTTCAGGAACGCAGGCATATTGCCAACACGGGTATCTTCATGATCAGAACGAATGCCGTACTGAATAGTTTGGTAAATGTCATCGACACTACCGCCCCACAGCCAGTCATCGTCGTTCAGGTTTGGAAAGCCGGGACCACCCTGAGCACCAGAGCCATGACACTGTGAGCAGTTCACCGCAAAGTGTGAACGGCCACCTGTCAGGGCAAACTGATAAAGCTCTTGATTATCTTTAACTTCTGCCAGCTCAGTCTCCCGCAGAGCTTTCAAAACATCTGCACGGCTTTCTTCAACCGCGGCCAGTTCCTGCTCCACGTTCGCACGGGAAGAGTATCCCAGCATTCCGCGGGTATGATCACTGATCAGTGGCCAAGCCGGCATGACAATCCAGTACCCGATGGCCCATACGATTGTGGCGTAGAATGTCCACAACCACCACCGTGGCATTGGTGTATCCAACTCCTTAATACCGTCCCATTCATGGCCGGTAGTATCGGTGCCGGAAATTTCGTCTTTTTCCACTTTGGACATTATTTATCCTCCTCAAGTGGGATATGCGCGGCTTTATCAAACTTATCTTTGTTTTTAGGCCATAGCGCATACGCAACTACGATTAAGAACAGAACCACCAGATAAACGAGACCGTATGTCTGGGCGAATTGAGAAACTTCCTGAAAACTCATGATGTCCTCCTATCGCTGTCCCTGTTCCGGGTCATATGATTTGAAATCGACCAAGGTACCCAGCATCTGCAAATAAGCGATGAGGGCATCCAGCTCGGACAGGCGCTCCGGGTTACCGTCAAAGTCACGGACCTGTGCTTTCGGGTAACGGGCCAGCAGACCATCTACATCGTCTGCATCCGGATTTACCTGTGTTTTCAAATCGGCTGCGGCTTGTTCAATCATCTCGTCGGTGTAAGGAACACCAACGCGACGGTTTGCAATCAGATCGGCGGCAATATCTGGAACCTTAAGCTCGTTTTTCTCCAACCATGGATAAGACGGCATTACGGATTCAGGTACCACATCCCGTGGATTGCGCATGTGTGTTGTGTGCCATTCATCAGAGTAGCGACCACCAAGGCGAGCCAGGTCTGGACCTGTCCGCTTGGAGCCCCACTGGAAAGGATGGTCATACATGCTTTCCGCGGCGAGGCTGTAGTGACCGTAACGTTCAGCTTCATCACGAAGCGGACGAACCATCTGACTGTGACAGTTGTAGCAACCCTCACGGATGTAGATGTTACGGCCAGCCAGCTCGAGCGGGCTGTATGGACGAACGCCTTTCACCTTCTCGATAGTGCTTTCCAGATAGAAAAGCGGCACGATTTCAACCAGACCACCGATGGAGACCACCAGCAAGGTCAGAACCAGCATCAGGATGGAGTTTTTCTCAATGACTTTATGACTAATCATCTTCCTTACCTCCCCGCTGCGAATTCTGGGTTCAGGTTAAGCGCACCGACTTCTGTGCTGCGCACATCACCCCGGGCTGTCCGCCACAGGTTGTACGCCATGATCAGAGAACCGATCAGGAACAGAACACCACCAAGGGCACGGATTACGTAGAATGGATGCATTGCTTCCACTGTTTCACTGAAGGAATACTCCAGGAAGCCAAAGCTGTCATATGCACGCCACATCAGGCCTTGCAGAATACCGGATACCCACATCGCAGTGATGTAAAGCAGGATACCGATTGTAGAGACCCAGAAGTGAAGTGAGACAAGTTTGTCGGAGTACAGAGACTTGCGGTTCCAGACAACTGGTACCAAGAAGTACAGCGCACCGAAGCTGACATAAGCCACCCAACCAAGCGCACCGGAATGCACGTGACCAATGGTCCAGTCTGTATAGTGGCTGAGGGCGTTGACGGCTTTAACGGACATCAACGGACCTTCAAATGTACTCATACCGTAGAAAGCAACGGATGTTACAAGGAAGCGGATCACTGGGTCTGTTCTCAGCTTGTCCCAAGCACCGGACAATGTCATCAGACCATTGATCATACCACCCCAGGAAGGCATCCAAAGCATAATGGAAAATGTCATACCCAGTGTCTGTGACCAGTCAGGCAACGCTGTGTAGTGCAGGTGGTGAGGACCCGCCCAGATATATAAGAAGATCAGCGCCCAGAAGTGAATGATAGACAGACGATAGGAGTAAACCGGACGCTCTGCACGCTTCGGAACGAAGTAGTACATGATCGCCAGGAAGCCAGCTGTCAGGAAGAAGCCCACAGCATTGTGACCGTACCACCACTGTGTAAGCGCATCCTGAACACCAGAGAAGAGTGAGTAACTCTTGATGCCAAATACACTAACAGGCATGGACAGGTTGTTCACGATGTGAAGCATCGCGATGGTCACGATAAAGGCCAGATAGAACCAGTTCGCCACATAGATATGTTTTTCCTGACGTTTCCACAGAGTACCAAGGAATACGAGCAGGTAAACCACCCAAACGACAGTCAACCACAGGTCAACATACCATTCTGGTTCTGCATATTCCTTACCCTGCGTTGCACCAAGCACATAGCCTGTTGCCGCCAGAACAATAAATAGCTGGTAGCCCCAGAACACGAACCAAGGTGACAGATCACCCGCCAACCGCGCACGGGAGGTGCGCTGAACCACATGGAATGAGGTTGTCAGCAGAATGTTACCGCCAAAGGCAAAGATCACCGCGGATGTGTGCAGCGGACGCAGACGTCCAAAGCTTGTCCAAGGCAGATCAAGGTTCAGGACTGGAAACGCCAACTGGAACGCAATTACGACACCAACCAGGAAGCCAACAACTCCCCAGAAAGTAGACGCAACAACGCCATATCGGACAATTTCCGTATTATAAACAATACCACCGGGCCCCTCTACTGGAGTAGGGGCTGCGCGGTAGTGACGAGAGATCAACGCATAAGCTGCAAAGACAGACGCAGCTGCGAAAATCATGCCATGTATCATCATCACTTGGTCTTGTGCTTTGGCAGAAAGCAACAGACCAAGGACAGCTCCGATGATAGAAAAGGCTATCCACAACAGGTTCATACCAGTCTTCCGTTTGTTGTTTGTTACATCGCTAGAGTGCTGGGTCATCTTGATGACCCGTCATTCATGCGGGGATTCGACCCCACCTGAACCTATTCTTAACCCTATTGCTCGCATTGACTTCAGTCAAAACGGGCACCGGGTTCCTCTCTAAACTCTTAAAAATACTAGATGATCCATCAAGAAAATGGATCCGCACATGTACAAGGAATGAGCCGTCTAAATTCAGACAGCACGAGAGTGTTTGCCAGCGCCATTTTGCAGGTAAGTGTCAAAGACAGCACAAATTGTCCTGACCAGATATCGACCTTGCTCAGACACGGTAACGCGCCCACTCTCCACCCTTATCAAACCATCCTGTTCGAAAGACCGCAACCTCGCAATTTCTTCAGCGAAGAATTCGGGAGTTTCCCCGTGCTTTGCGAGTACTTCATAAAGATCTACTGTGAGATCACACATCAACCGTTCAATAACATCGCGCCGAATCTTGTCATCCGTGCTAACCGCAATTCCTTTTGCGACCGCGAAGCCATTGTTTAACACAAGCTTTTTGTATTCGCCAATGGGAACTACATTCTGTACATAGCCCTGTGGCAAGCTACCGATAGAAGAGGCCCCGATACCGATCAAGGTATCTGCGGCATCTGTCGTATAGCCTTGGAAATTTCGATGCAGCTGCTTTTCCTTGTAGGCAATTGCCATCTCATCATCGGGGGCTGCGAAGTGATCAAGACCGATTTGCACATAGCCAAGCTCAACCAGTTTTTCAGCGGCGGAAATCGCTTGCTGGACGCGTTGATCAGTTCCCGGCAGATCCTCGTCCTGGATCATTTTCATATGTGTTTTCATCCACGGCACATGGGCGTAACCAAACAACGCCACCCGATCAGGTTTCAGTTCATGAGACAGCTCAGCCGTCCGGATTACATCCCCTACACTTTGCAGTGGCAAGCCATACATCAGGTCAAAATTGATCCGCTCAATACCATTTGCGCGAAGGGCCGTGACCACGTCTGCCGTCATTTCAAAAGACTGAACCCGATTAATAGCTTCCTGCACAACAGGATTGAAATCCTGAACGCCAAGGCTCGCCCGGTTAATCCCGGCCTCTGCCAGCGCGCGAATTTTTGGCGCATCTGCCGTCCGAGGATCGATTTCAATAGCTTTTTCTGCATCTGGTAGCATTTCAAAATGATCATCAATCATCGCCATGATCGATTTAAAATCATCTGCAGACAGAATACTTGGCGTTCCGCCGCCCCAATGAATATGGGACACTTTCATCTTAGTAGGCAGCGCCTTAACGATGGTCCGAATTTCAGCCCGAAGCGCATCTGCATATTCTGCGATTGGAGCATATTTCTTAGTGATCTTGGTATGGCAGCCGCAATACCAGCACATCTGGTTGCAAAATGGCACATGCAAATACAGAGAAACAGGTTTTGCCGGATCCAGTTCTTGCAACCAGGAGCCATATTGCTCCTTATCCGTAAACGGAGAGAAATGCGGTGCGGTTGGGTAGCTGGTATACCGCGGCACGGGGGCCGCATATTTTTTAGCAAGATCGGTGACCATGTCAGACCTCGTTTAAGCTTCGCCGTTGGCGATCAGTTCTAATTCTTCAATATCTTTGATGACGATATGCTGCGCGGTTTCCAACGCAATCACACCATTTTTGCGAAGTTTGGTAATCGTCCGGCTGACGGTCTCGATCGTCAGACCGAGGAAATCCGCCACATCTGTCCGGCTCATAGGCAATTTCACATCTACCTCGGTGATCGCATCACCATCCAGATCGACACCAGAGTATTTCTTCGCCCGTTCAACAAGGAAGTTGGCGATTTTCTCCATGGGTGTTTTCCGGCCGAGCAGCAACATATGGTTCTGCAGGTTGATAACCTCTTCCTGCATCATTTCCA
Source organism: Sneathiella sp. (assembly GCA_017643685.1). Classification (GTDB taxonomy): domain Bacteria; phylum Pseudomonadota; class Alphaproteobacteria; order Sneathiellales; family Sneathiellaceae; genus Sneathiella. The sequence goes on from JAEPMY010000032.1 coordinate 24,373, forward strand.
TCAGGCGCCCCTGAACAACGGAGTATTCTTCCAAAGACTGGTTGAGGGTTGGCACAGTAAACTGACACACAACCACTTCGTTGATGGCTTCCGCATCAGCGGTAAAATGACCATCGGTACCAAGACCAATAAAATCACCAGTGGATTTAAAGCCTGTGATCTGACGGCGACCATCGTCCAGCATGCGGGACAAGCGCACATCACCGGAAATCACGGTGTAATAATAACGGGCGTCGTCATACTCGCTGAACAGCATTTGTCCGGCAGTAATAGTCTTGTGCTGGCTCATAGAGCCAAACTCGGCCAGGTCTGAACCGGTCAGACGAGAGCAAAGTGCTTTGTCATGTGCGGCACAAGATGCGCAGTAGTTGGTTTTTGGCTGGGCGCCATTACCAGGCATTGTATTGAAACGTTGACAGCCATTCCCCTCTGTCGCAGCGGGTTTTGGTTTCGCGGCAATATTTGCGGCTGTTAGCGACATGTTTCCATCCTCCGTGTCACCAGTTCATCTCCATGCTCGGATCAAACGCCATGCCTCTGCAATGAGCAATGCGTCCGGATGTCGCATCTGTCCGAACCGTCCCTCAACTCTACATTATGCTTTCCCAATATTTGATTAAAATCAATGCCTTAATTTAATATTGGTCCTCTGAGCGAGTGACTTGGCGACAAATTGTCACAGCCTTTGATTGCAAGGCTGTGACCTGGATCAGGATGGTTAGTCTTAAGATAAACGAAGTAAATCAGTGGCTTCGCTAATGGGGACAGGTTGATTATCCAAAAGCCGATTCCCAGCCTCGACCTCAAATGCTGTCTCCGTATGTCCAAGAGGATCTTTTGGTTTCAGCTTGCTATCTACCACTAACCGGGACAGGAGCAACCGCCGCGCATCCCGGCCCATTGCTCCAAGACGCGCTCCTTCCTCTGCCAGGTAAGTGGCAGTTGTCGCATGATAAAGGGCATTTGATGCCTGACGGGAGAGGGTTTCATTGTTGCTATCTGCAATTTCTTCGGCGAAATCGTGGGATCTCTGGATCAGACCAGTCAACTCTCCGGCAAATTGGCCGGGCAAACGATCTGCTTCCGCCACCCGGTTTTTAAGATCATCTGCCAGATTGTCATGGGCGCGGGATTTCGCAATGGCGCGCCCCGTAATATCAAGCGCGTTAATGTTAGACGTCCCCTCCCACAGCAGGCCTGTATAGGCATCCCGAACAAGCCGCGGGTTCACCCAATCCTCGATAAAGCCAACACCACCCTTAACTTCTAATGCACCACCTGCCACTTCAACATTGTCCCTGCAGGTCCGAAATTTCAGCAAAGGCGTCAAAATACGGTTCAACTTTGCGGCTTCTTCATCTCCTTGATTTGACTGGTGCAATTTCACAGCCACATTCATAAACATGGACAAGGATTGTTCCGTTGGGACCATGAGCTTTAAAAGCTGACGGCGCATCAACGGCTTTTCAATAACGGCACCGCCAAAAACCTCACGGCCATTGGCTGCAACCAGCGCCTCATTCAGGCAGCGGCGCATCATACCTGCGGCGCGCACACCATGCGATAACCGCGACATGACCACCTGATCCATCATCTGACGCAGCCCCCGGTTCGGCTTCGCCCCGACATCCCCAAAAGGATACCCCACCGCGCCTTCAAAAATCGTCTCACCCGATGGCATGGATTTGGTGCCCATTTTATCTTTCAGGCGCACTGTTCGATATTTGTTTCGGCTCCCATCTTCAAGGGTGCGCGGCACCGCAAAGATGGCGAGGCCGCTGTTCCCCTCTGGTGCCCCCTCAGGACGGGCGAGAACCAATGTCACCCCCGCACCAATATTGGAACAGAACCACTTATCCCCATACAAGCGCCATTGCCCATCTTCATGACGAGCGGTGACGGTAAGGTTTGCAACCTCTGATCCGCCAACCTTCTCCGTCATGAATTGGGCTCCTGTCAAAAGCTCATCCATGTCCTGAGACAGCATTTTCTGCCCATAGGTCTCAAGAAACTCTTTGGGGCCGTGCTTCGCCAGCAACCCATAAGATGTGTCCGTCATGGAAATGGGACACATCAGACCAAATTCTGACTGGGTAAACAGATAGGTAAAAATATATTTTGCCATGGCTGGCACTTTTTCCGGCCAACCATGCACACCCGGCCTGTGGGACATGCAATGTATCCCAAAATCTTCATAGGCGATTTTTTCCATTTCACGATAGGCGGGATGATATTCCACCCATTCTTCATCCCGCCCTCGCGGATCCCGGTGATGGAGAATAGGGGTTCGCTTGTCACTCATCCTGGCCAGCTCATCCAGCTTTGTTCCCGCGACTTCGCCCAATTGGCGATATAACGGCTCCATATGCTGACGAAGATCCTCTGGAAGGTATAGTTGCATCAAATCCTGAAGGCTCTGGTCAATTTCAAAGAAATTCAAACCTTGGCAATCTGGCGCGATCCAGTCTTCCAGTTGTCTCTCACTGCGTGGTTTTAACGTTGAATGCTTGAACAAGGTGCGTCCCCTATTTCTCGTTATTTTAGGATTTTATAAGCTTAAGATATCAGCCGCTTCATCAAAGGAAACTGTTTCCTGATCGAGAAGCGCCGCAAAAGCCCGTTCTTCAAAATTTTCATTTTCAAGCGCAAACGGATTACTTTGTCCCATCCGATGTTCCAACACCATACGGGAAAGCAACATCCGACGGGCATCACCTCCGGATTTACCAAGCCGTGATCCTTCATCCGCCATCAAAACAGCTGTTGTCGTATGATAGAGCGCGCTTGCAGCTTTGCGGTACAATGTCTCACGACCATCTCGGGCAACTTGAGCCGCAAAGGAGACACTTTGATCCACAAGGCCTTTTAGCTGTCCTGCAAATTGGCCGGGGATCTGATTGTTATCGCTCAGAATATTTCCAAGATCTTCGGCCAAATTCTCATGGGCCCCAACCCTCGCAACAGCGCGGGTAATCACATCAATGGAATTGATATTGGATGTCCCTTCCCAAAGAACGCCCAAATGCGCATCCCGGACCAGCCGGGCATTAACAAAATCTTCGATATACCCGTTACCGCCGCGCACCTCCATGGCACCTGTGGCCACCTTCACATTGTCGCGGGCTGTCCGGTACTTCAGCAGAGGCGTCAGGATACGGGTCACATTTGCGGCATGCTCATCGCCTGCATCCCCTTTTTCCATCTGACTTGCTGTGTACATATACATGGACAGGGCCTGTTCAGTTGGAACCATCAACTTCAACAATTGGCGGCGCAGTAGCGGTTTTTCAATCAATCGACTACCAAAGGCACGTCGATATCCCGCGACGGCCAACGCCTCATTCAAACAGCGGCGCATCATCGCCGCAGCCCGCACACCATGCGAAATCCGCGAGATATTTACCTGATCCATCATCATTTTAAGACCGCGGTTGGCCTGCGCCCCAACCTCACCCAATGGATAAACCTTTGCACCATCGAACATAATCTCACCGGATGCCATGGATTTACTACCCATCTTATTTTTGAGGCGAATAATCCGGTATTTGTTGCGAGTGCCATCCTCCAAAGTCCGAGGCAGTGCAAAGAGGCCAAGACCAGCATTCCCCTCTGGCGCCCCTTCTGGACGTGCCAGCAGCAAAATGACATCTGCATCCGCGCAGGAGCAGAACCATTTCTCTCCGTATAGGCGCCATTCACCATTTTCATTCCGGGCCTGCAGGGCGATATTGGACACATCGGATCCACCGGTCTTCTCGGTCATGAACTGGCCGCCTTTCAGCATATTGTCCACATCCTGCGTGAGCATCCGGTCCAATAGCAGCTCTTTCGTTGTCTCATCTGCATACCGGCTGATCAGCATTGCCGTGCTTTCGGTGGCCGAAATCGGGCAAAGCTGCCCAAACTCCGACTGACCAAACAAATACTGAAATCCATATTTCGCGATCGGGGCGACAATTTCAGGCCAGCCGAGAACCCCGGGACGGTTACTCATGGCATGCAGTCCAAACTGACCAAAGGCAACCTGCTCCATTTTCCGGTAAGACGGGTGAAACTCAATCCAATCCTCATCCCGGCCTCTCGGGTCACGCGCATGAAGCTGCGGAATATGGCGATCTGCGTCGCGGGACCAGATATCCAGATCAGTTCCTGAAATTTGCCCAAGCTCTTGATAATGAGGGGTCATAAACTCCAGAAGTTTCGGATCCATATAGCAACTCGCCACATCCTGAAAGGAACGGTCGACTTCATAAAAATTGAGACCATGGCAATCTGGGGCAACCCAGTCAGACAGGCTTTGAGGCTTAAATTCTTCTTGTTTTTTATTATAGAAATTCATCTGTTTTCCTCCGCTCACACATATTGCAAATAGTGTGCGCGGATCTCCCCTACTCGACAAACGAATATTCTTCCTCATATAGTTGATAAAAACTCAACCATAAGAGGAAACCATGCTCTTACTTCCAAGCAATTCAGGGCTTCGTGCATTTGAAGCCGCAGCTCGTTGCTTGAGCTTTAATAAAGCAGCGGAAGAGTTGAACGTGACCCCCGGTGCGGTCAGCCGACAAATACAGACGCTTGAAGAATTTTTGGGCAAACCCTTATTTCATCGGCACCATAAAAAGGTGGAGCTAACAGCTGTCGGACGCCAGTATCTGGCAGAAATCTCACAACCTCTGCAAAAAATCTCTGCCGCGTCCATGCGCCTTAGAACCGCGCCCCGGCAAAATATGATTTCAATCTGCACCTACCCCTCATTTGCTGTGCGTTGGCTGATCCCGCGTTGGGCAAAACTGCACGAGCATTTTCCCGGATTGGACATTCAACTGACTACATCCTTAAATCCGGCAGATTTTCTAAAGGATGGCTTCGATCTGTCCATTCAGGTTTTAAAGGATGGCAGCAGTCAGCGCGGCTATCACATCGATAAGTTACTTGATATCCGCACCTATCCCGTGGCGAGCCCTGAAGTCGCAGCCCGCGTACATACATACGCCGATTTAAACTCAGTGACATTACTACATGAAAGCCCCCGCCCCACGGACTGGCCACGCTGGTGCGCCCATGTGGGCGCAGACATGATCGATGCAAACGGCGGTCTTAATTTTGAAAGTGCAGATATGGCGCTTCACGCCGCGATTGAGGGGATTGGCGTTACTATCGGTATTGACGTCTTAATCCGGGATGACATTAAATCTGGTCGACTTGTGAAACTTTTCGAGGGTGAACGCCCCTCAACTCACCCCTTTCAAATTGTCACCTCCGCCACTCGCCCGACAAATCAGAAGGTAGAGGCCGTCAAAGATTGGCTGCTCAATGAAGCCCTGCTTGCCGAGGGTGGTGGTCATCAGGGCTGAGTTTTGTTATAACATTAAAAAACAAAGAGAAATACCAGCCTAGCTGGAGAGCGGTAGAGAGAATGAAAGCTGTAATTATCCCCGTCACACCTTTTGCACAGAATTGCACCCTGATCTGGTGCGAGGAGACAAAAAAGGCAGCCGTCATCGACCCCGGAGGGGATTTGGATCACATCGTTAAAACTGCCGAAGATCAAGGTGTAGAGATTGAAAAAATTCTCATTACCCATGGGCATTTGGATCACGCAGGTGGGACAGAAGAATTGAAACAGCGCCTCGACGTTCCGATTGAGGGCCCACACGAAGCCGACAAATTCTGGATTGATCAACTGCCGGAGCAATGCGCCCGCTATGGGTTCCCGCCCTCCTTTGCCTTTACGCCAGATCGCTGGCTTAATGACGGGGATATGGTAACCATCGGAAATGAGACAATGGATGTTCTCCATTGCCCTGGCCACACCCCAGGCCACGTAGTGTTCGTCAATAAGGATCAGAAAATTGCCTTGGTCGGCGATGTTCTCTTCCAAGGGTCTATCGGCCGCACGGATTTCCCGCAAGGGAACCACGAACAACTAATTTCTTCAATTCGCGATAAGCTTTGGCCACTTGGCGATGACATTGCCTTTGTTCCGGGCCACGGCAACATGTCTACATTTGGTCAGGAAAGACAAAGCAATCCGTTTGTTGCAGACATGAACTTTGGCTAAGCCTTAAAGGGTCCAGATATCAACCGCTTCATCACGGCCGCGAACATCAACGGGGCCGTGATGTTTAAATCCGGCCTCACCGGCAAAACTGGCACCGCCTGCAGCCTTCACAACGGCGTCACTAACGATAACGGGAGAGCCGATCTGCCGGGTCATGTTTTCCAGTCGGGCACAGACG
>JAEPMY010000055.1 GCA_017643685.1 Sneathiella sp.
CTGGTAAGAACATCGCGGTTCTGCATGATAAAACAGCCTACGGTAAAGGTCTTGCAGACCAGACTAAAGCCGCTATGGAAAAACTGGGCGGTAGCGCCAAAATGTACGAAGCCTACACAGCAGGTGAGAAAGACTACACTGCGCTGGTTTCTAAAATGAAACAGGAAGGCATCGACGTTGTTTATGTTGGTGGTTACCACACAGAAGCTGGTCTGATCATCCGTCAGATGCGCGATCAGGGCATGGACACTCAGCTGGTATCCGGTGATGCCTTGGTGACTGACGAGTATTGGTCAATCACTGGTGATGCAGGCGAAGGCACTCTGATGACCTTCTCTCCAGATCCACGTAAAAACCCAAGCGCTTCCGGTCTTGTTGAAAAATTCCGTGCTAAAAACATCGAGCCAGAAGGGTACGTTCTGTACACTTACGCTGCGGTTCAGGCATGGGCACAGGCTGCGAAAGCAGCAGGTACAGCTGACCCAGGCAAAGTTATCGGTTCTCTGAACACTGGTAAGTTTGACACCGTTCTCGGCAACCTGTCCTTCGACGGCAAAGGTGATGTGAAACTTCCAGGTTATGTTTGGTACGAATGGAAAGGTGGTAAATACGACTACCGTTAAGTTGTATTCCATCTAACGAAAGAGAAGCCCCGCTTTTTGCGGGGCTTTTTTTATATTCGAAAACACTTTATAGTTATTTTAAATATAAAATAATCACCAATGGGGGGTGTTTTGGAAAATTTACCAGACATGTTAAAATACGGGGAAAAAGCCCGATTGTTCCCTACAATAAATGAATCGAACAAAGAAAGACGTATCGCTTCTGCTTTTTTAGCTGTCTTTTCTCAGGTGCCTGAATTTTCGAAGATCTTGTTTAAAAGCCTTGGAGTTACTCAACATAAGCGCTTCAGTGTTGAGGTGTATACTGAGGTTGTTTTTCACTCTGATCAGGATTCGAAAGATCGTCCAGATGGACTAATTATTTTGAGACAAGGCCAACAACAATGGTCTGCTCTGATTGAAGCAAAAATTGGCAATGCATCTCTAGAGGTTAGTCAAGTGGAACGGTATCTTGAACTAGCAAAAGTCAATAAAATCGATGCTGTAATTACTTTAAGTAACCAGTTTGTCCCAAGACCTTCAATTTCGCCATTGTCTGTGAATAGAAGGCTCCTGAGAAATGTTGACCTGTTCCACTGGTCTTGGGGATGGGTATCAACTAAATGTAAACTCTTAGAAATAGAAAACCTCATCGACGATGAGGAAAGAACGTATATTTTGAGAGAATTCAACAGGTTTGTTGATCACCCCTCAACTGGAATGACAGCATTTACGCAAATGGGCCCGGGGTGGAGGGAACTGGTGCGAGATGTCGCCGCAGGGGCTATCCCTCAAAGAACCTCTCCTGTCGTAGAGAATGCTTTAGGATCGTGGTTTGAAGAGCAAAGTGATATTTCTCTACTAATATCAAGGCATATTGGTAAGCCAGCTAAGCTCATACTGCCAAAATCTCATGAAGAGGATATGAATAATTGGTTTCGTGAGGCGGGGGATCTATTGATTAGTGAGAAACGCTTAGAGGCACAATACAGAATTGATGATGTTGCGGGAGACATCGTGGTTGAGTCCTATTTAGCTAGAAAAAGTTTATCCGTTTTGATGCGAGTTACAGCGCCAAAAGATAAACAATCTACAAAAGCGCGTTTGAATTGGTTGTTACGGATGTTGAAAGAGGATGATGAGAGGTTATCAATTCGTGCTATTTGGCCAGGTCGGGCACAGGATACTCAAGTCAAACTAGCTGAACTTCGATTGGATCCAGACAAAATTCAATGTGAGAATAAAAAGCTGGTTCCTAATCATTTCGAAGTTCTGCTCGTTGAGGTGCCGGGACAGCGTTTCTCTGGGGCGAAGACATTTATTGAAGATCTAGAACGTGTAGTTATAGAGTTTTATGATCTCGTTGGGCAAAGTTTACGCCCTTGGCAGCCTAAACCTCCCAAACCGGTTCGTGAGACTGAGATGGAAGAGCCAGTATCCTGACATCGTCATACACGTCAATAAATAGAAAATTTTGAAAAAACTCGCCTCTGAGCAAAGCGATTTTTGCATCTGATGCAGATGGGGCTTTATTTGCCTAATTCGTTCAAGGCCAGAGGTGACTGATGTCGAAGAAGATATGGTGCCCCTGGCCTGACTCGAACAGGCACGTCCAGTGGACAACAGATTTTGAATCTGTCGCGTCTACCAATTCCGCCACAGGGGCATCCTGTGGAATTCCCGCAATATAACGTTCATTTACGGGCGGTCAATAAAGATATGAACCAAAGTTGATTTTTATCTAAGAGCAATTAATCAAGGGCCGTCAGGATTGTATAGCCAGAGCCGCGAACGGACTTGATCATTTGTGGTTGCTCTTCGTCAAACTCCAGCTTTTGGCGGAGGCGGCGCACCAGTGCATCAATGTTGCGGCTATTCTCTCGAAGCTCTTTGTTGAAAATCTTCAGGCTGAGATCCTCGCGATTCACAGGTTGCCCTGGAGTTTCCAGCAGAACGCGAAGGAGCTGAAATTCCGCCATCGTCAGCGGAACGTCTGAACCATCTGGTGCGGCAAGCTTGTGATGTGGAAGGTCTAGTTCCCAACCTGAGAATGAGATGCAGCTCTTTGGATCACTCGTGCCATTGGTTGGGGCTGTGCTTCTTGTGCTACGCCGTAGGACACTTTTGATGCGGGCTAACAACTCGCGGCGGTTATATGGCTTGGCCACATAATCATCAGCGCCCATTTCAAGGCCGATGATCAAGTCTACACTTTCGCCTTTACCGGTTAGGATAATAACCCCAACATCCGAGCGCTCTTTCAGGTATCGGGTCAGGCTTAGACCGTCTTCGCCGGGCATCATCAGATCAAGGATGACGAGATCGAATTCGTCCGCGTCAAATTTATCGCGCATTTCTTCGGCGTTAGCCGCCTCAGTGACGCTGTAATTTTCCATTTCGAGCGTTTCGCGCAGGACATGGCGCAGTTCAGGCTCGTCATCTACTACCAGAATGTTGCTGTTCATTGTGACGGTTTATCCACCTAGTCTGGTTATCGCCCTATACAAGAAAAGACAAGCTTATAATGTGATAAATAAGTTACAAAATCAACAGAAACCAGAGTCTGTTGGGATACTATCACGCGTTGTCTTGTCCTTGCTATCCGAAAATTTTGCTAAACATTTAATATGATTATGTTTATGTGTAATCATAAGAAAGTAAATTGTTATTTAACATCATCCATTCTTTGGCTTTAGGATATTCATCTTTATGTTGCGCAGGTTGTACGATTACACCATGGGATTAGCAGCCCGGCCGAAGGCAACTTACTTTCTTGCGGGCGTTTCTTTCGTTGAGAGCTCGGTCTTTCCAATCCCTCCTGACGTGATGCTGATCCCGATGGTGCTGGCGGATCGCCGCCGGGCATGGCGTATCGCGTTTATCTGCAGTGTCTTCTCTGTCCTTGGCGGACTACTTGGATATATGATCGGGGCTGTGTTTTTCAATCTGATCGGTGAGGCCGTTATCGGCTTCTATGGGTATCAGGATAAATTTGCTTCTTTTCAGCAATCCTATGAGGAGTGGGGCGCCTGGATTGTGGCGCTCTTCGGATTAACGCCATTTCCTTATAAGGTCATTACCATTGCGAGTGGTGTCGTTCATTTGAATCTCGCGGCGTTTATTGTGGCGTCGGTTTTATCCCGAAGCGCTCGCTTTTTTCTTGTTGCAGGGCTTCTTTACTGGTTTGGGGAGCCGATCCGCGCTTTTATTGAGAAATATCTGGGCATTTTGACGCTGATTTTCTTTGTCCTGTTGTTTGGAAGCTTTGTCCTCATTAAATATATGATCTGACCTTTAAGGGGATGGATCTTTGAATTTTCTGTTTAAAAGTGCGATCTGGATTGGTGGCTTTGTATCAGCCGTGACCTTGGGGGCGGTTTTTACCTCCCAATATGGATATGGTCTAAAGCCCTGCGTTCTCTGTATATATCAACGGTGGCCTTATGCTGCTGCCATCGCCATTTCGGTTCTCTATCTCCTGCTGAAGGATCGTATCAATGATGTGATCGCCCGGCTCGGGTTAGCGCTAGCATTCGCTGCTACGGGGGGCATCGCTGCGTTCCACGTTGGGGTGGAGCAAAAATGGTGGGAGGGGACCTCGGAATGCACCGCGGATACTGGTGCGGGCATGACGATGGATCAGTTGCGGGATCAGCTAATGAGTGCCCCGCTTGTTAAATGTGATGAAGTGGCGTGGGAGATGTTCGGCATTTCCATGGCTGGTTACAATTTGATTTTGGCCATTGTGATGTGTGCCTTTATGCTGATATCAGTGTCTCACGCACGTAAATGAGGATAGCCCGATGACGGAAGATGTGAAAACTGTCGGTCCTAAAATGACTGGTATTGGTCGTAATCCCGGAGATTTGAGCCCAAAAGAGATGATTGAGCGGATTATCCGTGTGGATCATGCCGGTGAGTTTGGTGCAGTTCGCATTTATGAAGGGCAATATGCGGTTCTTAAAAACTCTGAAGATGCTGGTACTATTCAGCATATGAAAGAGCAGGAAGAGGTGCATCGCGAAAAGTTTGAAAAACTGATCGCCGAACGCCGGGTGCGCCCAACACTATTGTCGCCTATCTGGCACGTGGCTGGGTATGCCTTGGGCGCAGGAACGGCACTTCTTGGACGGGAGGCTGCGATGGCTTGCACAGAGGCGGTGGAAGAAGTCATTGACGAACATTATCTTCACCAGCTTGAGAAGCTGGGCGAGGATGAGCCGGAACTTCGGGAGATCATTCAGCAGTTCCGCGACGAAGAGATTGAGCATCGTGATATTGCACGAGAACACGGTGCCAAAGAGGCGCCGGGTTATGAGCTTCTGACGGCCGCGGTTAAATCCGGGTCAAAGCTGGCAATCTGGCTCTCTTCCCGGATTTAGATTTTACGGAAAATCGCAGCGGGTGACAGAGATTACAGCGAAGCTCTGTGGCCCTTGCTGAATATTAAAGCGGAATTCATCGCCGCCAAAGACAAGGCTTTTGCTAATCGGCAGAACGCCTTCCACTTTCTCAGTCTTACCACCAATTTTTGTAAAGGTGATCGAAATTGGCTTGGCTGGATCGTACCACGCTTCCGGTTTCCCTTCCGCGTTTAGTGTAGACTGACCAAGACCTGTAACGGTCACGCTGCCATCGGCTAGACTGATGGAGTTGCCGGGCTGCTGATAAATCGGTGTGTTCACGATAAATCGTTTGGTAACCGGTTTCGGGCTGCAGTTTTCAGTGTTTTGCGCGAGCGACACCAAGTTTTTCAAACGAACCGGATCTAAGCCTTCTTCAAGCCGCGCCTGAACCAGTTTTAAAATCTCCAGAGACTCGCCTGTCGGGATTTCTTTTTCGTAGCGATCACGCCACGCACGAGCTTCCGCCAGTGCTTCGCTTTGCTTATCAAGGGCGATACGTTTTTGCTCGTCTAGATTTTCATTCTTTTTCATGAGGATCTGGTTGCGCTCTTCCGCAATGCCGATGCTGCGGTCTGCTTCTGTCTGACCTTCAAAATATCCATACGCGCCCGCCGCCCCGAGGAGGAGGACGTAGAAAGAAAATTTATAGAACTTCGTACGACGTTCGCGCGATTTGCGCTTTTCGGAGAGACCCAGTCCGTAACTCATGATTGATCACTTAAATCCGCTGATTTTGGAACAGTCCCTGTATTAACCCGCCAATTTGGCAAAGGCAAGGCCATGTTCAAATCAGGGGCTTAGTCGACCAGTTCTGTATCCCAGTAAAGAAAATCCCGCCAACTTTCATGGAGATAGTTTGGCGGGAACAGGCGACCCATTTCATTTAGGTTATGCATGGTGGGAACAAAGGGCCTGATCCGTGGGAACATGCCAGCCTGATGGGTTAGGCGACCCCCTTTGCGCATATTGCAAGGGGCGCATGCTGTGGTGATATTTTGCCAGCTTGTCTGTCCGCCAAGGCGTCTTGGTAAGACATGATCAAAGGTCAGGTCTTCTGTTGAGCCGCAATACTGACATTCGAAGCCATCCCGAAGAAATAGATTAAACCGGGTGAAGGCAGGTTGTTTATTGCGTTTTACAAATCGTTTCAGGCAGATAACGCTGGGAAGTTTCATTTCAAAGCTGGGTGAATGAACCGTCCTGTCATATTCAGAGACAATATCCACACGGCCTAGAAATACGGATTTAAGCGCATCCTGCCACGACCACAGCGACAAAGGAAAGTAGCTGAGAGGGCGGTAATCGGCATTTAGAACAAGTGCCGGGAATTTTTCTGTTGATGCCAACACGTGATAAAGACCTTTTGTTTCAGAAAATCTTTATGCATTAAGTTTGGCCCGTAATGGATGAAAAATCAAACTCTAATACAGCATTTTGTATTAAAGTTTTGTGATCCTACTGTATGTCGCGCCTCTTAGGCTGGCATATCCAGTTTTTTATTATTCTTCGGTGGCTTCACCACATCCATGTAATAGCGCCACAAGATCCGCGCTGCGAGTGTTCTTTGGGGACTGAGATGTCGTGACTGGTCTGTGAGTTCTTCTGGGGTCGGGCGCGTTTCTAACTTTTTAAGATGCTGAAACGCGATTTGAAGCGCGACATCCCCCGCGGGCATAATGTCCGGGCGAGAGAGGCAGCTGATCAGATAAATTTCTGCGGTCCACCGCCCGATGCCTTTTACCTGCATCAGATGGTCGGCAACTTCTTCATCGTTGAGATCCGGCAGATGATCCAGACGAACTTTTTCAGATAAAATATCTTCCGCCAAAGCACGGCAATATCTGATTTTAGGTCTGCTAAGGCCGCAACTTTTCATATCCTCTTCTGTCATGGAGAGAAGGTCGCTGGGTGTGAAATTACCTAAAGCACTCGATAGCCGCCCCCAAATGGCGGCAGCGCTTGCGAGCGAGAGTTGCTGCTCCACTATGATGCGGGTGAGGGCTTCAAAACCTTCAGGTCGGTTCCTGGGCGGAATGGGATTTATAAGGCTAACCGCGCGCGTGAAATCTGCGTCGGCTGCGCATAGGAACTCAATGCCTTCCTGATGCGCGGGATCCATTACCTTACCGTGGGGTGCTGTCGGTCGACGCGGTCCGAAGAGACATTGTGCAATTCATGGCTTTGCCTGCGCGCGCCACCAATGCCAGATCATCTTCGTTTTCAAGTTTGTTATCAATGATATCAGGTTCTAAACCGGATCCATTGAAAGAGGCGCCGCCACCAACGGTAAAGCGGCCTGTTGTCAGGCGAATACCGCCACCATTATCCAGATCATAGAGGGTTTGCATGGTGCCTTTACCATAGCTTTGCTCCCCGATCAGAAGGGCGCGGCGCTTGTATTTTAGGGCGCCGGCAACAATCTCTGCCGCAGAAGCGGATCCTTTATTGACCATGACCATAATCGGCAATCCCATCAGGCGGTCACCTGAATGGGCATCTTCAGCATTAAAGCTTTCGCCGCGGTTGATGGCAGAAAAAATATTACCTTCTTCCAAAAACTCGTCAGCGATCTGCACCGCCGAGGTTACAAGACCGCCTGGATTGCTTCGCACATCCAGGATCAGGCCGCACATCCTTGGGCCGAGTTTCTCTTCGAAAAAGTCGAGAGCTTCCCGCACGTTGGCTGTGGTGTTTTTGTTGAAGGTTTCAATGCGGATATACCCCACATCGCCATCGACCCGGTATTCGACAGGGATGATATTGATCGCACGTCTCTCAACTGAGAGGTCAAACGGCTCCCGTACGCTGGGGCGTTTGATCGTGAGAACCGCACTGGTGCCTTCCGGGCCCCTTAAAATGTGGACGGCTTCAGCAAGGCTAAACCCTTTTAGAGGCTGGCCATCCACGTGAGAGATGACATCATCGGGGCGAATGCCAGCTTCTTCCGCAGCGGAGCCGCGCATTGGTGTAATGACCGTCAGTTCTTCTTTGCGCATTTCAATGCGGAAGCCAAAACCTTTAAAGCGGCCATCAAGGCTATCTTGATACCGCTGATAAGATTCAGGGGACATATAACCGGAATAGGGGTCTAACGATTTCAATACAGAATTAAGCGCAGCCGTCACGGGCACTTCATCAGTGCCTTTTGCACCTTGCAAGGCTTCAATAGCGGTGTTGGTGATTTTCTGGGTATCGACCTCGTCCACATAGCGAGTTTCAATGCGATACAAGACCTCAGAGAAAAGATCGCGGGCATCTTCCGCGGCGACTGTATCGCCGTAGGTTTGAACATAGGCCGTCTCGAACTGTTCCAGCGCCCCAACAATATGCCGTTCTTTGGCAAATGGCAGGGTGCAGGCTGTTAGAAGCATGATTGCGTTGGCAATGATCAGGCTTTTTCTCAGCATCGGAACCAGTTCTAAGGTTAATAAATTCTTAACAAGATATATTAGTGCCATATCTTTACCCCTGAAAACAAATGCAAAATGCCTGTTTTTTGTTCTTTTTTCCGCGATCCTTGGATAAAACTAGTCTCCATGAAATATTTAACGCGTTTTGCCCCCAGTCCAACAGGCTACCTGCATGCAGGTCATGCCTATTCTGCATCATTGGCTTATTCATACGCCCGCGAAAGCGGTGGGCGATTCCTTTTGCGCCTTGAAGATATCGACCAAACCCGCTGTCGGCCTGAGTTTGAAGAAGCTATTTATGAAGATCTCAGCTGGATCGGGTTAGAATGGGAGACGCCTGTTCGCCGCCAAAGTGATCATCTTGAAGACTATGCATCTGTTCTGGAAAAATTCCACGATCGGGGCCTGATTTACCCCTGTTTTTGCACTCGTGCAGAAATCACGGCCGAGATTAACCGATCAGCCGGAGCCCCTCATGGTCCGGATGGGCCGCTATATCCGGGTACATGTCGGCATCTGTCTGATGATGAGCGGGCTGAAAAATATGAAAGCGGTGCGCCTTACGCGCTTCGCTTGGATATGGCGGTAGCTCTCGCGGAATTGGGGAGCACTCCGCTTTATTTTGAGGAACTAGACAAAGGTGTGATTGAGGCTGATCCAGCCCGTTTCGGTGATGTTGTCCTTGCACGAAAAGAAACTCCGACCAGTTATCATCTTTCCGTGGTTTATGATGATGCGCTGCAGGGGGTGAACCTTGTGGTTCGTGGGCAGGATCTGTTTGAAGCGACTCATTTACATCGTCTGTTACAATTTCTGATGGGGCTGCCAACACCGAAATATAAGCATCACGGTCTTGTGTCAGATTTGAAGGGGCGCCGTTTGGCAAAACGGGACAAGTCGGCCACCCTCCGTCATATGCGAGAGGAAGGTTACACGCCTGACGATGTTCAGAAACTTATCGGGTTTAAAAAATAACATAGCTAATTGAGGGAGGGGCCTAATGGAGCAGGTTGTTGTCACGCCTATTTACGTGGCGCTGATCGCGTTACTAATGGTGTATTTGTCGGTTCGTGTCGCAAAGGGGCGCGGTGAACATGGTGTTTCACTTGGGGATGGTGGTCATGAGGATCTCAATGTCCGCGTTCGGGGTTTTGGTAATTTGATCGAATATGCACCGATGGCACTTTTGATTTTGCTACTGCTTGAGTTGCAAGGGATGAGTGCCCTTTGGTTGCATGTCTATGGCGGGGTGCTGGTTGTTCTTCGGGTTATTCATCCCTTTGCCCTGTTCGGTCAAACCAAACCGACCAAGATGCAGCGTCTCGGCCGTATGATATCGGCAGGGGGCACGGCTTTGCTTATTGCCCTTGGGGCAATTGCTCTGCTGGTTCCTTAAAGTTGGGAAGATAAAAAAAGCCCCGCTAAATTAGCGGGGCTTTTTGTTTTTTAAGCGGCTTGCTCATGGGAGAGGATGATATCCACCATGTCCGACATGATGTCGGTCATTTTGAAATCTTTCGGTGTGTAAACCGCAGCAACCCCTTTGGCTTTCAATTTGGCCGCATCCTCTGGTGGGATGATACCGCCCACGACAACGGGAACATCTCCAAGGCCTGCAGCTTGTAATTTGGCGACAACATCTGTTGCCAAAGACAAATGGGATCCTGAAAGAATGGAAAGCCCAACCAGATGCACAGATTCCTCAAGCGCAGCATTGACGATCTGATCTGGTGTCAGGCGGATGCCTTCATACACCACTTCCATCCCCGAATCGCGAGCGGCAACCGCAATTTGCTCCGCGCCATTGGAATGCCCATCGAGGCCCGGTTTGCCAACCAGTACTTTCAGTGGACGGCCCACCTGCGCGGCAGCAGATTTTACCTTTTCACGAACAGCGGTGATCTCATCCCCACTGGAGTTGGAAATTGCGCCGCTAACACCTGTTGGCGCGCGGTATTCACCGTAAATGTCCCGAAGGGCTTCTGACCATTCACCGGTGGTAACGCCAGCTTTCGCGGCTGCGATGGAGGCAGGCATGATATTTTCGCCGCTGGTCGCTGCTGCTTTCAGGTTTTTAAGCGCTTCCTGAACCGCGGCTTCATCCCGCTCTGCTTTCCATGTTTTAAGGCGATCGATTTGCTCTTGTTCGGCCGCCGCGTCCACTGTCATGATGCCGCCATCCCCTTCTTGGGTAAGCGGGGATGGCGTGGTTTCCGTAAAGCGGTTTACGCCAATAACAGTGGTATCCCCTGAAATGACTGACTGAACCCGATTTGTGTTGGATTGAACCAGAGATTCTTTCAGATAGCCTGATTCGACCGCCGCAACCGCGCCGCCCATCTTGTCGATACGGGAGAGCTCCTCGCGTGCCGCAGTTTTCAGCTCTTCCACTTTGCGGTCAATTTCAACAGATCCGTCAAAAATGTCTCCATATTCCAGAAGATCCGTTTCAAAAGCGACAATCTGTTGAAGCCGCAGGGACCATTGCTGATCCCAAGGGCGTGGCAAGCCAAGGGCTTCGTTCCATGCTGGTAGCTGTACCGCACGGGCCCGCGCTTTTTTGGACAGAACCACGGCCATCATCTCCAAAAGGATACGATAAACGTTGTTCTCTGGTTGTTGTTCGGTGAGGCCGAGGGAGTTTACCTGCACCCCGTAACGGAACCGGCGGAATTTTTCATTATCGACACCGTAGCGCTCCTGCAGGATTTCATCCCATAGATCCACAAATGCGCGCATTTTGCACATTTCGGTGATGAATCGAATACCTGCATTTACGAAAAAGCTGATGCGGCCTGTCGCTGCAGGGAAGTCTTCTGCGCTGATTTGGCCTGATTCTTTAACGGCGTCCAAAACGGCAATTGCTGTTGCAAGTGCGAAGGAGAGCTCTTGAACCGGTGTCGCACCCGCCTCTTGGAGGTGGTAGGAACAGACATTTGTCGGGTTCCATTTCGGCACTTCCTGATAGGTGAAGCTAACCACGTCAGTGATTAGTTTCATGCTCGGCGCTGGTGGAAAAATATAGGTGCCGCGGGACAAATATTCTTTAATAATATCGTTCTGGACGGTGCCCTGCAGGGCTTTTCGATCCGCGCCCTGTTCTTCCGCAACTGCGATATAAAGGGCTAAAAGCCAAGCGGATGTGGCGTTGATGGTCATGGAAGTATTCATTTTTTCCAAGGGGATACCATCAAATAGGGTCCGCATATCACCAATGTGACAAATAGGAACGCCTACTTTACCAACTTCGCCGCGGGCAAGGATATGATCCGAATCGTAGCCGGTCTGCGTGGGTAAGTCGAACGCAACAGACAGCCCAGTCTGTCCTTTTGCGAGATTCGTCTTATATAGTTCATTCGACGCTTTCGCTGAGGAATGACCTGAGTATGTGCGAAACAGCCAAGGCCTGTCTTTCTTTGCTGCAGTCGCGTTTTCAGTGCTTTCTGACACGTTTTTACTCATAATATTCTTTCGTATTTATGCCGTAAAACGGTTGCTTATTTCTCATTGTTATATGCGCAAGCAATATCATAACTTTGTTTTGCAGTGCAAAAAAAACTTGCGCTGTTTTAACATGATTGTAAAGTTTCAATTGTGTTTAGGCCAGAAAGATATCTGGTTAAGGGAAACCAAGCGGGAGCAGCCTGAAACTCCGACAAATAACAAAAGGCTGTTTTTCGCAAACCGTAGCAGAGGACTGAGTTACGATGTCAAAACCTGAAGCTGTAGAGAATACATCCCCAATTACAACGGATACAGGGCTCCCGTTGAAAGACTTGTATGAAGTGGGTGAAATTCCTCCTGTTGGCCACGTTCCTTCCAAAATGTACGCTTGGGCGATACGCGAAGAGCGCCACGGCGAGCCTGAAAAAGCCATGCAGGTTGAGGTGGTTGATACACCTAAGCTCGATAGTCACGACGTTCTGGTCCTCGTGATGGCCGCTGGTGTGAACTATAATGGTGTTTGGGCGTCACTGGGTGAGCCTATCTCTGTTTTTAACGTTCATGACGAGCCTTATCACATCGCGGGTTCTGATGCGTCCGGTATCGTTTATGCGGTTGGTAGCAAGGTTAAACGCTTCAAGGTTGGTGACGAAGTTGTTGTTCACTGTAACCAGGATGACGGCGACGATGAAGAATGTAACGGTGGTGATCCAATGTTCTCCACCTCCCAGCGAATTTGGGGTTATGAGACACCTGACGGGTCATTTGCGCAGTTCTGCCGTGTTCAAGACCGTCAGTTGATGCCGCGTCCGAAGCATCTGACTTGGGAAGAAAGTGCCTGTTACACACTGACACTCGCAACGGCTTACCGCATGCTCTTCGGTCACCGTCCACATATCCTGCGTCCAGGCCATAATGTTCTGATCTGGGGTGCTTCCGGTGGTCTTGGTTCCATGGCAATTCAGCTTTGTGCGGCTGCGGGTGCCCATGCCATTGGTGTTATTTCCGACGAAAGTAAGCGTGATTTCGTGATGTCCTTGGGCGCCAAGGGCGTGCTGAACCGAAATGATTTCGATTGCTGGGGGCAGCTGCCAACAGTGAACGGTGAAGGTTTCGGGGATTACATGAAGAAAACCCGCGAGTTTGGTAAAGCCATCTGGGAAATCACCGGTAAAGGCAACGATGTGGATTTCGTGTTCGAACATCCGGGTGAGGCGACATTCCCTGTTTCCTGTAACATTGTAAAGCGCGGCGGTATGGTTGTGTTCTGTGCGGGTACAACTGGCTTTAACCTGACGATGGACGCTCGTTTTGTTTGGATGCGTCAGAAACGTATTCAGGGTAGCCACTTTGCCAACTTGAAACAGGCATCGCAGGCCAACAATCTGGTCATTGATCGTCGTATTGATCCGTGCATGTCCGAGGTGTTCTCTTGGGAAGATATTGCGCGCGCTCATACGAAAATGATGAATAATCAGCACAAGCCGGGTAATATGGCCGTGCTGGTCTCTGCAAAGGTTCCGGGTCTGCGGACGCTGGAAGATGCTATCGAAGCTGGAAACTCCTGATTTTCAGAGGTTTCTAACCTTTGCCTGATCGGTCAACGATAACAAGAACGAGCAGTAATTACATGACAGATACAAATTCCTCCCTGGTCCTTGAGGGGCTGGACGGTTTGTGCGAGCGGTCCCTTGGGGCCGCCGAAACGCTGAAGCAGAAGGCTATTCAGGCCGTTGCCTCCTTCACCCGCGCTGACAATGGTCGGGTCAGTTCCAAATTGGTAGAACAGAACCAGTATGCGACCCATGGTCTTGCATGGCTTGTCACCTATGTGGAGACTTTGAAGGAGACACTTGTCTGGACCCGATCTTTGCAGTCCGATGGTAAACTGGGTGAGCTTGAAAGCCTGATGCTTCAGGCTGGTTACTCAGAATATCTGGCGCAGCTTGCTGGCGGTATTCCGATGACGCTTGGGGAAATTATTCGCCCTGCGGATTTGGGTGTTGCCGATGAAGATGTGGATGCCTTTCTGAACACACCGGAAGTTAAAACGCTGATTGAGGGCGGGTATTCCTCTGGTGCGCGCATGCGGATTGCTGAAATGCTGGCAGAAGGTATGGATACGGGGCATTTCGGTGATCCATGTCTCGATGAAACTTATGCCATGATCCGTGATCAATTCCGTCGCTTCGCTGATGAAAAAGTGATGCCTTATGCCCATGAATGGCATTTGAAAGATGAATTGATCCCGATGCCTGTGGTCAAGGAAATGTCTGAGCTTGGCGTTTTCGGCCTCACAATCCCTGAAGAGTATGACGGGCTGGGCCTTGGTAAAATGTCCATGTGTGTTGTCTCGGAAGAGCTGTCCCGCGGATATATCGGCGTTGGCTCTCTTGGCACGCGTTCCGAAATTGCGGCTGAGCTGATTTTGGCTGGCGGCACGGAAGAGCAGAAGGCCAAATGGCTGCCTCAAATCGCGACGGGGTCTATCCTGCCAACGGCCGTCTTTACAGAGCCAAATACCGGTTCTGACTTGGCGTCCCTTCGCACCCGTGCGGTGAAAGAGGGCGATGTCTATAAGGTGACAGGCAACAAGACCTGGATCACCCACGCGGCCCGCGCCGATGTGATGACATTGCTCGCCCGGACAAATCCGAATGAGCCCGGTTACAAGGGCCTGTCCATGTTCCTCGCTGAAAAGCAGCACATGACTGACGACGAAGACTTCCCGACACCTGGCATGACAGGTGGCGAAATCGAAGTTTTGGGTTATCGCGGCATGAAGGAATATGAGCTCGGCTTTGATGGGTTTGAAGTGAAAGCTGAAAATCTGCTGGGCGGTGAAGAGGGCAATGGCTTTAAACAGCTGATGCAGACGTTCGAAAGTGCCCGTATTCAGACAGCAGCGCGTGCCATCGGTGTTGCGCAAAATGCGCTGGAATTGGGCCTTCGTTATGCGTTGGATCGGGTGCAGTTCGCACGTCCGATTATTGAGTTCCCTCGTGTTTCCGGCAAGCTGGCCTTTATGGCTGTCGAGATTATGATGGCGCGTCAGCTAACCTATGCGTCAGCCCGTGCTAAAGACGAAGGCCGTCGCTGTGACCTTGAGGCCGGAATGGCCAAACTGCTGGGGGCCCGCGTGGCATGGAATGCGGCGGATAATGCGCTGCAGATCCATGGTGGTAACGGTTTTGCCCTTGAATACCCAATCAGCCGTGTGCTGTGCGATGCTCGTATCCTCAATATTTTCGAGGGTGCTGGCGAAATTCAGGCGCAGGTTATTGCCCGTCGCCTGTTGGAAGGGGCCAATTAATCGCCTCCCTTCAAAACCGACAAAAGACAAAGGCATCCTCGCTCGTCGAGGGTGCCTTTTTTATGTCTCATCATAAAGGCGAACGGGGTTCTCTCTAGGGCTTAAGGCACCGTTCAGATAAAAGCCCAGAACTGCGGTGATGGTCGCGCCCAGCATTACCAGAAGCCAGCTTACATAAAGCCAGACAAGGAACAGGGGCAAAATGGCAAGGGCGCCATATATCACCTGATAGCTTGGAAACAGAATCAGATAGTAGCCGAATACCAGTTTACCGCCGACGAAAAGTGCTGCTGCAACCCCGGCACCAATGGCACCATGCAGAACCCGAACTTTTTGCGCGGGCACCAGAATATAGAGCGCGAAAAGAATGATGAAGCTCATGACAAAGGGTAGGGTGAATTTCACATACGGCACCAACGGGGCGAGCGAAATGCCGCCCACCTCTTCGCTCAGCGCCGTTACATAGTTCATCAGTGTAAGGGAAGAGGAGAGAATAATCGGCCCGAGTAAAATCAGAAGTAAGTATGCGAACAGCCGTTTAAATAGATTTCGGGTGGTTTTGACCTGCCAGATTTCATGAAAACTGCTTTCGATCCCAAGGAAGAGAAGCACCGCTGTCACCGCAAGGCCGATAACCCCGACGGCGGTCATTTGTTCGGCGTTTAGTACCAGATCCTGCAGGATGTCATAGACATTGTTGATGGTGCCTGGCAGGAAATTATCAAAGAGAAAAAACAGGATATCCTGCTGAAGGGAATAAAACGCATCCACGAAGGTGAGAAGCGAAAGCGCCAGAACCGCAAGCGGAACAAGCGCAAGCAGGGTCTGGTAGCTGAGCGATGTGGCCATCCGGGGGCAGTTCCGACGCAAAAAATGCCGCGGAATATCTTTCAAGATATCGAAAAGAACGCCCCTCATTTGCCCCCGTAAAACTTCGAACTGATTATTTGTCCGGGAATTTGGTTGCCGCCAGCTCCCCGCCGAGGCCCCAGTTTACCTTTGGAACATCCGTAATGACAACATTGACGCTTTCTTTGCTGCAACCAGTAAGTCGGTGCATGCTGTCCGTCATTTCTGCGACCAGCTTTTGCTTGGTCTCCTGATCACGGCCTTCAAACATTTCAATTCGAACGATAGGCATTTTTTATCCCTTAAACGACGTTAATTTCTTTGATGGCTTTGCCGGTTAGCATTCTGTCGAACCCAAAAACACTCAGGTCCAGCGTTTGGTATTTACCAAATCGGATCAATTCGCTGATCGCCCGACCAACGGCCGGGGCTTGCTGCAGTCCATGACCCGAAAACCCATTGGCGAAGATGAAATTACTGACCTCTGGATGGGCCCCAAGAACGGCATTCTGATCGAGCAGGTTATAGGCGTAATGACCTGCCCATGCACTTTCCATCTTGATAGCCTCAAAAGCGGGGACCCGATTGGCGAGGGTTGGCCAAAGGAATTCTTCAAACCAGCTATAATCCACATCAAAGTCTAGGCAATCTGGATCATTTTCTGCATCTGGCGAGCATCCGCAAATATACTGGGCCCCTTCAGGTCGGAAATAAACGCCGGTGCTGTCGACGGTGAGGGGGCATTTGGGTATTTCTGTGCGGCAGCTAAAAGAATAAACGAACCGTTTCTTTGGGCGAACGGCCAAATCAATATCAATCCAGCTGGCCACTTCTGCGGCGCGGGCCCCCGCAGCATTTACAAAAGTATCGGCAAAGATCTCGCCGCTTTCTGACAACCTGGCGGAGACAACCTTATTCCCTTCCCGTTTCAGGGAAACAGCTTCTTCTTTCAGGTAAGTCACGCCTTGTTGAACGGCTTTTTTACGGAATGCCTGATTGAGGCCATAAGCATCCAGCCACCCTTCTCCAGAGAGGCCGAGGGAGCCACCGGCCAGATCGCTCACATTCATCCAAGGGTAGGCACGGGCCAGATCATCTGGATCCAGCAACGCAATATCGACACCTTCGCGTTTTTGAACCATATGATTGTTGTAGAGGATCGGGATTTGATGCTCTTCAGCCAGAAATAGGTATCCCCCTTCATCAAAGGAGACATCTACCTTGGTTCCGTCAGTGGAGAGATGTTCCGTAATATTCCGCAGAAAGTCGCTTCCAAATTGGGAAATGCGGATATTTTCCGGTGTGGAGAACTGATGCCGAATGCCGCCCGCGGACCGGGCCGTCGAGCCAGATTGATAGGTGCTATCCTTCTCCACCACTGCAACTTTAAGCGGTGCAGATGCATCTTTTGTCAGAAAATAGGCAATGGACGATCCAACAACGCCGCCCCCCAGTATAACAATATCAAAGGTCATTTTGAAAAGGTCACTCAATCTCTATCCGGTAGTTCCCCGGCAACTTAAACTGTGGTATTCACTTTTGCATGTTTAATTATCTTATTATCGCCGCCGTAGCAGCAACTTTTCTGGTTGTGGTAATCGGTGTACTTACCATGGGCAAGAGCGGTGACTTCAACCGCAAGTACAGCAACAAGCTGATGCGCCTTCGGATCCTGATGCAGGCAATTGCAATATTGCTGATCATGATCGGCCTTTATTTCGAGCTTAAATAGGAAATATCCGTGGTAAAATTGACAAAAATCTACACCCGAGGCGGGGACAAGGGGCAGACGTCTCTTGGAAACGGTAAACGGGTTGGCAAAGATGACGTGCGTGTTGATGCTTACGGCGACGTGGATGAATTGAACGCCATTGTTGGCATTGCCCGTTTGCATACCGAAAAAGCACCCGACATGGACGCTATTTTGGGGCGCATTCAAAATGATCTTTTTGATCTTGGAGCAGACCTCTGCACACCCATCGAAGAGAATCCTAAATACCCGCCTCTTCGAATTGTGAAGGAGCAGGTCGACCGGCTGGAAGCTGAAATCGATTCGCTAAATAGTGAGTTGTCAGAGCTGAACTCCTTCATTTTGCCCGGCGGAAGTGCTGCATCTGCGCATTTGCATCATGCAAGGACAGTTTGTCGCAGGGCAGAGCGCAGAATGGTCGCTTTGTCAGATGTTGAAAATATCAATGAATTTTCAATTAGTTACATCAACAGACTGTCTGATCTTTTGTTCGTTGCAGGGCGTTATCTGAACGAAAAAGGCACAAAAGACGTGCTTTGGGTCCCCGGGGCCAACAGATAGCCTTTTCGACTGCGAATTTCTTGTATAAAACACCGTCTGGGGCGCATAAAAATGGCTGTCCGTTGGTGTTTGACAGATTGTCATTTGCTAACTATTGTGCACTGCCGAAAAAGAAAGTGAAATGCCCTCCCTTGAACGGCTGCAGGATGAATGAGTGTTCTGCAGGACCGAAGGGAAATTTGGCTTGGGAGAAAACCGATCCATGAAAATCCTCGTCGCTGTTAAGCGTGTTGTAGACTACAACGTGAAGATCCGGGTGAAATCGGACAACACCGGTGTCGAACTCGCTAACGTAAAAATGTCCATGAACCCGTTCGACGAAATTGCCGTCGAAGAAGCTCTCCGTCTTAAAGAAGCTGGTAAAGCTGAAGAAGTGGTTGTTGCCTCCATTGGCCCGCAGGCCGCACAGGAAACAATCCGTACAGCTCTCGCTATGGGTGCCGATCGCGGTATTCTGGTGAAAACTGACGACGAAGTTGAGCCGCTCGGCGTTGCCAAGGTTCTTAAAGCCGTTGCCGAAGAAGAAAAACCAGACCTGATCATCGTTGGTAAACAGGCCATTGATGATGACAGCAACCAGACAGGCCAGATGCTGTCTGCTCTGCTCGGCTGGGCGCAAGGCACATTCGCTTCTGAGGTTGACCTCGGCGAAGGTTCTGTAAAAGTTACTCGTGAAATCGATGGTGGTCTGCAAACTGTTGACCTGAAGATGCCAGCAGTTGTCACAACTGACCTGCGTCTGAACGAGCCACGTTACGCATCCCTGCCAAACATCATGAAAGCCAAGAAGAAGCCAATTGACGAAAAAGCAATCGGCGACCTCGGTCTTGATGTGGCACCGCGCCTTACAACGCTGAAAGTTGAAGAGCCAGCACAGCGTCAGGCCGGTATCATTGTTGAAAGTGTTGAAGAGCTTGTCTCCAAGTTGAAAGACGAAGCGGGGGTTATCTAATCATGACTGTACTTGTACTTGCTGATCATAATAACGCCGAGCTGGGCTCTGCGACCCTGAACACTGTAACTGCAGCTTCCGAGCTGGGCGGCGATGTTCATGTTCTTGTTGCTGGTGCTGGTTGCGCCGCTGTTGCGGACGCTGCTGCGAAAGTTGCTGGCGTTGCAAAAGTTATCCTCGTGGATGACGCTGCATATGCAAACCAGTTGGCAGAAAACGTTTCTGCACTGCTGATCGACATGGCCGGCTCTTACGACGCGATCGTCGCGCCTGCGACAACATCCGGTAAGAACATCCTGCCACGTGTGGCGGCGGTTCTGGATGTGGCTCAGATTTCTGAGATCACAGGTGTTGTTTCTGCTGACACTTTTGTTCGTCCGATCTATGCCGGTAACGCCATGGCGACCGTTCAGACAAAAGACGCCAAGAAAGTGATTACAGTTCGCGCAACAGCATTTGCTGCTGCCGCTGCTGAAGGTGGTTCCGCTGCCGTTGAAAACGGTGCGGCTGCTGCGGATGCAGGTCTGTCCACATTCGTTGGTGAAGAGCTTTCCAAATCCGAACGTCCAGAACTGACAGCCGCTCGCGTTGTTGTTTCTGGTGGTCGTGGCATGCAGTCCGGTGACAACTTCCCACTGATCGAAGCTGTCGCTGACAAGCTTGGTGCTGCGGTTGGTGCAAGTCGTGCCGCTGTGGACGCTGGCTTTGTTCCAAATGACTATCAGGTTGGTCAGACCGGTAAGGTTGTTGCTCCTGAGCTTTACATCGCAGTCGGTATCTCCGGCGCCATCCAGCACCTTGCTGGTATGAAAGACAGTAAAGTGATTGTTGCCATCAACAAAGACGAAGAAGCACCTATTTTCCAGGTTGCTGATTACGGTCTGGTTGCTGACCTCTTTAAAGCGCTGCCAGAACTGGAAGCAGCTCTTTAATGGCTTGTGTTTGCGATGATACCGGCGCTATGATCTTGCGTCATTCTGCTTGTTGGGACGGTACGCGATGATTAAAAAAGTAGGTGTAATTGGTGCTGGTCAGATGGGTAATGGTATTGCCCATGTTATGGCTGTTGCGGGTCTTGATGTTTACTTGAAAGACATTTCTGAAGAACAGCTTCAGAAAGGTATGAAAGTGATCGAAGGCAACATGCAGCGTCAGGTTGGCCGCGGTAAACTTGCCGAAGCTGACATGCTGGCCGCACTTGGACGCATCAATCCGGTGGTGGATGATGGCTATCTGGCTGACATCGATCTGGTGATTGAAGCCGCCACCGAAAATGAGGAAACCAAGAAAGCCATTTTGGCGCCGCTTGGCCCTCAGTTGAAGCCGGAAGCGATCATCGCAACCAACACTTCCTCTATTTCCGTGACCCGCCTTGCGTCGGTCACGGATCGTCCGGATCAGTTCATGGGGATGCACTTCATGAACCCGGTTCCGATGATGAAACTGGTGGAGTTGATCCGCGGGATCGCCACGAGTGAGGAAACCTTCCAGACCATTCAGGATTTGACCGTTCACTTGGGCAAATCACCAACTCCGGCGGAAGATTTCCCCGCCTTTATCGTGAACCGTATTCTGCTGCCAATGATTAACGAGGCGATCTACACCCTTTATGAAGGTGTGGGATCGGTTCAGGCCATTGATACAGGCATGCGTCTTGGGGCGAACCATCCGATGGGGCCGCTGCAATTGGCGGACTTTATCGGTCTGGATGTTTGCCTTTCCATTATGCAGGTTCTGTATGAAGGTTTGGCGGATACTAAATATCGTCCATGTCCACTGCTTGTTAAGTATGTGGAAGCGGGATGGTATGGTCGTAAAACAGGTCGTGGATTCTACGACTATACGACGGATGAGCCAACACCAACACGCTGATCCAGATTTGGACAATTATCAAAAAAGCCCGGTTTCAAAACCGGGCTTTTTTTGTTCCAAACAGTGTTTTTAGTGTTTTAAACGGTGTTTTTTGCGTCATTTTTTGTCGCCATATGAGCGGGTTTACTCTTAAAAATGGCAGTTAGCAGAATTCCGGGTGTCAAGACCAGCAAGCTAAGCCAGCCAAATAATCCAAATTCTTCACCCAAAATCAGTAATCCCAGAAGGGCCGCAACACCCGGCACGGCTGACATAAAAGCCGCGACTGTTGGCGCGCCGATGTGGCGGACCGCGAAGGCAACCAGCAGCATTCCAACCAACGTCGCAATGATCCCCTGATATACGAGCTGCAAAGCGATTTCAGGCAGTGTGGCTTGGTCAAAACCGGAGGGTAGGAAGAAATACCAGACGGGCACCATAATGACGCCGTTTACGATGGAGGAGCAGAAAACAATCTGCACGTTGGTGAGCGCCCAAAGGCGGGTCAAAACC
>JAEPMY010000121.1 GCA_017643685.1 Sneathiella sp.
GCCCTCTGGCAATTCGGTGGCATTCGGGCTGTCATCAATCTCGCGCCCAACTTCAATCAGCTCAAACATCTTCTCCATATCAACGAGGCTTTGTTTAATTTCCCGATAAACAAAACCAAGGAAATTGAGCGGCTGCACCAACAGCATGAGGAAAGCATGGGCCGCAACGAAATCACCAACGGTCATCTGACCGCTTGCAACACCATTTACAGAAATCATCATGACGCCCACAAGGCCGGCAGCAATGATGAAGCCTTGCCCCACATTCAGGTATGAAAGCGTGGTTTGGCTTTTAATCGCGGCTTGTTCATATCCACGAATAGCTTTGTCGTACCGTTTGCTTTCATGCTCTTCATTACCGAAATATTTGACCGTTTCAAAATTCAGCAGACTATCAATGGCTTTGGTATTTGCCTCGCTATCCTTCTCGTTCATTTTACGGCGGAATTTCAGGCGCCATTCGGTAAATTTGAAGGTGAAATAGATGTAAGAAAACAGAGTAACTGCCGTGATCAACGACATATAAACCCCATATTCAAACAGCATAATTCCGCAGATAAACAGGATTTTCAAAAGCGTCGGTACAATGTTGAACAACATAAACCGGAGTAGAAAATCAATGGCTTTTGTACCGCGCTCAATGACCCGGCTAAGGCCCCCTGTCTGACGATCCAAATGGAACCGTAGGGAAAGCTGATGCAAATGAATGAAGGTTTTTAACGCCACCTGACGGATGGCATTTTGGCCAACCTTCGCAAAAATTGCATCCCGAATTTCGCCAAAAGCCTGCTGGAAAAGGCGGGCCCCGCCATATGCCAGAACCAATCCAACCGGAATAAAGGCCCAAGCCTCAACAACGCTTCCCTGCTCGCCTGATAAATAGTCCACCAGATACTTCAAAACATATGGCGTCAGGACCGCAAGAACCTCTGCTGCGATCAGCAGGATCATCGCAATCACAATCCTGATTTTCAGATCCGGCCGCCCCTTCGACCACAGATACGTGGAAAGCGTGGCCATGGTGGAAAAGTGGTTTTTTCCATCCGCCTCACTATGGCTGTCAAATTTAGGAGGGGTCATTCGTCCGGCTACCTTGAATTTTATTCAGATTGCAACAATTGGTTACGAGTTCTTAACCACTAGGTCATAGTCTTAGCATAACAATCATATCCACACAGTGATAATTGAAGTTTAGTGATGGTTGTCTCAACAGAAGTCCCTCAATCAAGTAGTTTTAAATCCCTCATCGAAGAAGGGGGAGAGAAACTCGTCTGGATTAGTCCAACCGCCCCCCTTACCTTTCGCTTCACCTGGCAAGACATTGTTTTCTCGGGTCATTTAAGCGGTAGCGGAGAGGCTCATCGCCTTCTTCTTTTGGGAGATTTAGGGCCCCTACCATTTTCCGCTGAAGATCCCGGCTTTCGGGAAAGGCTGATGGAACTTGTCCGCTGGAACCCTGACGATCGTGCCAAATTCGTGTTGGAGCCCAAACGCCAGCATATCTATATGACCATTGATGACGTGATTAAGGGGGAACTATCGGGGGTTAAAATGATCGCCACCACCGTTCAGTGCCTATATCACATCCGCCCCTATTTCGAGATTGCCCGTGATGTGGGGTGGAAGCCCCCGATCGAAAAAGAACGGGAGCAGATCAATTATATCGAAATGTTGGACAAGAAATCGGCACCCGAGGCGCCTTCTGATCCGGAAGACTCGTCTGATTAATTATCCGGGATTTTGAAAATCTGCCCCGGATAAATCAGGTCTGGATCCCGGATTTGCCCCTCATTCGCCTGATAAATCAGCGTGTATTGCAAACCATCGCCATACATCCGCCGGGCAATACGCCAGAGGCTGTTACCCGGCTGAACAACCGCCCGAATTTCAAGCCCACCTTTGGCGAGAATGACATCTTCCGCAGCTTCCCGCTTGAACGGAATTTCCACGCGAGAAATGACGTTGCCGTCTTTGTCCTTCTGATCCACGCGCAACTGATATTCCCCTGGTGCCACATCTGCCTCTGGTAAGATTTGCCAGTTGCCATAGTCACCGATCTCGGCGGATCCAATGAATTTATTATCCAGATATAGATCAATGCTCCCACCCGGTTGCCCCGTACCAGAGAGAGCCACATTCCCTTCATCATCATAATCAATGCTACCAAGGGACAAGTCTTTCGCGGCGCTTAAATCCCCTTTTGGTTCAGGTATTTGCAGTAACTTGCTTACCCGATCTGGAAGCGCTGAATTTGCGGCTGCTTCGGGTTTTGGGGCTAATACAGCTATGGCGGGATCGCGGGTTTCAATCGCTTTTGAACAGTCGGGAACCTGCATAATCACAAGGCGGGGCGTTTCCACTTCCTGCTTGTCTGGGTTAATGGCGGTCACATTAATTTTCTGGGCACCCGCGTTTAATGGCTTATCTGCAATAAAGACCCACTCCCCCCGAGAGGAGCTTTCCACTTCCCCAAGCTTCATCTCATTGGCGAAGATGGAAATGATGGCTGTTGGTTCGGCCCGGCCGGCAACAAGAAGGCCGCAATTTTCATCTACCCGGACCACATCGAAACTGGGGCGTGCCATGGCCGCAATGCCATTTTTCGGAGCTTCTTCGGTTGGCTCTTTCATAATGACAACCGTTTTATTGTCACCAGAGCCTTCCTTGAGTTGCGGCTCGTTATTTACTGTTGCCGCAGCAGTTTCAGATGAGGTGCCTGAATTTGAAGGGGTTGTTACTTTCGCGCCAGATGACGGACCGCCAGCAGTAGAGCCGCTATTTTGAGAAATGGTTCCAGAGGGCGTGTTGGGTGTGTCCGGGTCATTAAAAAACAGAAAAAATGCCCCGATCGCTAGACCAACAAGGATAATCAGTATCGCAAAAACCCGCACAGTACGCTCTCCCTAAACCCCATTTTGGGGCAGTATGAACCTTTGCGCGGGTTGGTGCAACCAGATGGCGGAATTAACGGGTTATTTCTCTAAAATTTCACTCTGGCTTTTGAACGGGCTTTAATGACAGCAAATACTCAGCCATCGCATCTCTGTCTTCTGGTGTCAGTTTGGACGTACCTTCGGAAATGACCTCCGCCATTTCGCCTTGCACATCATCAAAATTCGGCTTCATGCCCGTTTCAAAGAAACTTATCAGATCACCCTTGCTCCAATCACCGATACCACTGGCATGTGGGGTGATATTTGGAACATTTCCGGCCGGATCTTCCTTACCGGATCCGCCAAAATGAAGATCGTTATCAAACCCACCCATCGCATTGCGGACCGTGTGACATTCCCCGCAGTGCCCAAGTGCATTTGTCAGATATCCGCCGCGCTTCACAGCGTCAGTAGCACCCGATGGAGCCAGATATTCCCCTTCGTCAAAGAAGAGAATTTTCCAAAAACTTTGAACCCACCGCCACGAGAATGGCGCAGAAACATCATGCTCTTTATTTGGTTCAGCGATTGGCGACAGGCTTTTGAGATACGCAAAGATTTTAAGCGCATCCTCATCGGTCATTTTGGTGTAGCTGGTATAGGGAAAGGATGGGAAATAATGGCTCCCATCTGGTCGGATGCCTCGCTTCAGTGCATCCAGAAAATCGGAGTCACTCCAGGCCCCAATACCATGTTGGATATCAGGGGTGATATTGGGCGTATAAAACACACCAAATGGCGTTTTAAGGGCGTGACCGCCGGCAAAAGGCGTTGCCCCCTCTTCTGTTGCGGTGTGGCATGCTTTACACCCCGCAGCCGCAGTCAGATAAGCCCCCTCTTCCACGTTATTGGCTGAGGCAGTCTGTACATTTACAAACAGAAGCGCCGCCCCCGCAATTGCGGAAAGCGGCAATGTCATCCGATTAGGCATTATCTTACCGAATTAATCTTTTGGTGCGCGGAACGGTTTGTGACAGCCACCGCATGTTTTACCAGTTGCCCCAAGGGCGGCACCGATTTTGCCTTGATCACCTGTTTCAACAGCCGCAACCAGACCAGTTGCTGCCATATCGAAATCAGCGACAGCTTTTTCGAAGGCTTCAGGCTGAGACCAGATTTCATCTTTTGAGCGGGTTTTCTCGCCGCCAGATCCTTCAGGGAACAGATTACCCATTTCAGCCGCGATCATCTTGATTTTTGCAGCCTGCTCGTTCAGCGCAGGTGTGTAGGCGGCTTCACCTTTGGCAACCGCGGCAACGGCTTTCATCGCCCCGCCCAGTTCCTTCATTTTCATGATACGCTTATCCGCATCGGCATTTCCGGTGCTGCCGTCGTGGGCGATTGCGGCTGTTGTACCAATGGCCATCGTTGCCGCAATAATCAGAGTTGAGATTTTTTTCATGCAAGTACCCTGTTTTTCTAGCTGTATTTCAGTTTTTATCTAACGTTCAAATAGTGTCAGAATTTGGACAATCCAGTGACAGGTTACTGTTCAACCTTCACCGTAAATTCGCTGCCCCCATATCCATGAACTTTATCATGAGCCCGTATGGTAACATTTTTTACGTTCATTGGGATAGAAAGGGTCAAAGATCGCGTAAACGGCTGCTCATCCACATGGGGGTGCATCAGCACGCGCGTCCCAAGTATATTGCCAGCCTCATCCAACACATCCCACTTGTCCGCGTAATGATCCCACCCCTCGTCCGCATGTTTGACAGTCACAGACACCCGGTACATATCGGTAGAGGATTTACTGATTTTGACATCAAGGACATCTGCCTCCCCGGCGATTGAGGGGGTTGACGCGACGGCGAACAAAGCGCACAAAGTCCACGGTATAAACACTTGTCTTTTCATTACTTTTCGGGTGATCAGTTTCATGACCAATATCTCTTCCCTCTGCGTCTATTGTGGCTCCAAGATGCCTGCCGATGAAGATTTCAAACAGGCCGCCCATAACTTGGGAACTCAACTTGGACAAAACGGGATCCAGCTCGTTTATGGCGGCGGCCATGTCGGCCTGATGGGCATTACGGCCGACGCCACATTAAAAGCGGGTGGTCAGGTTATCGGTATTATTCCCGGACATCTACACGAGATTGAGGTCAGTCACGAAGATTTGACAGAGCTGCATGTA
The DNA here is from genome assembly GCA_017643685.1 of Sneathiella sp. GTDB lineage: Bacteria > Pseudomonadota > Alphaproteobacteria > Sneathiellales > Sneathiellaceae > Sneathiella. Next base: position 5,074 of record JAEPMY010000121.1, read on the forward strand.
GTGGACAGCATGCACACCCGCAAACAGATGATGTTTGAACGTTCTGATGCGTTTGTCGTGTTGCCAGGTGGCCTTGGCACTCTTGATGAAACGTTTGAAATGATCACTTGGCGTCAGCTCAAGCTTCATGACAAGCCGATTATTCTGGTCAACTATAAAGGCTATTGGAAGCCTTTTGTGGAATTGGTTGATCACATGATTGCAGCAGGCTTTGTTGAGCCCGGCGCCAAAGAATATTTCACGGTTGTAGAGAGCCTTGATGACATTCTGCCAGTACTTGCGGCCTCCCCGGACGCAAAAATCAGCCCAGATATCGAAAAAATGTGACTAAAAACGCGATTTTTGCAAAGCACAACTTGCTTGTTCCGCAGGCAATGCTATTTTGCGCGCACTGAACAAATTTGTTAGGCGAAGAAGGATCTCAACATGTCAAAGATTCAAGTCAAGAATCCAGTCGTAGAACTGGATGGCGACGAAATGACCCGGATCATCTGGGACTTCATTAAGAAGAAACTCATTCTCCCATACCTGGACATTGATCTGAAATATTACGATTTGGGCATGGAATCCCGTGATGCCACAAATGACCAGATTACAGTCGACGCCGCAAACGCTATTAAACAGTATGGCGTTGGTGTGAAATGTGCGACGATCACACCGGACGAGCAGCGCGTTGAAGAGTTCAACCTCAAAGAAATGTATCGCTCCCCTAACGGCACAATCCGTAACATTCTGGGTGGTACTGTTTTCCGTGAGCCAATCATCTGTGAAAATGTTCCGCGTCTGGTTCCAGGCTGGACTGACCCGATTGTTATCGGCCGTCACGCATTTGGTGACCAGTACCGTGCAACTGACCTGCTGATCCCAGGTCCAGGTAAACTGACCATGAAATACACACCAGCCGACGGCGGTGAAGAGCAGGAATTCGAAATCTTTGATTTCCCAAGCTCCGGTGTTGCAATGGGCATGTACAACCTGGATGAAAGCATCCGTGGCTTTGCGCGTGCCTGCATGAACTACGGTCTTGCCCGCGGCTGGCCTGTATACCTGTCCACGAAAAACACCATCATGAAAAAATACGATGGTCGCTTCAAAGATCTGTTTGAAGAAGTTTTCCAGACAGAATTTAAAGCAAAATTCGACGAAGCTGGCATCACTTACGAGCACCGTCTGATCGACGACATGGTTGCTTGTGCAATGAAATGGTCCGGTAAGTTCGTTTGGGCATGTAAAAACTACGACGGCGACGTTCAGTCTGACACCGTTGCACAGGGCTTTGGCTCTCTCGGCCTGATGACTTCTGTTCTGATGACACCAGATGGACAGACAGTTGAAGCTGAAGCGGCCCACGGTACAGTGACACGTCACTACCGCGAGCACCAGAAAGGCAACGAGACTTCCACAAACCCAATTGCGTCTATCTTCGCTTGGACACGTGGTCTTCTGCACCGTGCGAAACTGGATGGCAACGAAGAGCTGAAGAACTTCGCTCTCAGCCTTGAGCGCGTTTGTGTTGCGACCGTTGAAGGCGGCGAAATGACAAAAGACCTGGCCCTTCTCGTAGGCCCAGATCAGTCATGGCTGACAACAAACGAATTCCTTGCTGCAATCGATAAGAACCTGCAGAAAGAACTTTCATAAGTCATTTTTGACATTGAAATGGAAAAGGCCGGTATTTCTACCGGCCTTTTTTATGTGCTTTTATTCTGTTCCTAAAACATTTCACCCATGGCGGGATTTGCTATCTTCTGGGGCCTCGTCTCGGTCGGCTATCCCATAGTCGCGGATAACACTGGCAACGCGTAAGCGATACTCTTTGAAATAGGTCTCCCGCCCCACTTTTTGGGCAATTCGGTGCGCTTCTAGTTGACGCCAGTCATCAAGCGCTTTTTCATTTTCAAAAAAAGAAATTGAGAGCATTTTGCCTTCTGTTGTCAGACTTTGAAAACGTTCAACAGAAATGAACCCCTCAATTTTCTCTAGTTCAGGTTTCAACGTTGCCGCCATATCCAAATACGCGTCCCGATGTTCCGGGTGCGGTGTCACTTCAAAAATAATGCCGATCATGTTGAAACCTCCTGTAACTCAGTAAACCTCGCTGCGACGGGACCACAATAATTCATTGGAATAGAGCGCCCCATCACGTCCTTTTTCCGGTGTCGTCTTCAACAGCAGTTGATCGCCCTTCCAGATCATTGTGCGAATGAGATCCGTGCCCATCCATTCGGGGATCGTTGCAATATCAACCTCATGATAGACTTCCTCCCCCTTCACATAAAACCGCCCTGAATAGGCAAGTGACTTGGCAGCCGGTGCAGGGCTTCGGGGGGCCTCGCTTTCAAAATCATTTCGCATGAGGAACCCGGCCATCATACCTTCTTTGGTGTAGGCGAGCCGCCCTTTGGCATCTTCGCCCATCGGGTGGCTGTAATATTCCCCATCTTTGACGCAGCGCCAATCCGCCAGGTCCCAAACCCCGATCAGTTTTTCAATTTTTTCGTTGGGCATTTCCTGCTCCTTTTATTGTTGTTTTCTTTATACTTTACACCCTTTGCCGCATCGGAACACAAAAGAACCGGCCCTGAGAGGCCGGTTTCTTATTCAGAGTGCAATGCTTTAAAGAGGGACTTTATTCATCCTCTGCATCAGGGCCTGATTGCATGATCTCACCAATAATGCCTGCATTTTCACGAATTTTATGCTCAATGGCATTTGTCATTTCTGGATTTTCTTTCAAGAAGGCTTTCGCCTGCTCACGTCCCTGACCAATTCGTTGGCTGTCATAGGAATACCAAGAGCCAGATTTTTCAACGATTTCCGCTTTCACACCAAGGTCGAGGATTTCACCCATTTTGGAGACGCCTTCCCCATACATGATGTCAAACTCAACCACTTTGAACGGCGGCGCCACTTTGTTTTTAACCACCTTTACCCGGGTTTGGTTACCAACAATTTCGTCTTTATTCTTGATCTGACCAATCCGGCGGATGTCCAGACGAACAGACGCATAGAATTTCAGGGCGTTACCACCGGTTGTGGTTTCCGGGTTTCCAAACATCACACCAATTTTCATCCGGATCTGGTTGATGAAAATCACCATACAATTGGATCGGGAAATGGAGCCTGTCAGCTTCCGCAGGGCCTGACTCATCAAGCGCGCTTGCAGACCAACATGGGTATCCCCCATTTCGCCTTCCAGCTCAGCCTGCGGCACCAAAGCCGCCACGCTGTCGATGATCAGAACATCCACCGCGCCGGATCGCACCAGCGTATCCGCAATTTCCAGTGACTGCTCCCCCGTATCTGGCTGAGAGATCAGAAGCTCGTCAATATCAACGCCAAGCTTCTTGGCATAAACCGGATCAAGCGCATGTTCTGCATCCACAAACGCACAAGTGCCACCCGCTTTCTGCGCCTCAGCGACAACATGCAGCGCCAATGTGGTTTTACCAGAGCTTTCCGGGCCGTAAATTTCAATGATACGACCTTTTGGCAGGCCGCCAATACCAAGGGCGATATCCAGACCAAGAGATCCTGTAGAGATGGCCGCGATATCCAGGGCTTCCTGTTGCCCCAGTTTCATGACAGAGCCTTTACCAAAGGCCCGTTCAATCTGACCCATAGCAGCTTCGAGAGCTTTTTTCTTATCCATGCTACCTGCTTCGACGAGTTTTAATGACGCTTGTCCCATTTGAACCCCACCTTTATTTCATAGGATCACCCCGGATGCAATAGAAGCAATGTACATGATTTGTTCTCATTAGCAAATGTTTTTTAGAACACTGCTATTAAAAGATTATTTTTGTTTGTTCCAGATCTGTTCTAACCAAGAATTTAATATGAAATTATATGATTTATCAGGCAAATAAATACGGACGTGAATCGAATACTCACTCCAGCCCACCTTTTTCAATAACTAACAAAGGTGCTTGTAACCGGGGATTACTAATAACCTTAGTATCAAAAATTTTTACGAATTTCTGGCACAATAGTCGCTGCAGTACCGTAATTCTGTAGCCCACCAATTACATACTCTAGGTAAGTAAAGGCTTCGGCCTTATCATTGCCAACTTGCGCCTCAGTCATTCTCTGCCCCCGAAGTAATCAA
>JAEPMY010000145.1 GCA_017643685.1 Sneathiella sp.
GGTTCGCACCCGTAATCACAATATGCCGCTTAGACATGATAATCCCCCGTTCCAAATATGATATCTTCCAGCTCTTCCACAGTTTCAAGCGATAGAATTTTTGTCGCTATTTCAAAACTGTACCCGTTTCTCATCAAAGCGCCCAGTTCCTTATCCCGGCGCTCTTCACGGGTATCTGGTTCTTTATACGGTCCAAATTTGCGTTTTCTCACATATTTTGCCGCACCAATAAGATCTGTGTAACCTTCTACCTCAGTCAGCTCCTCAAGCGCATGTTCCGTATACCCCTCATTCAGGCCGAGGGAGAAGAGTTTCTGGCGAATGTGCCGGGTGGATTTTCCCTGCCGTGATAAAGAACGGGCTTTGGCATCCGCATATTTCTGATCATCCATAAGGCCTTGTTTGACAATCTTTTCGACCGTCTCCTCAATCATTTGGAAAACCTCCTCTTCATCCTGCGAATGATGCTGGATGGCACGGCGGTTTTTGGTCATCAAATGACGTTTCAATTTATCAGTGGTGGCGGCAAAGCGATCCAAATAACGAAGGGCCTGCTCCCTCACCCGTGCGGGGGTTACAGGTTTGGGGGGGCGTGGGGCGCGCTTTTTGGGCTTTTCCTCGTCTTCCATCATAAGGTTAATATCGGACAGTTTTCAGCGAGGGTCAAACAGGTTATAAGCGGTATCACAGGATAATCGGAGAGGCGAAAATGGACCCGAAACAAGATCAGATGACGCGACTTTTGGATATCATGGCCAAGCTTCGTGATCCGGAAGGTGGCTGCCCTTGGGATTTGGAACAGACCTTCGCCACCATTGCCCCACACACTATCGAAGAAGCCTATGAAGTTGTTGAAGCCATTGAAGAAAATGATATGGCAGAACTGAAATCAGAGCTTGGCGATTTGATGTTTCAGGTGGTTTTCTATGCCCAAATGGCATCAGAAAATGGCGATTTTGATTTTCACGACGTTGTCGGGGCGATCAGTGACAAGATGATTGCGCGCCACCCGCATGTGTTTGGCGATAAAGCCATCAACACGGCGGATGCGCAAACCATAGCATGGGAAGAGACAAAAGCCGCTGAGCGGGAAGCCAAGGCCAAGAAAGCGGAAGGTCCGATTTCTGCTCTTGATGGGGTGGCAAAGCCCCTACCGGCGCTCACTCGCGCAGAAAAACTGCAGAAACGGGCCGCCCGCGTTGGCTTTGACTGGCCAGATATGCCGCCGGTTTTTGACAAAATTCATGAAGAAATAGATGAGTTCAAAGCCGAAATAACCGCAGGCTCCGACAAAGACCGATTGGAGGATGAATTTGGTGACATCCTGTTTGCGGTGGTTAATCTGGGCCGAAAAGTCGGGCTAGACCCTGAAACTGCTTTGAAACGGACGAACAACAAATTCACGAACCGATTTAAAGGCGTGGAAGAAGCTCTGCGCGCACGCGGTAAAAGCCCAGAGCAATCAAATCTGGATGAGATGGATCAGCTTTGGAATGAAATGAAAAAGACGCGAGGATAACCCCTCACGCCTTTCGAATTTCCAAGTCCATTTTCTCAAGCCGGCCAAGGTTTTCTGGCGTGAACTTCACCTCCAGAATAACTTTATCTTCGCCGTCAGTCCGCTCAATAACGGTGCCATTACGGTAGATCCAAGAAAGCGAGGCGCCGTCCGTGGTTGGCACCTCTACAATCAGGTTTTTCTGATTGCGGGTAATCATGTCTTCAACGGTTTGAAGGAAGCTTTCAACCCCCTCACCCGTTACGGCCGACATCATCAACAGATCATCACGGCGGGCGACTTCATGGGTAAAATACTCATGCCCTTCAGGGTCCAGCAGGTCGATCTTGTTGAGAACTTCCAGATAGATACCTTCTTTTTCGCGGTCGATGCCCAGCTTCTCCAGAACGTCAAAAACATCCTGTTTCTGCGCCTCTGTATCCACATGGGTGATATCGCGAACATGAACAATCAAATCAGCTTCCAACACCTCTTCCAGCGTGGCACGGAAGGCGGCAACCAACTCGGTTGGCAGATCCGAGATAAATCCTACGGTGTCAGAGAGAATAACTGTCTGTCCGCCCGGTAGATCAATTTTCCGCATGGTTGGATCAAGTGTCGCAAAGAGAAGATCTTTTGCAAACACATCAGATTCCGTCAAACGATTGAAAAGGGTAGACTTTCCGGCGTTGGTATATCCCACAAGTGCAACAATCGGATACGGCACACGCTTACGCTTGGAGCGATGGAGCTCACGGGTTCGGACAACGGTTTCAAGCTGTCGTTTCAGCTTCACAATCCGCTCATCAATAAGACGGCGGTCAATCTCCAACTGCCGCTCTCCCGGTCCCCCTAGGAAACCGGCACCACCGCGCTGACGCTCAAGGTGGGTCCATGATCGCACAAGACGCGTCCGTTGATAGGATAGATGCGCCAGCTCTACCTGCAGCACCCCCTCACGGGTTTGCGCGCGATCCCCGAAAATTTCCAGAATTAGTCCGGTACGATCGACCACTTTAGCCTTCAGGCGTCGCTCGATATTACGTTGCTGGACCGGGGATACCGACCCATCAATGATCACAACATCAATTTCACTTGAATGGATAAAGTCCGCATATTCATCCAGCTTACCCTCACCAAAGAGAGTGCCGGGTTTCGCGGTAGCAAGTGGGACCGTTTCAGAATGAATAACATCCAACGAAATGGCAGCCGTCAGGGATACCGCCTCTTGAAGGCAGGCTTCCGGATCACGACTGCTATTTTTGTCGCCACGTTTTAGAAAAGGATGCAGGACAAGCGCCCGATCCCCGGAACGGGGTGACCCCCGCTCTTCTTGTTCTTCCATGCTTTACTTAAATACCTTGCTGCGCGCTTACTGGGCAGATGGATCGTAAAGCTGAATCGGTGATGCTGGCATTACCGTGGAAATGGCGTGCTTATATACCAATTGATCCTGTTTGTCGCGACGCAGTGTGACACAGAAATTATCGAACGCACTTACAGAACCCTGTAGTTTGACACCATTCACCAGAAAGATGGTTACAGGAACATTGTCTTTGCGCACTTTATTCAGAAAAACGTCCTGAACATTCAGCGATTTCTCAGAGGCCATTTAACAGTCTCTTTCTTTTTATTAGAATTAACTTTCAAAGCTTCTCAGACTTATAAGATTTTCATAATAATGCCGAAAAGCAGAAAGGCAAAAAAGTTTTCCTGACATAAGGAGTTAAAGCAGAAAACACAAGGCATTTTCCGGCAATAACAGAGAAATTCTCCACCTTTTTATTTAAAAAAGGATAAATACCTGTGATTGCCGAAATTAGTGCGCCTTAATTTTGCATAAAGTCCTTAAAAATGTGCCGCAACTCACTGGAGATGCTGCCAGGTTGCCCATTTCCGATTGGTTTACCATCAACTTCCACAACAGGCTGCACATATGCGGATGAACTGGTCAAAAATACCTCACGGGCATTTCTAAGCTCCTCTACAGAAAAGGCGCGCAGTTCCACCTTCATATTCTTCTGCTCAAGCAGTTCCAGCAATTCCGCACGGGTAATACCTGCCAGAATGGAATTGTTTGTTGGGCGCGTGATCAGTGTTCCATCCTGATCAACCATCCACGCGTTTGTGGAGCTGCCTTCGGTGATATTGCCATCTTCATCATATTGAAACGCTTCATATGCACCGGCTTCTTTCGCCTGCTGTTTGGCAAGAATATTTGGCAGAAGCGATACAGATTTAATGTCACAACGTTCCCACCGAATATCAGGAACCGTAATCACACCAACCCCCTTCTCTGCCTTCTTCTCTGCGGCTTCTAGAGAGGTTTTCTTAGCGGTCATCACAAGGGATGATATAGCATCATCCGGGAATGGATGGTCGCGCGGCGCGACACCACGGGTGACCTGAATATAAATCAGGCCCGTCTCTACCTTATTGAGGCGCAGAACTTCGCGCATGACAATTTTCATTGGCCCCGGATCCATCGGTGCATCCATTTTCAGCTCGTTCATGCTGCGCCATAAACGGTCGATATGCCCTTTTTCACCGATCATTTTCCCGTTCACGATCGGAATCACCTCATACACACCATCGGCAAACTGATAACCGCGATCTTCGATATGAACAGCGGCTTCACCGTGGGGAACATATTGGCCATTTACGTAAGCAATTCGGGACATAAGGTACCTCGTTTATCGGCGCCAAAGGGCAGGATTAAAGAGAGCCAACACGGCGAAAAATTCCAGTCGGCCCAATAACATGGCCACACATAATATAACCTTGGCCAGGTTGGAAAGGTCAAAATAAGAAAGGAAGTGAGAATCTTCTGAAAATTGCGCCATCATGTCCAAACTGACCATTGATCCCGCATTGGCAATATTGGCAATCGCAAGGGTGTAAGAGCTTTCCATATCAAGCCCGGTGAGCGCAAGCCCTAAGGAGACAAACAGGATTGTGAACACATAAAGCGCAAAAAACGCCCATGTGGAGAGTATATTATCCTTCGTCACCCGTTCTTTTCCAATTTTCAGCAAAATGACCGCCCGCGGAAAGCTGAGGCGGCGGACTTCATTGACTGCAAGCTTGAACAGCAGAATAAAGCGGATCAGCTTCATCCCCCCAGCGGTGGAGCCAGAAGAGCCACCAATAGTTGCCGCAAGCAACATGAAATACACAAAGCTCGCCGGCCAATATACCGCGCCGTCAGAAATCGGCCGCATGGTGTAACCTGTTGTGGTCAGTGCGGAGACACTGTTGAAAATCGCATGGCGCAGGCCATCAAGAACCGTGATATGGGTATTCACCATCAAGATCAGGAACATGCCGAGCGTCATGGCAACGATGGCATAAACCAGATACCGATATTCCGGGTTTGAAAAATACGCGCTGCGGTTTCCATTGAAAAATGCCCAGTGAAGCGCAAAATCAAGCGCACCGATCACCATAAATATCATCAAGACCAGCTCAACCATATTATTAGCGAAAATTTCAACGCCCCCGTTGGTGATCATAAAGCCGCCGGTTGAAATGGTGCTGAAGCTGTAACAAATGGCTTCAAACGCACTCATTCCCGACATCCACAAAAGGAAAATACAGATCACAGAGAGTAGTGAATAAACCCCAAAAACCGACAAAACCGCATAGCGAACACGTCGGGACAATCTGCGGCGGTTACTCTTGGCGATGGCCCGCCCCAATGAATTAGTCGCCAAATCATTCACGGTGGTTGCCAGAATGGACAACATAATGATCAGAGAAAAACCGCCGAACCATTCCAATAAGGCACGCCAGAGCAGAATGGATTTCGGCATGCTGCTGACATCCTGAAGGACAGAAGCGCCATTGGTTGTAAAACCAGACAATGCCTCAAAATACGCATCCAGGAAATTAGGGGTAACGCCGCTTAAATAAAAGGGCATGGCCGCAAAAAAAGGCACCACCACCCATACCAGAGTAACGATCATAAAAGAATGGCGCCGCTCCATCGCTGTATATTCCCGGCGACTGGCAAATACCAATCCGCCGCCGAGGAACAGCGTTAGGATAGCGGACATTAGAAATGCCCCCGATGTCAGGATCGGATGACCATCGAATGCAAACAGCATAGGGAAGAACATCATCACCGCCAAAAAGGTGAGCGCCCATCCCAATATGGTCAGAACCGGGTTTAAATTCATCGCCTTAGAAGAACTCCAGACTGACTGAGAACATTTCTTCCACTTTACGAACCGTCGTGCGAAGGGCAAAAATCACAACCCGGTCATGGGTTTTGATAATGGTATCGCCGCGCGGGATCAAAACCTCGTCATCCCGAAGGATCGCGCCGACGATAGTGCCTTTCGGCAATTTAACGTTGCGAAGCTCTTTCCCCACAAGCTTGGAGGTTTCAAGGGCCTCTCCCTCAAC
>JAEPMY010000052.1 GCA_017643685.1 Sneathiella sp.
AATTTTCTCTGCGGTTGTACGTTTCAGCTCATTCCAGAACCCCTCTCGGCTGGTTTGTCCAATAAATGCATATTGAACAGGAGATGAGCTGTGCATGGATTGGTGCACGAAAAGGGAAATGCTGGATACGGGGTCTTTGCCTTCCAGTTTTAAAAATTTGCCACCCATTTGTTCCGTTGTCGAAGCAAAGCGAAGGATGCGCTCCCGCGCATCACGACTGAGTAAATGGTGATCCGGTGTTTCCACATATATAGCAGCCCAGTCAGTTCCAAGTTCGCGTGCCTTGTTTGCGGCCGCTCTCAGAAGCGAAATCGTTTTGGGGTGTGCATCAATGCACGCAATTACAGCCGGTTGTTCGGTCATTTTCCTACATTTTAATATCTAGTTGTGCCTTAACGTAATAAAGGCGGCATAAATTCTCCATTATGAAGTTTAAAAAATGACACAAAAAAGCCCGACTTGTAGCCGGGCTTTTTAATTGGGTTGATGAGGTTACTGCGCTACATCTTGAATTTTCTCGCCTGCATCTTCGACCGTTTCGCCAACCTTTTCTCCGACTGTTTTATCATTATCCAATGCTTCTACTGCATCTTCCATTCCTTCGGAGAGTTCTTGTGCTGCGTTTGTTAGCGGTGAGTCATTGTCATCACAAGCGGCCAATCCAAACGTTGACAGACAGATAACCAAAGCAGTGGCAAGACTATAGCGTTTCTTCAAGATATTCATGACGCGATCCTCATTCTTATTCCAAATTTATTACTTGTTTACTGTTTTTATTCGATAGATGAACGCAGCATCCAGGCCGCTTCATCGTGAACGGACATGCGCTCAACCATCATGTCTACCGTCACTTCATCTTCTGCGGCTTCCGCTACCTTGAGAACACTTCGGGCTTCTTTCGAAAGCGTCTCATTGTCTTTGAGCAGATTTTCAATCATGACTTTTGCGCTGGAAGGCATCGCCTCGTCTTCTTCAACAGAAGACATTTTGGCAAAGTCGCAATATGTGCCAGGCGTGAAGTGCCCCAAAGCGCGGATACGTTCCGCAATTTCATCACCAGCGGAATGCAAGTCCTGATACTGACCCTCAAACAGCGCATGTAAGCTGTGAAAATTAGGGCCGGTAACGTTCCAATGGTAGTACAGAGTCTTCATGTAAAGCGTATAAGTTGATGCCAGAAACGTTGACATTTTCTCTGCCACGTCCGCGCGGCGATCTTTTTGAACACCAATATCTACGGATTTTTTGTCGACAACTTTTAATGTGCTATTTGTCATTTCGGGCTCCTTTCTCAAATCATGAGTGGCAACAAGTTGTGTCGCCTCGTGATGATTGGAAGGTAGTCCCGTTTATTTCAGTTCGCAGTAGGGGGCTGTTGTTAATTTCATAAAGAGAGCATAAATTCCCCTACTGCTGATCGGTAAGCTTACTTTTCCGTTTTCTTTTCAGTCGTCTCGTCAATCATTGCCTGTTCAATAGTCAAACCATTACGGAAATAGACATCCCGTTTAGGATACGGGATTTCAATCCCCTCTTCTTTAAAACGGTCCCAGATCGTAAACATAACTTCACTTTGTGCCCGCCAGCGACCGGCAGTGATGTCCGGGATCCAGAAAGTCAGCAGGAAGTTGACTGAATGGTCGGCAAATTCCCTAAGGTAGCAGGCCGGTGCCAGATCCGGGTTGTCTTGAATGGTGTCTTTAAAAGATTGTGCCGCGTCCAGCATAATATCTCTGACTTTATGGGGGTCTGCATCGTAGGACGCGCCAACATGAATATCCACACGGCAGTTATTCGTGCTGTGCGTTAGGTTCGCGACGCGAGAGGTAATGAAATCTTCGTTCGGAACCATGACCTCCTTGCCATCAAAGGTTTCAACAATACTGGCCCGCGCCCCGAGTTTTCTGACATATCCAAATATGCCGTCATCCATTTCAATAAGGTTGTTAATAGTTATGGACTTTTCAGAGAGCAGGATAATACCGCTGATGAAGTTGGATGCGATTTTTTGTAGACCAAACCCAAGCCCAACACCCAGAGCACCACTAAAGACCGCAAGAGCTGTTAGATCAATGCCAATCAGATTGAGCGTCGCTGTGAAAAGAACAATGGCGAGAGCTACATCAAATAGCTTGATCAAAAGCTCTTTGGTGGGGCGTGTCAGGTTTTCACTTTTACGGATATGCCGTTCAGTTGTCTCACTGATAAGTTTTCCTATCCAGATAACTAAACTCACAAAGAAGATAGCCTTTATGAACGTATAAGCCGTAATTTCCACTTTCCCCAAGGTGAAACCAAATTGTTCCAGGTATTCGACCGTAGGGTCATACCAACCAACTGCAGACAGTACGGCTGCCGGGATCATGATCCAGTAACCTACAATCCGAACAAGTGTGTTTTGAACGAAAGCAGAGATGGCAGCCATAATTAGCCAAATGATGCTGAGGTCCCGAGAGAGGGCGATCACACCTGTTGCATCTGTCAAGAAGCTGGCAACTTTGTCACCAACTCCTAAAAATGCGAACGTAAGGAGGGGCGGAATTAAGTTCGTTGCCCGCTTTAAGTACCATTCCCGAACAGTAATTGGGTGGGTCTGTTCACCACTTCTCAGTTGTTGAAAAAGTGTTTTACCAATCCAAACGATGATCAGTGAGGTGCAGCCGGCCCCTATTACAAAGAGAAGCTGATAATAAATTTCCGGCGTGATTGCCCATTCCTGTACCTGTTCCCAAAGAACCTGCATATTTTGCTTGAGCTCTTCAAAGCGACTGAGCGGCTCCATTTTGCCTCCTTCTTCTAAAATCGCTTCTTTCATATGACAGGTTACGTCAAGCGGCCGTTAGAAGCGACTAAGAGTTTGATAAAGAGAGCATAAATTTATGCAGAATTTATGTGAGAGGCCCGCTCTACCGATTTTCCGTTGATAAGAAACGTCCCAAGTTGGAGATGAGCCGAACAAAAAAGGAGAACGTTATGAATACAGACATTCTTGAAGGCAAATGGAAGCAGCTTAAAGGCGCCGCTAAACGTGAATGGGGCGATCTTACTAATGATGAGGTCGATCAGATCGATGGCGATATGGAGCGCTTAAGTGGTCTTATTCAGGAACGTTACGGTAAGTCCCGTCAGGAAGCTGAAAAGGCCATTGAGGATTGGTGTCGCAGTCAATCTCTCTAAGTAGAGCCTTAATTTATTAGAGTTTTTCATTCATCAGTAAAGGAGACGGTACAATGGCTACAACACAAACTCAGATTAAAGACATGCAGAAAGATCTGGATCAGATCAAAGAGCTGCTTGCAGATAATCTGGCGAAAACGGCTCCAAATGGGGCAAGTAAAGGGGCCGAAAAGGCCGAGGCGGTTGCCCGAACAGCTGGTGAGAATGTCAAAACATTCTTAAGCGATCGGAGAGAGCAGATTGGACATGCCAAGGACGCTTGTGAAACCACTATTCAGAACCGCCCGTTTGTAACAACGGCCGCTGCTTTTGTTGGCGGAGCTCTTCTGATGAGTCTGATCAAGCGCCGGTCATAAGGTCGCCGCTATGTTGTCCATGATAAATCAGTTATTGGCTTCGACAGTACAGCAGGCGCTTCCATCAGCGCCTGCCGTAAAGCAGATCATATTAGCAATGAAGAAGGCGCTCTTTTGGACGGTTCTTTGTGCCATGTTAGCATCTGCTTTGATCGCTTTGCTAGCATATGGCGCATATTTACTGTTGTTAATGCAGGGCGTTTTACCTCTTACCGCTATTGTAATTGTTGGTCTTTTTCTGACCCTTTTTATGGTGATAGCTGGTTTGCTCTCCAGGCGGCAGGCTGAAGAGATTGGTAACGTATGCTTATTTCCTGAGGTGCAGTCAGAGACGGATGAGACCTTGCAGGTATTAGTGAAGGCATTCGTTGAAGGGCTAACAGCTGAGTCAAAGGCCTCAGAAAATCGCGTGCCTGAAGACGCTTCAGCGCCGGATGCAACAGTAAACCCTGTTAGGTGCGATACTCAAGAAAATCCAGTTCAGCCCGAGAATGTACGCAAAATTAATGGTGCCTTTATGTGATTGGAGGGAGCGGCCAATCGAAATTTGACGTTAGTAACGGCACATTAAAACCGTCGAGGGAACGAGCTGAAGTTCAAGGAGAAAAATAATGCTTACTATTTTAAAGAAAACACTTCCACTGACCACATTTGGTTTGGCGCTGATCGCTTTGGCGGCCTGTAACACAGTTGAAGGTGCGGGTAAGGATATTGAAGAAGCTGGTAACGCTATCGAAGAAGCTGCCAGCGAAGATTAAGAGTTTACGGTAGTTGTATAATTAACTTTGAGAGGACGAGGATATGTTAAGATTAGCCCTTATGTTTCTGATCGTCGCTCTAGTTGCAGGCCTATTCGGATTTGGTGGGATTGCGGCTGCGGCGGCGGAGATCGCCCAATTTGTGTTCTTTGTGGCAGTTGCACTATTGGCGATTGCCGTCATCTTCGGTGTTATTGATCGAAGGGCTGGTCCTAGGATTTGAAGGTAACCTGCCCCAGATTTCATTTTGTCTCCAAAGCTCTATCTTTCGGGGTAGGGCTTTTTTGTTGTGCGTTGACCCAGGTCGGTGCTTTGTTGATGCAGTCTGCAAATTTTCCGGCTAAAAATAGGAAAAGCCTCACAAAAAAAGAGGCAGCAGGGAGGATAAGTATGACGCGTCAGGCTGAGGGGCAATATGATTACATCATCATCGGAGGCGGGACCGCAGGCTGCGTACTTGCTAATCGGCTAAGTGAAGATCCAAGTAAGCGCGTTTTGCTGCTTGAGGCCGGGGGTAATGACAATTATCACTGGGTTCATATCCCGATCGGCTATCTATTCTGTATTGCTAATCCTCGGACTGATTGGATGATGAAAATTGACCCTGACAAGGGGTTGAATGGGCGCAGTATTAATTATCCGCGAGGTAAAGTTCTAGGCGGATGTTCCTCCATCAATGGAATGATTTATATGCGCGGGCAGGCCCGTGATTATGATGGGTGGCGGCAACTTGGAAATACAGGTTGGGGCTGGGATGACGTTCTTCCTTATTTTCTGAAATCTGAAGATCATTACGCCGGTGACAGTGAATTTCACAAAGGCGGTGGTGAGTGGCGCGTCGAGAAACAACGGCTGTCTTGGGAGATTTTAGATGCTTTTAGGGATGCTGTGCAGGAAATTGGTGTCTCAAAAACAGAAGATTTTAATACCGGCACAAATGAAGGTGCTGGATATTTCGATGTAAATCAGAAGGGTGGGGTTCGCTGGAATACGACAAAAGGGTTCCTCCGCCCTGCAATGAAGCGTCCTAATCTGCGAGTGCTTACTCATGCTCTAACAGAAAAGTTGATCCTTGAAGGTAAAAAGGTCGTTGGGGTCGATTTCAAATTGAAGGGTAAACCTTGCCGTGCGTTAGCTGGCCGAGAAGTTATTTTATCTGCAGGTGCGGTCAACTCTCCTAAAATTATGGAGCTGAGTGGGATCGGACGCGGGGATATTTTGTCTGACCTCGGTATTGATGTGGAGCATGAGCTCAGCGGCGTTGGTGAAAATCTTCAGGACCATTTGCAAATTCGGACCGTCTATAAAGTGAAGGATGCTGTTACTTTGAACCAGCAGGCCAATAGTCTTTTGGGTAAAATGAAAATCGGTTTGCAATATGCCCTCTTTAGAAGCGGTCCGCTTTCCATGGCGCCGAGTCAGATGGGTGTTTTCGTCAAAAGCTCTTCTGATCTTGAAACGCCAGATTTGGAATATCACATTCAACCGCTTAGTACGGATAAGCTGGGAGATCCATTGCATCCGTATCCTGCGATTACGGCATCTGTCTGTAACCTCCGCCCGGAAAGTCGGGGGAGTATTCATTTAAAAACCAAGGAGCCTGAAGCTGCCCCCGCCATTAAACCAAATTATCTGTCTGCCTCAAAAGATCAGGATATTGCGGTTAAAAGCATTCGACTAACCCGTCAGATTATGGACGCTAAAGCCGTCGCAAGATATCAGCCGGAAGAGGTGTTGCCGGGTCGGTCTGTACATGAAGAAGAAGACTTGGTTCGAGAGGCAGGCAATATTGCGACCACAATCTTTCACCCAATCGGAACCTGTAAAATGGGGCAGGATGATCAGGCGGTCGTTGATGAAAGATTAAAAGTGCGAGGGCTGGAAGGCCTTCGCGTTGTTGATGCGTCGATCATGCCCAATATTACATCCGGGAACACTGCATCCCCGGTTATCATGATTGCAGAGAAGGCGGCAGATTTCATTAAGGCAGACGCTTAAGAGGCGTCGTCTCGAAGGTTTTCTATGTAAGCCGAGATGGATCGGGCATCAATTTCTGAAGCTCGGATTAGCTGATCAAAATGTTGGGTTAATGCCTGAATTTGTCGGTTTTCGCGAAAGACCATGTAGTATTGGCCGATGTAGATAACTGCGAGGAGGGGGCCGAAAATTGTGACCGGTGCAGAGAACACAACTTTTGGATCATAGACATACATGCGGATAGAGGGATAGAGATCCCTACAATACCGGATCATATGTTCCACTTGTTCTTCTCGGGCTGTGTTTGATAGGCCTCGCCAATAACCCTCCCCGCGTATCAGAGATTGCAACATGTCCTTAGGGATACATATCTCGTAATCAGATCCTGGCTGTTGAATCCACTTCATATGATCGGATGTGGTTTTAGCGGCTTGCTGCGGTGTTTTTTGTAAAAAAGCAGAGTATTCAAACTCCATCACGGCGTCTGTCTTTATGATATCTGGCAGTGTCGCTGGCACATGCCTGATCTTATGCCCTTTGGCTTCCCGAAACCATTCTCGTAATTGGTTATCTGTAGGCGTGCGTGCTGCCTCTGTCATGTTGAAGGAAACTTGAAGTAAGTCCGTTGCAGTTTCGCTCCTTTCTGTTAAGCCAAGCAACCAATCTAAGCTGACCCCCAAAGCGTCTGCACATTCTGCAGCAAGATGTGCGTTGGGAAGTCTGGTTTCATCCTCGTTCAGAAGCTGAGCAATGGTGGAGCGGTCAACGTGGCATCTGCGTGCTAACTCACTTTGGTTGAGTTCCGCTTGTTGCATTCTATTTTTTAGCCGATTTCGAAAAACCCAGGCACGATCTCTTTTATCCATGGAGCTAAAATACATCTTCTGTTGATAAAAATAAACATATTAGAGAAAAAATAGCGTAAATACCTGATCCCATTGTCAGCAACTTTTCGGTATCTCTTTGGAAACTTCAATAAAGGAAAAGAGGTAATGGAGAGCTCCGTTCGGATTGTCATTAAGTCTATCACCTGGCAGTTGCTGGGTGTTCTGACGATGACTTTTTTAAGCTACATTCAAACAGGTGCTATTATTTCTGCATTGATGTTGGCAGTGAGTGCGTCCACATCCGGCTTCGTCTTCTTTTTTATCCATGAAAAGATCTGGAATAAAATCTCTTGGGGACGGGGTAGCAAATCCGTTTAATCATCTAGCTGTTTTCAACTGACACTAAAAGTTCACAAATCTATTCTTGTATTTTTATATTTGTCGAATATTCTCGACATATGGACATTATTCGAGCAACAAAAGCCTTCGCGGCACTTTCTCAGGAAACGCGTCTTTGCGTGTTTAGGCATCTTGTACAAATTGGTGGGGATGGGATGCCCGCCGGTGAGATAGCGCGTAAATTTGAGACCCCCCATAATACCATGTCGACCCATTTGGCTGCGCTAGTGGCCTCTGGTTTGGTTGCTTCAAAGCGTCAAGGGCGTTCCGTTTTTTACATGATTGACCTAGATGGAACAAAGGACTTGATGGGCTTTTTAATGGAAGATTGCTGTCAAGGGCGTGCAGATTTGTGTGCGCCGCTTTTGGATAGTTTGATGCCGAACTGTTGCGATCAAAACCTGTTAGGAAACGATCAGGAAATGAAAGCTCCAAATATCTAGGGATTGTAAATTCTCTTGTAGGAAAAGTGATGAGTAATTTTGATGTAGCCGATAATAAGCAAGAAAAGCCTGCTATGAATTTGTTCGAACGGTATTTAACTATTTGGGTGGCTTTTTGTATCGTTGTCGGTATTGCGCTTGGGCATTTTTTCTCCAATGTGTTTCAAGCTATTGGTAGTGCAGAGATTGCCAATGTGAACTTGCCAGTTGCTATTCTGATCTGGCTAATGATCATTCCCATGTTGATCAAAATTGACTTCGCAGCCCTTACTCAAGTGAAAGAACATTGGCGGGGTATTGGGGTAACACTGTTTATCAATTGGGCAGTCAAACCCTTTTCTATGGCTTTACTTGGGTGGCTTTTCATTGGCTATCTATTTCGAGATTATCTGCCAGCAGATCAGATTGAGTCATATATTGCAGGCCTCATCCTGCTTGCGGCGGCTCCATGCACTGCTATGGTTTTTGTTTGGAGCAATCTATCCAATGGTGAGCCGCATTTTACACTGAGCCAGGTGGCGCTTAATGACACGATAATGGTGTTTGCATTTGCACCAATTGTTGGCCTGCTACTGGGCATTTCTGCAATTACGGTCCCCTGGGAGACACTAACTATCTCTGTTGGGCTTTATATTGTTGTGCCGGTCCTTTTGGCGCAGGCCATTCGTAAAATCTGCTTGAAGAGAGGGGGCGTGGCGCTGGAGCGTTTGCTTGCTACTATTCAGCCCTTTTCACTATTAGCATTGCTGATAACTCTGGTTTTGCTGTTTGGTTTTCAAGGAGAGCAAATTCTGGCTGAGCCAATGATTATTGCGCTATTGGCAGTTCCGATTTTGATCCAAGTGTATTTTAACTCAGGCCTTGCTTATCTGTTGAATCGTATGACTGGGGAGCAGCATTGCGTTGCTGCACCCTCGGCTTTAATCGGTGCCAGTAATTTCTTTGAACTTGCTGTTGCCGCCGCAATAAGCATTTTCGGTTTTACATCTGGTGCAGCCCTCGCAACAGTTGTGGGTGTGTTGATCGAGGTACCCGTTATGCTGAGTGTGGTGAAAATCGTCAACTCATCCAAAGGCTGGTACGAGAATGGGGCGGCGGTTAATCGCCGGATGAGCCGGTAGAACCTAGTGTCCCATAAAGGAAATACTTTTAATCAGAGTGGAGACGGTTTGCCCGGGCTGGAGGCCCATCTGTTCTGCTGATTTACGAGTAATAGCAGCAAGAAGGTAGGTGTTCTCCTCTGCTTTCCCGAGCTGGAGCTTCACCATCTCCTGTGCGGGGTTAATGGTCTCAATGCTTATGATAGTGGCAAGTGGGTTGTTAAGGTAACTCATCCCCTCAGATGTTTGGGTGAGGCTTAAGCCGACATCAGACGCTTTTATGCGAAGTCGCTTAGTTGTTTCTATCGCATCAATATTCCCCGGAACAATTAAGGGGGTGCCAGCAACTTCAATGGTGGTGAGATCATACTGTGGATCGTATCCACGGATTACACCGTCAAGGATTGCGGCGGCTCCGCTCCGTTTTTGAAAAGGGAGTGAGGGGTCGGAGATCAAATCTGCAGGTTTCCCATATGCCCGGACTTTCCCATTTTCCATCAAGATCAAATGATCAGCGAGGCGCTCTACCTCTTGCATGTCGTGAGTAACGTAAAAGATGGGGATCTTGAGGTGTTTGTGTAGTTTCTCCAGATAGGGGAGAATTTCATTTTTATTATCCTGGCCAAGGGCGGCCATGGGCTCATCCATCAATAAAATTTCGGGACTGCTTAACAGGGCTCTTGCAATGGCAACCCGCTGCTTCTCGCCGCCGGATAGATTGTTTGGCATTCTATCTAGCAAATCAGAAATCCCAAGAAGCTGAGTAAGTTCATCTAGGTTAGGGGATAGGTGAGATTTCTTGGAGCGCTTCATCCCATAGCCGATATTTTTAATAACGGACAAATGAGGGAATAAGCTGGCTTCTTGAAAGACATAACCAACCGCACGTTTGTGAGGTGGGGTGTAGGAGGCGGCGTCTTGCCAAATCTCTTCTCCAATTTGTATCAAGCCTGTTAGAGATGAGTTCAGTCCCGCCACAGCACGTAAAATGCTCGTTTTTCCGCAGCCAGAGGGGCCAAATATGGCAGTAACACCAGAGGTGGGAGCGGCAAAAGCTGCTTCAATTGAGAAATCGCCCAGTACACCTTGAAGGTCGATATGGATATCTGTCATTGAAGCCGCTTTCTCATACGTCGCTCTATGATGGTCATGGTTAGAATAACGACAAAAGAGAAAACAAGCATTCCAGCGGCCAGTATATGTGCCTTACCCCATTGAAGTGTCTCAACGTAATCGTAAATAGCCACGGAAAGTACTTTAGTCTCCCCGGGGATATTACCACCGATCATCAGGATCACGCCAAATTCGCCCATGGTATGGGCAAATGCTAAAACGGCACCGGTTAAGAGGCCCGGCCTAGCAAGAGGGATTGCAACTGAGAAAAAGCGATCTAAGGGGGATGCTCTGAGCGTTGCTGCGACTTCAAGTGGTCGGTCTCCAATTGCCTCGAATGCATTTCTCACTGGCTGCACTACGAACGGGAGGGAGTAAATCACTGACCCTACAACTAAGCCTTCAAAAGTGAAGGGAAGGGATTTTCCAAAAACGGTTGTAAGGAAAGCACCAATTGGACTTGTCGGACTTAATATCACCAATAAATAAAATCCGAGAACCGTTGGTGGTAAGACAAGTGGCAGGGCGACAAGTGTTCCTACGATTTCTTTCCAGTTGCTCTTTGACCTAGCTAACCACCATGCGACGGGCGTTCCGATAAACATCAGGATAATCGTTGTCACGAACGCTAGCTTTAATGTGAGAAAAACAGTTTCTAGCAAATCCCATCACTCCCTTCGGTCATATCCATGGGAGGATATGATTTCCAAAGCAGGTTCAGTTTTAAGGAAATCCAGAAACTCTATTGCAGCCTTGTTCTCTTGGCCTTTGGTCAAGAGAATAGCCCCTTGCTTTAGCGGGGGATAAGTCTCCTTTGGCAGAGACCAGTAGGTCGAAGGTTTGTTTTTGATTACTTGCGATTTGGCAACAAAAGCAAGGTCCACATTACCTGTGATCGCGAATTGATAGGTTTGGGCTATGTTACCGCCGCGCACAAGTTTTGACTGTGCAGCTTCCCACATATCTAGATGCGTTAAAACCGAATAGGCGGCTTGTCCGTAAGGGGCTGAGGCTGGATTGGCAATTGCAATCCTCTTTGCGGACTTGAGGGCATCCACAATGGATAGCTCTCTTCCGTTCCCTGAATTTGGTTTTCGAAATAAGACGAGCTCACCCGAAGCGTAGGTAAATAATGTGCCAGGCTTTGCAAGTTCAGCCGCGGCAATTTTCTCTGGGTGGGAGAGGTCCGCCGCAAGGAACGCAGCATAAGGTGCACCATATAAAATTTGTGTTGTCAGCTTTCCGGTCGAGCCAAAACTTAAGAGTAGCTTGTGTGATGTTTTAGCTTCAAACGCGTGTTGTAGTTCATGTGCTGCGCCAGTGAAGTTAGACGCTACAGCAATTTTCGCTGTTTCAGCAGACGCATTTGACGAAAAGCTAATCAGTAAGCCGAAAAGGTAGAATGTATTGAAGCCGCTAAAGATTTTCATGCAGGCCGATGTCCTCTACCTCATCCTGTTTTACGTCTTATAAAAACATAGACAGAACCCGTGATCTCTTCAAGAAGCTTCACGGGTTCAAAGGTAGGTCAATTTGAAATCGCCACAGCTTGATGAAGGAATTGATTGCGTCTGACTTCCTCAGCTAAAAACCTTGCTACATCCAAGCGCGGGATTGTGAGTTTCAAGTTGCGTATTTCAGGGCCGAAAGAAATTTTGTAAGGTGTTGGACCTGCATCGATAAAGGCGCTGGGGCGAACGATCGTCCAATCCAGCCCGCTTGCTCGCACCAGATTTTCCTGCTTCTCGTGATCAAGAAAGACTGGGCGTAGTAGGGCACCAAACATGATGTATTTCCAAAAGAAATTGAGGTTGCTCCAACTTTCATGAGCACCGAGGGTGGACTGACAGATTAGTCGTTTTATCCCAAGCTCATGCATCGCTTGAATAATGGTGAGGGTCCCTTCTGATCTCACTGTTCCCTTTCTGGATTTACCTGCCCCCAGTGTAATGATGGCTGCGTCGGCTCCCGCCATCCCTGCCATTACATCACTCAATCGTGTCGCGTCGCCCTTATGCAACGCAAGGTTCGGGTTTTGAATATCTAATTTCTCGGGATTGCGGGCGAACGCGATAACTTTATGCCCATCTTGCAGGCAGTTTTTTACAGCCAGTTCACCAATGCTACCTGTTGCACCAAATATAATAACTTTCATTTATCTATTCCTTTAAAAAGTTTACACTATGTAAAGTTGACATGGTGTCAAATAATGTTATCTTTACACCATGTCAAGAAAATATAATGAAACACAGAAACGCATATTGACTGCCGCCTGGTCTCTTCTGGAAAGTGCACCCGAAAAAGGAGTGCGGATGAGCGATATTGCGAAAGAGGCTGGGGTTAGCCGCCAGGCCGTCTATTTGCACTTCCCTAAAAGGGTGGAGCTTTTAAAGGCAACCACGCGGTTTGTTGATCAACAAAAAGATATCGACGAGAGATTGGCGCCGAGTAGGTCTGCACCAAATGGCGTAGCTCGGCTCGACGCTTATGTGGAGGCTTGGGGGAATTATATCCCGGAAATTTATGGTGTTGTACATGCCATACTTTCCATGGCCGACACGGATGCAGAAGCGCGAGATACCTGGGAAGATCGGATGCATGCGTTACGTGAGGGATGTCAGGCTGTCATTGGGATGCTAAGTGCGGAAAACCGTTTAACTGGAGATCTATCTCATGAGCAAGCCGCGGACCTGTTTCTAACCCTAATTTCGGTTCAAAATTGGGAGCATTTAGTTCGGCAATGCGGATGGTCACAAGATATGTATATTCAGCATATTACCGCTCTATCAAAGGCAGCCTTGATTAAGGCTTAGCGCGTCGTGTCATAAAAGTTTTGGCAAATTGACGCCTCTTTGCAACGAAACTTTGATGTCTTGGTTTAATGCCAGTTACAGCTAAGTTGCCATTTAGGAAAATTGCGAGAGACAAATCTGTTTCGGTTACATATGCCAATCAGAATGACCCTTTCGTCCGCAGACTGACAATGCGTTCGGTGGAATTTTTGACCGGGCAGCCGAAGCTGAACCGTATTTACCAGCGATATCGCGCTGAGCAAGGGCGGGAGGCGCGCAACTTTTGGGATGCGGCAATTGATCGTTTAAAGCTCAATTTGACATATGATCCTGTTCGACTATCGAATATTCCTAAAGAGGGGCCGTTGGTCGTTGTGGCGAACCATCCATATGGGGTAATCGATGGTTTAACAGCTTGTTACTTAATATCCAGAGTGCGCCCTGATTTTAAGTTTTTAGCGCATTCGGCATTTCTGAAGGCGCCAGAGCTAAATGACTATCTTATTCCCATACATTTTGAGGGTTCGTCCAGCTCGTTGCGGGCAAATGTTGAACCTCGAAGGCAAGCTATTTCCCATCTGTCGAATGGTGGCGTCATTATTATTTTTCCAGCAGGTAGAGTATCTACTTCCCCAAAGGTTTTTGATGAGGCCGTTGATGCTCCTTGGAAACTTTTTGCGGCCTCCATGATCCAACGTAGCCAAGCTGATGTTCTACCTCTGCATTTTGAGGGCAAGAACAGTTGGCTTTTTCACTTTGTAAGCCTTTTTAGTGAAAGTTTGAGGGAAGCAGTCTTGCTTGGAGAGACAAGGAAAAGAATAAATTCGACGCTGACCGCAAATATTGGAGAAATTATAGCGTTTGAGAAGTTGGCAACGATCACCGACCGTCAAGAAATGCTAGATATTATTCGATCGAAGGTTTTTGAGTTGCAGCAACGTTAGTTGGAGCTTCGAGGGCGGCTATTTATTGCGAGAGTTGCTGAGCAGTTGGCGTAGGGTATTTACATTATATTAATGTCACCTAATTAAGTATTGAAATGAGATACTATCCCGATTTTGATGTGTTCTTGCCTTCTGTGCATCACATTCTGTCGGGATCTACTAGGAGGCAGATTACAGCACAATGCATGCGATCGTCCAAAACGTCACAGAATTTTGGCGGACTTCAGCGCGACGGCAATTGCTTGTTATTGTCGCAGTGCTTCAAATTGCGGTCATTGCAGCGATCATTTTACATTGGCCAGAACAAACAACACTCCAGGTCGCTATCGCAATTCTGGTGATTTCGTTCGCCGCCATGCTGCTCACATACTTGATTAGCAAGCGGTCAGCCAAAAAAATGCACAGTCTCTTGGATGCGATTAAGGTTTTTGAAAACACAAACTATCGCGAGCCGATCCCTGAAGGGAAAGACATCGAATATAATCAGTTGGTTGCGGCGTTTAATCTCTTGGCAGACCGCTTTAAAGCACGAGAAGAAGAGTTGTTCGAACAACGCGATCTTCTTGAGGAAATCGTACTGGAAAGAACAAGAGACCTTGTTCGTGAAGTGCGCGAAAGAGAGGCGACTGAAAAGCAGGTGAAATTGATTCTGGATAGCGCTGCAGAAGGGATTATCACAGCAGATAAAATTGGCACGATCACCTCTTTTAACCCAGCTGCAGAGGAGATGTTTGGGATCTCTGCCGAGGAGGCAATTGGACAAAATTTAAAAATCTTGATGCCTCATGACATTGCTCGAAAGCATGATGGGTATCTTGAAACATATTTGCGGACTGGCAACGCCCACATCATTGGGGATAACGGGCGGGAAGTCACAGCACAGCGTAGCAATGGAGAGACGTTTGTGGCTGAGCTTGCAATAAGCGAGTTTAGAAGCGGTGATACACAATTCTTTACGGGAATTGTAAGAGATATGTCAATCCGGAAACAAGCGGAGCGAGAACTTCGTGACGCGCTTGAACGCTTGCAATTAACCCAAAATGAGTTGGTTGAGGCCGAAAAGATGGCCTCACTTGGCGGATTGGTCGCGGGGGTCGCGCATGAAATTAATACTCCGGTTGGTGTTGGTCTTACCGCCATCACCGCTTTAGAAGAGAAGGCGAAACAATTTGAACGGCGCTATCAGGATGGCAGCATGCGCCGCAGTGATCTTGATAAATTTCTGGAAAGTGTCGAGAAAACGAGCACTATTGTTGTTGGAAACCTTCACAGAGCGTCAGAATTAATCCGTAGCTTTAAAAAAGTTGCAGTGGATCAGTCTTCTGAAGATGCCAGAGAGTTTTACCTTCTCAATTATATTGATGACGTTCTTTTCAGCTTACATCCTCAGCTTAAAAAAACACGTATCAAGGTAGAGGTGGAGGGCGATCGTGACCTGAAAGTAGATAGCTATCCCGGACCATTGGCACAAATCATCACCAACCTTGTGATGAACAGTATCCTGCACGCTTTCAACCCGTTGGACGAAGGGTTGATCAAGATTTCAGCAAGTGTAGATGAGGAGATGGTTACACTCATTTTTAAAGATGACGGCAAGGGGATGCGCGAAGAAGTTAAATCTAAAGTTTTCGAACCTTTCTTCACGACTGCACGTAGCGGCGGGGGAAGCGGCCTTGGGATGCATATCGTTTATAACCAGATTACGCAAACAATGGGGGGGACTGCGAAGTGTATAAGTGAATTGGGAGAAGGAACGCAGTTCGTGTTCACTTTTCCAGTAGTGAGAGGGTCAAGAAATGAACCTAAGTGAGACAGAAGCATCTCGTGACAACGATATCATTTCCTTTGCGGATGAGGTGTCTGATCGACGTAAAAGTTATGATGGTCGCTATGTTTGGAAGGTGTTGATTGTTGATGACGAAGAAGCTGTCCATCAGGTCACAGAACTTGCGTTGGATGGATTTGAATTTGAAGGTCACCCGCTCCTATTTTATCACGCTTATACAGGTGATGAAGCACTTGAGTGTTTACAGCGGCATGATGATATTGCGGTTGTCTTGTTGGATGTCGTGATGGAAAGCGATCATGCGGGGCTTGAGGCAGTGAAATACATCCGCGAGGTGCTTAAAAACCAGCAGACGCGAATTATTTTGCGAACAGGGCAGCCCGGTCAAGCGCCGGAGCAAGATGTGATACAGCAATATGATATCAATGATTATAAAGAGAAAACCGAACTGACGGCTCAGAAATTTACGACATTGATGTACGCTTCCTTACGCTCTTACCGTGATATTATGGCGCTGGAGAAAAATAAACTAGGCCTGGAGCATATCATTGATAGCACTGCGGATATTTTTGCGTTGCAGAATATCGATGGCTTTACAGAAGGGGTTTTGCAACAGCTCACCTCTCTCATGCGTTTGGGTAGTAGCGCAATTTATATGCAGCTAAATGGTGTGGCTGTTCACGCGTCTGGTGATGCTCTGCCAATTGTTGTTGGGACGGGGGATTTCAAAGAATTGGAAGGTAAAGATGCGCGCGAAGGGTTGTCGGAGCAAGCACTCCAAGACATTAACTTAGCCATCAAAACTAAAAATAATCATTACATCGAAGATCGGTTTGCAGGCTTTTTTAGCACTACATTTGGCTTTGATAGTGTTCTGTATATTACGGGTGTCAGGCCATTAAACGAGATCGACCGAAACTTGATAGAGGTTTTCCTAAGAAATATCGGGATTGCATATGAGAATGTCGACCTTCACAAGGAAATAGAGGAAACTCAAAGGGAAATTGTCTATCTGCTTGGTGAAGCCGTAGAGACACGTTCAAAAGAAACCGGCAATCATGTGAAGCGTGTTGCAGAAATTAGCAAATTGTTAGCGTTAGAGCTGGGGCTAAGTGATGAAGAGGCTGAGATCCTCCGCTTGGCATCGCCTTTACATGACGTTGGTAAAATAGGTATTCCCGATGCGATTTTGAACAAAGAAGGTCCATTGGAAGGGCAGGAATGGGAGGTAATGAAAACCCATGCCTCTCTTGGGCGGGATATGCTGAAGAACTCTCGCAAAAGAATTCTTCAGGCGGGTGCTATTATCGCTGGTGAACATCATGAAAAGTGGGATGGCAGTGGTTATCCGATTGGAAAGCAAGGGAAAGAAATCCACATCTATGGTCGGATTACTGCAATTGCGGATGTTTTTGACGCGCTTGGAAATGATCGCTGTTATAAAGCCGCGTGGCCGCTTGAGGAAATCATGTCTTATATTCAAGACCAAAGTGGCAAACAATTTGATCCTGAAATTGTTAGAGTATTTACTGAGAATCTTGAGACAATCCAGAAGATTTGTAATGCCTACTATGACAAATGATTAACTGAAGCGGAGCTCGTATCGCTGTTCAGTAACTTTTGTTCCCCAGCTTTCTCCTTCCTCTTCATGGGTGAGTTGGAAGCCGGTTGAAACATATAGATGTTGGGCCGCCTCGAGCCCTTTGAAGGTTGTTAGGTAGACGCCTTCATAGCCAGTATCTCTGATGAATTGAAGCGCTTCGGAAAAGAGTTTCCCGCCAATTTTTTTGCCTCGGGCAGCATCGGCCATGATAAACCAGCGTATGTGCGCTAGTGGCTGATCCGGGTTTCCATCATTATCAACTGTAATACTGCCGAGAAAGATTTTCCCCTGCCATGCGGAGAAGATGCGGCAGCCATGATTGGTTTTGCGGGGAATGAAATGAGCAAGTCCGCTCCCTACAATCGCTTCAAACTCCGGGCCAAAATTCCAATGCTTGCTGTAGTATCTACCGTGCCAAGCAACAACCTCTCCCATAAGTCCAGGCCTGTATTGCTCAAATGAGATACGTTCTTCCATGAAATCCCCCATATGCTTTTTTCTCGTTATCTCTCCCGGAAGGACTGTGAAAGTGTCGTATGGATCGGTTTCAAGAGGTAGTCCATGAGCGTTTTTTTGCCAGAGTGAATATCCGCCAGAGCCGTCATGCCAGGCAGAATTAAATTCTCTTCGGAGTTTTCTCCAACAAAGCTTTTATCCAGAATAATTTTGCCCTTATAAAAATTCTCGCCCTGATCATCTTGGAATGTTGTGGCCGAAATATATGAGAGCTTTCCTTCGACGGCGCCGTACCGAGCATAGTTGTATGTGGTGAATTTCACTGTTGCAGGGTGCCCCACTTCAATAAAACCAATATCCTCTGGACGAATTCGGGCTTCAACTATTAGTTCCTGCTTAACTGGAACAACCGATACAATGGGACTGCCAGGCTTAATAACAGTTCCAACGGAATTGACATCCAATCCCTGAATGACACCTGTGACAGGGGAGTGAACTGTAAGGCGGCCCCGAGCCTGTTCCAGCCGTTCCAGTTCTTCTTTCAACTGAAGCGCCTCTGCCTTGGCCGTTGTCATTTCATTATACGCATCTCGCATGACCCGGCTGTTTAACTCTTCAAGTCGGCCACGGGCTTCGGAGATAGCTTGCGCGGTGCTTTCTTGCTTTAGGACAAGCTCGTCAAGTTGGCCTTCTTCTTTGAGGAGTTGTCTCTGACTTTCCAAAAAGTCAAAACGGCTGACTGTATTGTTTTTAAGAAGGCCTTCGCGGATTTTCATCTGCTCTCGAAGCGGTGCAAGTTGTTTTTCCAGAGTTCGGATCTGATCTTTAACAACGGCAAGCTCAGCATTGCGTTGTTCTATTTGGGTTTGCAGCACACGCTGCTGACTTTCAAGATCAAGCCTTTGTACTTTGAGGAGATCTCGCTGTTCTTCCAAAAAACCAGAATATTTCGGGGCCACTTCAACAGTCGACATGCCGCCGTTAGCTGTAAAAGCTTTGAGGCGTGCAGCTGTTAGTTCCCAAATCAGGTATTGGGTTGTCAGTTTTTTGATTTCATCTTCGATATCTGTTGGATCAAGAGTGAGAAGGATTTGGCCTGCCTCAACAATGTCACCTTCTTCAATTGAAATACTGCTGATGGTACCGCCATCAATATGTTGAATGATCTGAACCGTTCCAGATGGGATAACTTCACCGGACGCGACAGCAACTTCGTCAATTTCTGTTATTTGCGCCCAGAAAATGAAACCAGTAAGAGCGATGAAGGCGAATGTTACCAACAAGCGAATGAAAGAGTTTGGACCTCTCTCCTCCAACATAATTGACTGACCAAGGCGGCGTGTTTCCGGCTTTGCCTTTTCAAGAGCGGGTGTTTCGACAGCCAGTTTGTCTTGGTCTATGGCAATATATTTCAAAGAGTCAGCCATTATGCACCTTCAAACAACAAAGGAATTACAGTATTTGCAGGGCCGATGGTTTGCACCATGCCCCGGTTCATAAGTACCACACGATCTGCCACACGCATGTGGCTGGGCCGGTGAGTGATGAGGATAATCGTCGCCTTGCCGCGCATCTTTTCAATGGCTCTGAGGAAAGCACGATCACCATCTTCGTCAAGCGTATTGCCCGGTTCATCAAAAATCATGATTTTTGCATCAGTGAGCAGCGCTCTAGCTAAGCTAAGTCGTTGCAAAAAGCCGGTTGGTAATTGATGCAAAGTTTGGTCACCGATACGTGTATCAAGTTGTTCGGGTAATTTGGCGATATCTTCGGACAGATGTGCCATCTCCAGAACTTCTTCAATCTGCCTCTCGCTGGCGTTACTTTGGGCCAATAGTAGGTTTTGCCTGATGGTGCCGTGGAAAAATTCGCCATATTGCGGCATATACCCAATGGATTTTCTGAGTTCAATTGGATCAATTTGGCGAATATCAACCCCATCAATGGCAATACGCCCGACTTGAGGTTGGTAAAGCCCAGCGAGTAGTTTAATGACCGTAGATTTTCCGGAGCTGTTAGCCCCTGCAAAGGCGATAACCTCACCGGGGGGAATTTGTAGATCCAAACCCATCACGGCAGGATCTTGTTCCGCTGTGTATCTAAAACTGACCCTGGAAAATGTGACGAGCCCCTTGAACTTCTTTAGCCGAGAGGAAGCGTAGGGGTTGCTCTCACTTTTTAAGGTGAATAACTGATTTAGGCGTGTGATGCTGATGCCGATTTGATTTAGGCGCGTTAGAGCCAGAAAAACTGTCTGTGCGGGCGCCATCATTCGCCAGACAAGTGCCATGGTCGCAACTAAAGCCCCAACGCTCATGATGCCTTCGAATACGCGCTCAATGCCAAATACAAGGGTTAGGATGCCAGAGACAATCATCACAACATGAGCAAAGGTTTGAGTGGAAGCACCTATCATATTATTACGCACACCGGAGACAGCGTTACCAGCAGAGAGATCTCGATAACGCTCTAGCCATATTTCCTCTGCTCCAAGCTGTTTGATGGAGCGCATGTTATTAAAGCATTCTGCGACGAAGGCCCCCTTCGATGCGACATGCCCAAGGTCTTTGGTCGTGCTTTTCTGAATAATCGGCAGGACGACCAGAGCCGTCAGGATGTAAACGGCGAGCATTACAATGGGGATGATGACAAGAGGCCCACCAATGATGCCGACAACAATCAAGAAGATAAAAACAAAAGGTAGCTCCAGCAGGGCCATCGACATAGGACCGATAAAAAATTCTCGGATCATGTCAAATTCGCGAAAACGAGCGAGTTTGGAGCCAAGGGAGCTTCTCTCTGTTTGTGCAACGGGCAGAGACAGGATTTTCTGAAGTACTGTGCTACCAACAATATAGTCGAGCCTCGCCCCGATATAGGCAAGCAGCCTTCCTCTCAGAACCCGTAAGAACAGGTCGCAGATAAGGGCGATGGCAACACCAATCAGAAGAAACTTAAGCGTTTCCACAGATTGCGAACCAATCACCATATCGTAAACAGCCATCACAAATAGTGGTGTCACGAGTGCCAAGAGGTTTAACATAAAGGTCATTGCAAGGATTTGTTTTACTTGCGGCCGAAAACGGCTCAGCACAGCGCGGAACCAGTTCTTGCTGGAGTTCCATTGCCCGATGGTTTCCCGTGGGATAGGGCGGAAGAAAAATGCGCTGCCTTTGCCCGCAACATCTCTGCGTTTGTTGAGTTTTACATAATCCTGCCGAGAGGCATCATAGGCTAGAATGCCATCCTCATTTTCCGAAATCAGAAGCTTAACCGAACCTTTGTCTGGGTCGAAAAGACAAGGATATAGGCGGGCATCAATTCCTTTAATCGATGTTCGTTCTGTACGGCTTTCATAGTGCAGATTTGCCATGGCACTTCTGAAATCAAGTTGGTCCATGGTCGTTTTGAAGTGCGGCATGGCCTCGAGGACCTGCTCGTCAGTGCCGCGCCACCCCAAAGCCTCTAATAGAGGGGAAATGCAGGCTGCATACTGACTGTTCAATCCCCAATTATTGCGGCTGGCTGGTTCAATTTTCGCATCAAGAAAAGTCATGAGTTACACAATCCTTTTCTTTGGAACAATTGTCGGTTGGGGAGCGCCAATTCTGGTGAGCTCCTCCAGTGGAGTTGGAAACAGGTTGCTATTTTCAATCCGGAAACCGCGATCTGCTATTTTAAGCAATGAAGGACGGTGACTCACCAGTAGAATCGTGGATTTTTGCTGTTGCCGCTGCATCGCCTTTTTAAGGATTTCATCTCCATGTGCGTCGAGCGAGGTGTTAGCCTCATCAAATAGAATGAGCCTTGGGCGGCTAACCAATGCCCGGGCAATGGAAATGCGTTGCCGAATGCCGCCGGGGAGCCCATCTGCAGCGCCATCACCAACAACGGTGTCATATCCAAATGGCAGGCGTTTAATAACCTCATCAAGCCCCAGCTCTTCAGACAGTTCCAGAGCCTGATCAATGTATCGGCCTTTGCGGAAGGTCGTCAGATTTTCGAGGATAGTTCCATGGAAAATGGTACCGCTTGTTGGCAGATAAGCAACCGTTTCATGCACCTCATCTCGGGGTATTTTGGCAAGATCTATCCCGTCCAAATAGATGCTCCCTTCTGTCGGCTGGTGCAATCCAAATGCAAGCCAGAGCAGGGTGGTCTTTCCTGTGCTGTTAGCCCCAACGAGCGCAGATGTCGTGCCGGCAGGGAAAGTTGCGTTCAGGTTGTTGAATATCGGTTTCTTATCTTCTCCAAGAGAGAAGCTGACATTTTCAAACCGAAGATCAATTCCTGTGTCTTTCAGTATTGCCAAAGAACGGTGTTGTTCTTGTTCCGTCTGGGCCGGGGTTGGGCTTTGCGGCAATGTGAGGAGGCTATCTACTCGGTTTTTGGCAAGTTTGATGTTCTGATAATAAGTCCAAACGCCCATAGCTCTCATCAATGGTTGTAAAGCACGTCCAGACAAAAGTGTGCATGCGGCGAGGCCACCAATAGATAATTGACCGTTGATCACCAAAACCGAGCCGAGGGCGGCAACTGCAATTAGTGTTATTTGGGAGAAAATAGCCCCGAGGCTTTGTGCTACGCTGTTCTTAAAGGCGACATCTTCCATGCTGCCGGCAGTAGTTTCCTGTAGCCTCTCATACCGTCGGACCATCTGAGCTTCTAGCGCTAGGCCTTTTACGGTGTGAATGCCTGTCAGAACCTCGATCAAAAAATTGTAACGGCGGTCCTCCCATGTGGACTTTTCGTTCAGCGCTGCGCGAAGACCAGAACCAACGCCTAGCGTTATCACACCAAAGATGAGCATCAACAGGATCGGTGCTAGGACAATGATGCCGCCGATATACCCAATCATTCCGATAAAGATCACAGCAAATGGAAGGTCAATAAATACCAGTAGGTTACTTCCTGACATAAAATCCCGTAGGCTTTCGATAGCATTGAAGCGGTGCAGATATACGCCGGTAGCCTCACTTTCGTATCGAGAGATTTTAGCTCCTAGGGTCCTGAACATAGCGCGACATCCAGCAATATGTTCAAACTTCGCGCCATTAAATGCGGTGATGTAGGCACGAGCTAATCTAAAGAAGGCTTCTAGCGCGAGGGCAATGCCAACTCCAACAACCAAAAGGGTTAAGGTGTCGGTTGCGGAATTTGGAATGATTCGATCATAAACCTGTAAAATCATGATCGGCAGAGCCAAAGCGAGTAGATTGAGGGCGGTTGATGACAAAATAATTTCGAGCCGACTGCGCGTGATTGTCGGCAATTCAGCCTTTCTCAGCGCCGGCTTGTCATCTTTAAGCTGATTTTTCTTCACTCAACACCCGCTCAAACTCTTTGGTTAATGTAATGCCGTCGCAGAAAAGCAGACCTTACACACGTCTGTTAACCATATTCGCGGTCAAACATTTAATTTTGGTAAAAATTTATGCGAATTTTGCACAAATTAAACTTAACATTTAATTACTAAGCTATCGTTAAATATTGAAAAAATCCCCTTTATTTTGCAAGCTTTTTAGTCAAATTTAAGAATTGCTTAAATAAATTGAGAAACACTGACGCTGAGGAAAAGTGCCTCTGCTTTGCCCATGCGAAGAGCGGTTTGAAGGATTAAGCGTATGAGTGATCAGAAATTTGACGACAACGAGAAAGTTGATTTGGATCTTGAGAACCTGGCTTATGGCCGGCCTCAAAGTCAAAAACCACCCTTCTCTGAGGAAGAGCAAACCAGCCAAGGTCTGAACCCTGAGCAGGCTGACCGTTCTTTGTCTGCCATTCATACGGGTAGCCGAGCTGAGCATGAGGCGGCCGCATCGTCCCATGATAACGGAGCAAAAGATGACGAAGCTGCCTCCCTTGATACTGCATCTCCGCAAAGCGATGGTGATAACCTCGATTTATCAAATCCACTCTCCGGGGATGATCTAAATGCAGCAATTACATCCTCGGAAACCGGGGCACCTGAACTTGACTTGGCAGAGATCCGTGAGGTGGCTGAGGAGCGGGTGACCGAGAGGCTGCTTCAGGATACAACGCTTTCCTCCGAACAAAATTCAGACGAGCCTATAGGCACAGAGCAAACCGCCTCTGTAATCCAAGAAACACGTGTCGGTGACGTTGAAGCCGAAGTAGATGAAGATGATACTCCTCGCCAAAATTTGGCCCCCGATGAAATCTCTCTTGATGATAATCTAATCGTTGAGAATTCGGCTGTTGGTGAGTTGGTCGGCACTGTGTCTGCTCGTGACGATCAGGGTGGGAAGCTAACTTATACGCTTTCCGATGACGCTGGTGGTAAGTTTACCATTGATCCGGCTACAGGTGAAATCCGTGTTGCGGGCGATCTGGATTATGAGACGGCGACCTCCCACGAGATTGTGGTTGAGGTGT
>JAEPMY010000029.1 GCA_017643685.1 Sneathiella sp.
GGACACTCACGGATCAAGATGGCGTAATCCACGAGATGTTGGATCTATTGCCCATCACTACATCATTCGAGACCCCAAAACGCCATCTGGGATACCGCCGGGCGATCTCAAAAACAAAAAACCCCATTGGACCAAAAGGGCAGGTTTTCATGGCTCATGAATTTCATTATGCCTGCGAAATCAATAATATATCAGCCCAGTCACTGTTTGAAATTTCAAATGCCAAAGGACACAATTTGGGTGACGTAGGCGCATTAAGCGGCTCTGTCTTTGGGTCATTCATTCATCTCATCGATCGAAAGGATGCTTGATGGGTCACAACATCACTCTCGTTTTAGGCGGTGCCCGATCCGGGAAAAGTCGGTTTGCAGAAAAACTGGTCGTAGAAAGCGGAAAACCCCGCGCCTACCTCGCGACCAGCCAAGCATTTGATCCAGAGATGCAAGCGCGGATCGAACAACATCAAGCTGATCGCGGTGAAGGGTGGAGCACTTGGGAAGAGCCCGTTGATATTGTTAAAATCCTGCAAGAAGTCTCGAATGAGGATAATATCATCCTGCTGGATTGCCTGACCCTTTGGATCACAAATCTAATGATGGCAGAGAGAGATATTACGGCTGAATTCAAACGATTGGTTGATGCCTTGCCCACACTTCCCGGGGAGATTATTCTGGTCTCTAACGAAGTAGGACAGGGGATCGTGCCGGAAAACGCAATGGCACGCGCATTTAGAGATCACGCCGGTCGCCTGCATCAAGACATCGCGGGAGCGGCCCAGACAGTATATTTCGTCACTGCAGGCATAGCCCAAAAGCTGAAATAAGATGACCGACCAAGACATGGAAATTCGAAAAGACTATCGCCCCGGCTGGATCAATGATTTTCTGGTCGCGCTTGTGTTTCTGACGCGTTTCCCATTGAGGCTAAATCTTAATTTCGGGATGTCAGCAGTTGGCTCCTCCGTTCGGTGCTTTCCGCTTGTCGGGTTTATTGTCGGCGGTATTGCGGGCACCGTTTTCCTGCTTGCGTTATCTGCGTATCTCTCCCCTCTCGTAGCTGCATTTCTGGCGGTGGGCGCCCAAATATTGATCACAGGGGCACTACATGAAGATGCCCTTGGGGATGTGGCTGATGGCTTTGGCGGCGGCGTCACGAGGGACAAAAAGCTTGAGATTATGCGCGATAGCCGGGTCGGGACATACGCAGTTGTGACCCTGTTCGTAGCACTTGGCTTAAAGGTCGCTGCCATTTCCGCATTCTCTGATCCTATATTGGGTTTTATCGCTCTCCTTACCGCTGCGGGATGTAGCCGAGGTATGGTTGGCCTCGGCATGTATTTGATGCCACCTGCGCGAAAAGATGGCCTTGGGGCAACCGCAGGCAAACCGCCCCTTCTGTCAGTAATGTTTGCCCTATTTTTTTCGGTCTTGATCCCTATCGCCATATTGGGACCATTTGCAGGCTCTGCAGCCTTGCTCGCCGCAAGCCTTTTACCACTCTTAATGGGGTGGATAGCCTATCGGCAAATCGGCGGACAAACTGGCGATGTTCTGGGTAGCCTACAACAGGTATCTGAAATTGGTTTTCTTCTGACCTGCTCTGCCCTCCTAATTTAGGTTCCTCTGGGTTTTGCCCGTGCTGTTGGTTCTGCCTGCAAGGGATCATCTGGCCAGTAATGGCGTGGGTATTGCCCTTTCAGATCTTTTTTCACATCCTTATAACTATTCACCCAAAAACCCGCTAGATCCTTGGTGATCTGGGCAGGACGACGGGCAGGGCTGAGCAGATGGGCGGTTAGAGGAACGCGGCCATTTGCAAGAGATGGTAACTCCGCCATGCCAAAAATCTCTTGCATTCGAACTGCTAAAACAGGGGCATCCGGGTCACTATAATCCAGCCGAATTTTTGACCCCGTTGGAACCGTTAAACGTGCTGGGGCAATATCTTCCAGTTTTTGCTGCAAATCCCATGGCAAAACTGACTTCAGAATTTCTTCGAGCTTTAAGTCTTGCAGGCCCGCAAGTGTGTTTATGCCTGTCAGATAGGGTGCCAACCACTCCGACGCGGTTTCTTTCAAGCTATCACGAGTAATCTCTGGCCATTCTCCTTCTGGGTCATGCCGCCTTGCAAAAGCTATACGATCGAGAATAGCTTCACTGCCTGCATCCCAAGGAAGGGGGCGCAAATCCTTCGCAGCAATTACACGAACAAGCGCTTCGGTAATGGCCTGAGGTTCAGGCTCTTTAATACGCTTTGCCTCCAGAATAAGCGCGCCAATACACTTTTCTTCGTCGGCAATTATCCGCTCTCGCTCTTCATCCCAATAAACGCGAATAGCTTTTTTTATCTGCTCACCGAAGTATTCTTGTAACTGCTGATATGTAATCGCAGCAGCCAGATAAACTCGGGCTTCCCGCCCCTTTCCATCCAGATCGGCAACTACCAGATACGGCTCCCCCGCCATAGGATCTCCGTCATTAAGCTGAACACCGCGCCCACCAGATAAGCGATAACTGGTTTTCTTGCCCTGACGCAGTTCCCCAATTCTGTCTGGATATGCGAAAGCCAGAACCACGCCCGACATCGCCGGATCAGAGGGGCCTTTATTAATTCGAAAGCGTCTGCGCAAATCATCAGCGTTTTTTAAAACCTGCCGGACCTCAGGCATCTTGCCCTTATCCCCGCGCGACCGGTTCAGAATGTTAAGCCTCTCCTTCACATCAGCGGGCGAAAAGCCCTCTCGCTTTTTAAGAATATCCCTATCGGACAATAAAGCCGCTAAGTCACAGGCAAGGCCGCCAAAACCGATCTCTTCAGCTTTGAGGATCATATGAGCAAGCCGCGGATGGAGCGGCAAACGCACCATCTGCTCCCCCATCTCGGTAATTCGCCCCTCCTCATCCAATGCCCCCAGAGTGCTCAAGAGGTCCTTTGCCTGCGATAGCAAGCCACTAGGCGGCGGGGTCATCCATGTCAAATCATCCGGATCATCTGCCCCCCATTTTGCAAGTTCCAGCGCAAGAGGACATAAATCCGCATTCGCAATTTCCGGATCGGAATGGGGTATCAGCCCCCGATCTTCTGCCCGCGACCAGAACCGATAACTGATACCCGGACCAAGACGGCCTGCACGCCCTGACCGCTGATCGGCAGACGCGCGGGAAATACGTTTTGTCTCTAGCCGGCTCATCCCACTATTCGGGTCAAATCTCGGTTTTCGGGCAAGACCGCTATCTACGACGACGGACACGCCATCAATGGTCAGGCTGGTTTCAGCAATATCGGTGGAGAGAACAATTTTCCGCCGTCCTGACGGATCGGGGCGAAGCGCGCGGTCCTGATCTTTCTGGCTCAAATTCCCAAAAAGAGGCAACAGACTAATGTTCCGCTTTTTGGCGATTGGGGCCAGATTATTCATAACCCGATTAATCTCACCTGCACCCGGCAGGAACACAAGAATATCACCTTCAGTGCTTGGAATGACCGCTTCTTCGACCCAACTTGCAAACGGCCCGTCCATTCGGCCTTTATATTTGCCACCAAAAAAGCGGCTCTCTACCGGGTATTGTCGCCCTTCGCTGGTGATCACGGGTGCATCATCCAGCATCTTCGCAACGCCCTCAGCGTCCAAAGTTGCGGACATGACCAGTATTTTCAGGTCTTCGCGCAAAAATTCTTGTGACTGACGGGTGAGCGCAAGCCCAAGATCCGTGTTCAGATTTCGTTCGTGAAATTCATCGAAGATAACGACGGCGACATCAGACAGCTCAGGGTCTTGCTGCAATTTCCGGGTCAAAATCCCTTCGGTAACAACTTCAATTCGGGTGCGCGAAGAGACTTTATTATCTAATCTGACACGATACCCAACTGTCTCGCCCACAGCTTCCCCAAGTAGGTCGGCCATCCGGCGCGCCGCCGCGCGAGCTGCGAGCCGGCGTGGCTCCAGCATTAGGATTTTACGCCCCCCGATCCCATTCATGTTCAACAGCCATAGCGGAACGGTTGTCGTCTTACCTGCACCGGGGGGAGCTTGTAAAACGGCACAGGAGAACCCATTCAGCGCCGCCATCACATCCGGTAACACCGCTTCAATCGGTAGATCTGTTTTTGGAACCTTTATGCTCATAGAGCAGTGATACTAAGGATCGTGAAAGCTGTATAGCCATTATA
This sequence comes from Sneathiella sp., assembly GCA_017643685.1. Lineage (GTDB taxonomy): Bacteria > Pseudomonadota > Alphaproteobacteria > Sneathiellales > Sneathiellaceae > Sneathiella. Next base: position 4,171 of record JAEPMY010000029.1, read on the forward strand.
CCGTTTTCTTTACCCCTTCCAATAACTTGGGCAGTAGGGCCAGGGCGGACAGTGCGGCCACGATCGCCCCCATCATCATAATCATTCCAAACCGCGTTGTCGGCGGAAAATCTGAGAAGAAAAAGACAGAGAAACCGACAAAAATAACGCCTGTTGCCCCTAATATTCCGCGTCCCTGTTCATTCAGTGCCAATTGAATGGAACCGCTGCGCTTATAGGACAAACCTAAATGTAGGAAAGCATCCACAGCGATCCCGAAAGCCACACTGTAAGCAGGAGCTGAAATGATATCTAGCGGTACACCAAACAAACCACCGCCGCCTACAGAAAGCACCGGAATTAAGGCAGCGGCGCCGCCCATCATTAAGGCAATGGGTAATGAGCGCATAATCAGCGCAGCGAGAACCAGAAAGATGGCAATAAGCAAGATCAAACCTTCGATAACACTACTCAGGACAAGAGAAGATAAATGTCCTTGAAGAGAATACACGCCACCTACTAACTCGGTTCGGAACCCCTCCTGCTGAACAATGCCTTTCAGTTCCTCTATCACCTCAATTCGGGATGCGTCCCGCCGCCCCTCGACCATTCGAAGCAGGAACAGAGCCTGCGTTCTATCATCGGTCAAAAAACTATCCGCGACTTTCTGATTGGCCTCCAGTTTTAACAAGGTGACCAATTGCTCCCACGGTATCAAAAATGCGAGGGGGTGTTCATTCGCTTCTGCCAGTAACGCCGGCAACGACAGCACGGTTCCAACACTTTCATGGGCTGCCAGCTTTTTATGAAGCGCCCACATGCGATCATAAGCCTCTGCCGTATCAAGCTCCGCACCCGTCTTTAAGCCCACGACCAACTGCAACGGGCTGCTGCCACCATTTTTATCAATATGAGAGAGGCCCCGTTCAATTTCGCTGCCTTTCTTAAAATAGGTAAACAAGCTTGGGTCCCATTTCAGGGTGGTAATACCGTATACACTTACTAAGGCAGCAGCGGCGAGAGCTGCAAGCAATACGCTGCGCCACCGACCAATGAATTTTGACGGTTTCCGGGGAGCCACTTGTTCTGACGTATTCACAAAATCCAGCACCGCAGGGTAAATGAGAAAAACCGACAGAAGCGCGGAGATCACTCCAACGGCACCGCCTACCCCCAATTGACGCAACGGCTCTGCACTCACGAGCAGCAGAGATAAAAACCCGAGTAATGTGGTGAGCGCACAAAGCGCGGCAGCGAGAAGTGTTTTTCTTATCGCTTTACTGACACTAGACGCTCCCGCCCCTGCCAAATTATTAGTGAGGTAAATCACCTGCGACTGAACCAAAACGAACACGATGATGGCAAGATTAGCGGTCAATAATCCCATTGGCTGCCCAGCCACCTGCAACAGTATAAAGGTAAGTAAAACGGCACCGCCCCCGGCAGCGGCGGCACCGATGGGAATGATCAATGATTGAAACAACAACCCGATCACAATTGCAAAAAGAACTAAGACTGTGATCCCAAAAAACGTTACATCGCTTAAGATGCTTTCCTTAATTTGATAGGTAATGTAGGGCATCCCCGAGATATAAATCTCCGCCACGCCAGGCAGCCCCTTATACTTCTCAGCGATTTCAATAGTTGTCGCCGTCAGATGCTCTGGATCACTCCGGGGTAGGAAGCCAATGATTAAAGTTGAATTACCATCCTGACCGACAAGAAGAGGGCGCCAAAAAGGGCTCTCTTTAGCGGCTTTTAAATCTTTAGGTCCACTAGAAATAGACAGGATACGGTTGAATCCCTGCAAGACATCCAAGCGGTTTGTCAGCTCCTGAATACTCTTTTGATAGTCTGCGCTTTCAATATTTTCACCGGTTACTTCCAAAATGAGAAAATCTTCTGCCGGAAATTTCTCCGCGATCTTTTTACTATCGGCCAGTTTGGGATCATTGCTGCCAAAGAAAAAGTCGGGCGATACCTCTGGCTCTACCGTCACCCATGTCAAAAAGATGATGACAATACCAGTAAGGAACAGCAAACTTATGGGAAGACGTATATTCATTGTTGATTTATGTTCCGTTTCGATCATCGAAGCAGTCGTATCAGTTTGACCAGAGCTAGGCATCAATCAAGATAAAATCATGTCCAATCTTTTAATCCGCATCGAAACTCATGCTCAAAAATCCACCCCACCGGAAAAAGAGGTATCATTGGACGGCTGGCATTTAAGGGCAACGGGCGGTCGCACCAAGCGCTTTAACTCTGTTAATTTCAGAGGCGAGCAATCTGGGCAAATTCCTTGGGAGGAAAAACTTTCAAAAGTAGAGGCTTTCTATGAAGCCCGTCAGCAAGTTCCTCTCTTTCGGATTACGCCTTTAGCAACGCCAGAAAATCTACCGGATCTGTTGACACACAAAGGGTATATCGCCATTGATCAAACAGATGTGTTGGCACAATCTCTTACCAAAGCGTCAAATAATCAGGCTAACAACGCGGTAGAAATCACCTCTGTTCTGAATGAAAACTGGCTAGAGGCACTCGCTCGCCTTACTGGCAAGAACGAAGAGCAGCGACGGTCTTTTGAGGAAATGCTGACCCGGCTGGAAATTCAGCCTTTATTCGCGGCTTATATGTCTGGGGATCAGATTACATCCATCGGCTTTGCAACCGTTGACGATGGCATCTTGGGACTGTTTGAATTTGCAACGGCTGAAAATTTTAGACGCCGTGGCCAAGCTGAAGCCGTTGTGAAAGCATTGCTTGCTGAAGCCTCAGAAAAAGGGGTGAAAACAGCTTATTTACAGGTTGTTGGCGCAAACGAGGCGGGGCAAGCATTCTGGCGACATATGGGTTTTGATCAATATATCTGCACTTATTATTACATGCATCGCCCCGCTGAATAGCTCTACTCCGGTTTTTCAAGGATGTAGCTTGTATCCGTGCCAAAGAAAACCTCATCGCAGTTGTCACCCTTGCCACCACGATCAACGACGAGAAAATCACTTACATCTTCCAGCGCCAAAACTGGATGATGCCAGGTCCCCGCGTGATAATTCACGCCCTGATCACCGCGTGCGATAAAAGCGCGTAGCTGTTCCGGCTTTGGCTCTTCTCCTGCCTCGGCGACAACCACTAAGTAGGGGCGCCCCTGCATTGGGATGAAAGCCTGACTACCACGAGGATGACGCTCCACCATTTTAATAGATAATGGATATTCAAGAGGGGTCGCCTCAAAAATATTGATAAGAGTATGCCCCCCTTCCAAAGTTTCCACTTTGGCAAGGTCGTGATAACGGCGGGTTGACCCGCCGTTAATCAAAAAATGATCGCTTTCCGCCTTGGAAATCACATCCCCAAAGGGTGCAAATCCCTCCTTGGTGAGCTTCTCGACTTTAAGCTTTGGCATTATTTCGCAACCTTGCCGAAGAGGCGCAGACGACTAACGCCACCATCTGGGAATATGTTCAACCGGACATGCGTCACCGGCCCGATATCCTGCACTTCTTTTTCGAATTTATGAATAGCATCCATGGAGAGTTTTTGCGGTGGCATTAGGGTTTTCCAGAACATGCTTTGGGTGATCATCGATTGATCTGTCCCGCCAGTCATATACGCAGCTTGGATAGAGCAGCTTTCCGGAAAGTTCCCTTTGAAATGAGCCGTATCCACTTCCACAGCGGAGAGAACCCCCGGCGCACCCAGCTGGATGATGGCCCAGTCATTGCCAGGTTCCCGGCGACGGCGTGTTTCCCAGCCATCCCCCATATTCACACCACGTCCCGGTGCCAACAGATTTGCAGGCGATCCAAAATGTTCATTATTTGCCGCAACGGCTCGACCGCCGTTCAGCATGGCAGCTAGATCCACAACTTCGTTAGCGTCCCGCTGATCCCAGTTGCAATTAAATCGGCCATAGACCCTAAGACGCGCGACACCGCCATCCGGATAAATATTGAGGCGCAGATGCGTCCACGCCTCTTCCCCGCCGATACGGACGTAGTGATGAGCAGATGGTCCAAGCGTGACTGACGGCACAATTTCCCGCCAGATTGTTTTATCATTCGGCTCACCCTCAGCAACGAAACAGGCATCAATGGATGCTGCTGGTGGATAGTTCCCTGTAAAATGGCTGGTATCAATATCCACACCTTCAATCACGCCAGGAAGTCCAAGTTTCAAGATGCAGTGGTCATACCCTTCACCTCTTTTCCGGCGGCTCTCCCAACCATCCATCCATTTACCGTTATTGTCGTATTTCCCGACAATAAAAACCGGATCTGCAGGATCAATCAGACGGGACTTGTCCGCGAAGAAATCATCTGTCGCGAAAGTAACTTCAGCCCCAAGGCGCGGCTGCGCGAGATTTACACAATTTCTGACGAAATCTGCTTCGTCCTGTGTCAGCAATGTCATTCTTAAAGTCTCCAAAGGCGGCTGAGATTAAAGATCCTGCAGCCGGAAAGCTGCGATTTTGTCGATTTCGGCTAAGGCCGTTTTAAATTCAGTTGCGGCATCATTTTCAAGACGCTCTTCAAACCCTTTCAGGATTTCATAGCGGTTGCTGTTACGCACAGCTTTAATGAAAGGAAAGCCAAACTTGGCCTTATAGGCCGCATTATATTTCTGAAATTTTTCAAACTCCTCCGGACTGCACTCATTAAGCCCGGCCTGCGCCTGCTCTGATGTGGAAGAAGCTGTCAGCTCCCCTCTAACAGCGGCTTTACCAGCAAGATCAGGGTGCGCATTAATCAGGGCAAGCTTCGTCTTGTCATCGGCACCGGCAACGACTGCGGCCATTTCAGAAGCCAACCGACTAATTTCGTCGTGGGCGCCATTAATTCCTTGATCCCAAATCTTCTCAGCAACCCATGCGGAATGTTCATAAACCCCACCAAAAGTCTCTACAAAAGAGGCGCGATCCATAACACTTGGTTTATTCTTCAATTTTGTCATCATTACCCTTTCAGCGGATGATGGTCGTGCCAGTGACGCGCGATATCGATACGGCGGGTAAACCACACGTCCTCATGAGATGTGGCATATTCAAGAAAACGTTTAAGCGCCGCGATGCGCCCGGGTCGCCCAACAAGACGGCAATGCAGTCCCACGGACATCATTTTAGGTGCCTCCGCCCCTTCTTCGTATAGCGTGTCAAACGTATCTTTCAGATATGCGAAGTACTGATCCCCGCTATTAAATCCTTGAAATGCAGCAAAACGCATATCATTCACATCAAGTGTATACGGAACAACAAGCTGACTTTTACCACCCTCTTGATACCAGTATGGCAGATCATCATCATAGCTATCCGCATCATAGAGGAACCCTCCCTCTTCCATCACCAGTTTGCGGGTATTTGGACTTGTCCGGCCCGTGTACCAGCCGAGAGGCCTCTCTCCTGTCATCCGTTTAATGATATCGATGGCTTTTTGCATATGTTCCCGCTCAACATCCTCAGGAACATACTGATAGTTGATCCAACGGTATCCGTGGCTGCAGATTTCATGACCCGCCTCCATAAAGGCATCAACAACCGCCGGGTTGCGTTCCATCGCCATAGCGACGCCGAAAATGGTCAGCGGAATATCATAATTTTTGAACAACCGCAGAAGACGCCAAACACCGGCCCGGCTTCCATATTCATAGATGGATTCCATACTGATATGTCGCACATTTGGCAGCATTTCCGCCCCGACGATTTCGGACAGAAACGCTTCGGATGCATCGTCTCCATGCAGCACACAATTTTCGCCCCCCTCCTCATAGTTAAGGACGAACTGCACTGCAACGCGAGCTCCCCCCGGCCATTTTGGATCAGGTGGGTTCGCCCCATAACCGATTAAATCCCTTGGATAGAACGGGCTTTCACTCATCAGCTTTCTCCAGCAGCTATAGCTGTATCTTTTGCAAAAATTCGGTACAGATCGTCATCTGCTTTGGCATCGCTTAAATCGAGGGACGCCTCAATCGCGTTTAAATGCGCATCCATCAAGGCGACTGATGTCTCTTCATCACCTACTTCCAGTGCACTGATGATCTCCACATGCTCATCGCAGGAGCAGCTTTGGTGCCCCATTTGGCCTGACTGATATTGAACATGGATCAAGGACGTCCGTGAGACTAGCTCTCGCAGAAATTCAGCAAGCGCATGGTTTCCCGAAATTCGCGCGAGCTCCAAATGAAAATCACCGGACAGAGACACCCATTTGCTATGCTGACCTTGCTCAATCGCCTTACCTTCTTTGGCGATCATGGATTTCAGTCGCTTGATGTCCGAAGGTTTTGCCGTCCGAACGGCACCCCGCATGATACCAGCCTCAACAATCCGCCTAGCCTCCAACACATCGCGGGCCTCTTCTGGTGTCGGCTCCGCAACAAAGGCACCGCGGTTAGGTTGTATCTCGACAACTTTTTCATGGGACAAACGCTGCAGCACTTTGCGAATAATCGTTCGGCTTACGTTAAAAATCTCGCAAAGTGCGTCTTCGGAAAGCTTTGTACCGGGAGATAGGCGCTGCTCCAGAATGGCGGAAAACATCTCAGCGTAGATATCATCATCCTGATGACGCGCCCTGACTGCCTTCTTGCTATCTCTCTTCACACCGGCCTCAATTTACTATTGAAAAACAATTATTAGCACCATTGTATACAAAATGCCGACAGATGATAGTTAAATTTTTTGCCATTTTTTTATTCACATGCCCCAATTTCAGGCAAATACAGGCATCAGACGGAGTAAATGCAAGAAGCCCATCGACTTCTACTCTAACCTTCGCACCCTCCATATTATACAATGAAAACAAAAAATGTGGACAATATGAAGCTTCTGTAGCATCCTCTAAAGAATTAAAAGGTGAAGCGGGAGACCGTTTTCCCTGTAACAGGAGTGGTTTTATGGGCAAGCTGACAACGCATATTCTGGACACACGGTCAGGGAAACCGGGGCAGAATATTCTGATTCAACTTTATTTCCTAAAAGATGAAAGCTGGGAGCTCTTGAAGGAAGTACGCTCAAACGATGATGGCCGCTGCGACGGCCCGCTGCTGGAAGGGGATGGGTTTAAAACCGGCCAATATGAACTGGTTTTCCATGCAGGGGACTATTTTGAGGCAGAAGGCATTGATCTGCCTGAACCTAAGTTCCTGGATGAAATTGTCCTGCGCTTTGGCATTTCTGATGCTGCAGAGCATTACCACGTTCCACTTCTGGTCTCACCCTTTAGCTATTCCACATATCGAGGAAGCTGACACCCACCGCATCCAAAAAAGAAGATGCCGGGGACATAACAGAACATAAAATCTTAAACAGGGGGCTTTTATGAGCGACACAACACAAACCTCTGGAGGTGGTGCTTTTGATCCTGCCAGATTAAAAGATCCAAATTATACACCTCCCCTTAGCCGGGCAGTTCCGCTCGGTATTCAGCATACGCTTGCCATGTTCGCAGGCAACGTCACCGTTCCATTCATTGTGGCGGGTGCCGCAGGACTTGCGGGCGGCGACAAAGTATTTCTTATTCAGATTGCCATGCTGGTTGCAGGTCTTTCGACCATGCTGCAAACGATCGGCGCAGGCCCAATCGGGGCACGCTTACCGGTAATGCAGGGAACCAGCTTTGCCTTCTTGCCGGTTATGATTCCGATTGCTGCAAGCGTACAGGGCACCGACGCCCTTGCAGTCATTTTCGGCGCAACGCTTGTGGGCGGCATCTTCCATTTCTTCCTTGGTACCTTCATCGGTCGCTTCCGCGGCATCCTTCCACCACTTGTTACCGGCCTAGTGGTTGCGACAATTGGCCTGACATTGTTACCGGTCGGCGTTGAATATGTGGGCGGCGGTAAATTTGCCAAGTTCGTCACTAAAGACTTCGGCGCTTGGTATCACTTATTCCTCGGCTGCCTAGTGATCGTTGTTATTCTGGGTGTGAAGTTCATGACCAAGGGAATGACATCCGCTTCGGCCATCCTCATCGGCCTAGTCGTAGGGTATGTAGTCGCGATCCCAATGGGCATGGTCAAAACACAGAATATTATGGAAGCGGACTGGTTCGCTATTCCAATGCCGCTGAAATATGGCCTCGATTTCCAGACCGCCGCGATTATAGGAATGTGCCTGATGGCCATTGTCTCGGCCATTGAAACTGTGGGTGATATTTCCGGCATCACTAAAGGCGGTGCGGGGCGCGAAGCAACCGACAAAGAAATTGGTGGTGGCACCATGGCCGATGGCCTTGGCACTGCAATCGGTGGTATCTTTGGCTCCATGCCGAACACATCCTACAGCCAAAATGTTGGCGTTGTGGCCCTAACCGGCGTCATGAGCCGTCATGTAGTTACCATCGGTGCAATCGTCCTTGTCTTGGCTGCCTTTGTCCCGAAAATCGGTGCCGTTATTTCGGCGATGCCATATGCCGTTCTTGGCGGCGGCGCTGTCGTCATGTTTGGTATGATTGCGGGCGCAGGTATCAACTTGCTGACTGAAGTGAAAATGAACCGCCGCAATATGGTCATCATCGCCGTTTCTCTCAGCGTGGGGCTTGGCCTGAAAGCAGAGCCAGATGTTGTGCAGATTTTCCCTGATGCGGTGAAAATGATGCTCACATCCGCGCTATTCCCAGTAGCGGTTCTTTCTATTGTCCTCAATCTGATCCTTCCAAAAGAGGATCATTAATTGTAGGTAGTGACCCGCGCCCCGGCGGCTTATTGCTGCCGGGGCGACTTTTTCTTTAAGTGTTTTATATTGTTATAGATTAATCAATTTGCGGTGACAGAATGCGAGACACAATCAGGTTCGTCAGAAATGGGAAGATTGAAGAGATTCAAAATGTGGATCCAACCCATACCCTGCTGAACTATCTGCGCTATGATCTGGGAGATACCGGATCAAAAGAAGGCTGCGCAGAGGGAGATTGCGGCGCCTGCACAATAATGCTTGGTGAACTGGTCGAGGGAGAGATGATCTACTCCGCCGTGAACGCCTGCATCCAATTCCTGCCAATGATCGATGGCAAGGAAGTTGTCACCGTAGAAAATATTTCAAAATCACCTGCGGATCCTCATCCCGTGCAAACCGCAATGGCATCCGCCAATGCAACACAGTGTGGCTTCTGCACGCCGGGCTTCGTCATGTCCCTTGTCGCTGAATGGCATGGAGAGAACCGCGCTGACAAAGCAGGGATTAATGACGTGTTGGCTGGCAATCTGTGCCGCTGCACAGGCTATGGAACTATCATTGACGCCGCCCAAGACGCCGCAAATGACAAGGCGCCGGACCTCATCAATGCCCGTGAAGAAAATACAAAAAGCCTTTTGGCCAAACTGGCAACTGACGAGATGCTCTCTCTTCATTTCGGCGCTCGTAGATATTATGCCCCGACCACTGAAAGTGAGTTGGAGGCACTTCTAGCAGAATATCCAAATGCCACCCTATTGGCGGGGGCCACCGATGTGGGGCTTTGGGTAACCAAGCAACACCGGGAGTTGGAGGTGGTCATTTACCTCGGCCGTATCGAAAGCCTTCAGGAAATTGGATCTAGCGATGACAGCATCACAATTGGTGCTGGCGTCACCTATAGCGACGCTCATTATTTCTTGGAAGAATTCGACAGTGATCTCGGCGAATTGATCCGCCGGATCGCCTCGACCCAAATCAGAAATTCCGGTACTATTGGCGGAAATATTGCCAATGGCTCCCCTATTGGTGACATGCCTCCTGCACTTATCGCGCTCGGCGCAACGCTCGTGCTTGGCTCAAGCGATGGAGAGCGGGCTTTGCCACTTGAAGCCTTTTTCATTGAATATGGAAAACAGGACAGGAAGCCCGGAGAATATGTCAAACGGATCATCATTCCAACCAAAGTGACTGGCCAGGAGTTCCGTACCTATAAAATCTCTAAACGCTTTGATCAGGACATTTCTGCTGTTTGCGCAGCCTTTAATGTGATTATTGATGATGGTGAAGTCGTAAATGCTCGCATCTGTTTTGGCGGCATGGCAGGCACACCCCTTCGGGCAAGTGCGGCGGAAGATTGCCTGCGCGGCCAACCATGGACCGCCGAAATTGTTCAGGATGCCATGGGTGAGATGCTAAACGACTACACCCCCATGAGCGATATGCGTGCAAGCGAGGATTATCGGATGCAGGTTGCCCAAAACCTGCTGATGAAATTCTTTGTTGAAACAACCGCGCCAGATGCCCCAACCCGCATCGTTGGCGAGGGGGGTATTGCCCATGCATAATCCTCCTTTAAGCAAAAGTGAAATTCGCGGCAAAGTTCATAAAAACCTCGCCCATGACAGCGCACTGAAACAAACAATGGGCGCTGCCCATTACATCGATGATCTGCCAGAAGCTAAAGATCTGCTGCATCTGTATGCCGCTCAAAGCAGTGAGGCACATGCCAAAATCACGAAAATGGACGTTGGTAAAGTCCGCACGGCCCCAGGTGTTGTCGCTGTCTATACGGCAGCGGATGTCCCGGGCATCAACGACGCCTCACCTGTCGCTGGTGATGATCCAGTTTTTGCGGAAGATCTGGTGGAGTATGTTGGGCAAATTTTATTCCTCGTCGCCGCCGAAAGCGTTGATGCTGCCAGAAGTGCTGCGAAACTTGCGACCGTTGAGTATGAGCCACTACCTGCGTTGATCACCGTTGATGATGCGATGAAGGCGGATAGTTTTGTCATGCCAAGTCGGACCCTCCTCCGCGGGGATCCAGACACCGCGATTGAGAAGGCCGCCCATCAAATTAGCGGGCGCATGGAAATTGGCGGACAGGATCATTTCTATCTGGAAAGTCATGTTGCCCTTGCCACCCCAAGGGAAGATGGGGATGTCCATGTATATAGTTCAACGCAACACCCAACCGAGGTTCAGCATAACGTTGCTAAGTTCCTAGATGTTCCGGATCATTCCGTAACTGTTGAGGTGCGCCGCATGGGCGGTGGCTTTGGCGGCAAGGAAACACAGGGCGCATGGTTCGCCGCGATGGCTGCGCTTGTTGCCAGTACAACTGGTCGGCCTGCTAAAATGCGTTTGGATCGGGATGATGATATGGTCATGACCGGTAAACGGCATGACTTTGTTGTGGACTATAAAGCCGGGTTTGATAACGAAGGCCGCCTTGCTGGCGTTGAGTATATTTTCGCCTCCAGATGTGGTCGTAGTGCTGATCTATCGGCCGCCATCAATGATCGCACGATTTTCCATGCGGACAATGCTTATTTCATGGAAAATATTCGGGTCATTTCCCACCGGTGCAAAACTCACACGGTATCCAACACAGCCTTTCGGGGATTTGGCGGCCCACAAGGAATGGTGGCGGCAGAACGCCTGATGGATATGATTGCGCATAAAGTGGGTAAAGACCCATTGGATGTTCGGAAAATCAATCTCTATGGCAAGACCGACAGAAACGTGACGCCATATCACATGACCGTCGAGGATAATATCGCACCTGATCTGATCGCAGAACTTGAAAAATCAGCAGATTATCAAAAGCGCCGCGCGGACATTATAGCCTTCAACGAGACAAGCCCTTATCTTAAAAAAGGGCTATCTCTCACCCCTGTGAAATTTGGCATTTCGTTCACTACGACTTTCCTAAATCAGGCGGGTGCCTTGGTGCATGTCTACACAGATGGCAGTGTAATGCTGAACCATGGTGGCACCGAAATGGGGCAAGGCCTTTTCATCAAGGTTGCGCAGGTTGTCGCCGAAGAGTTCCAAATTGATGTTGAAAGGGTGAAAATTACCTCGACCACAACGGACAAGGTACCAAACACCTCCGCTACGGCGGCCTCTTCGGGCTCTGATATGAACGGAAAGGCGGCGCAAGCCGCTTGCCAAAAAATCAAAGAGCGGCTGATCAAATTTGCTATGTCCCACTATGATGTAGCGCGGGAGCAGATTAATTTTAAACCAAACAGGGTTGAGGTTGGCGAGCATACCTTCTCTTTCGCTGAATTTGTGAAAGAGGCCTATTGGAACCGGGTATCTCTATCGGCAACAGGCTTTTATAAAACGCCTAAAATTCACTATGACGCAGAGAATTACTCTGGACGCCCTTTTTATTACTTTGCCTATGGTGCCGCGGTCTCTGAGGCTATCGTCGACACATTGACAGGCGAGAGTAAAATCACCCGTGTAGATATCCTCCATGATGCAGGAAAAAGCTTGAACCCTGCCATTGATCTTGGTCAGGTTGAGGGCGGCTATATTCAGGGAATGGGATGGCTCACAACCGAAGAACTTGTGTTTGATGATCGGGGCAATTTGCGAACTCACGCCCCTTCAACTTACAAAATTCCAACCTGTAGTGATCGTCCCGGCATTTTCAACATGTCCCTTTATCAAGCGGGCGAGAATGTGGAAGATAGCATCCACAAATCCAAAGCGGTCGGCGAACCGCCGTTTATGCTGGCAATCTCTGCTTTTAATGCCATCGCTGACGCCATCAGCAGCACGGCAGATTATAAACTCTATCCGGAACTGGATGCCCCTGCGACCCCTGAGAATATTCTCAAAGCCATTAGCGGCATGACGGCGGGCGGATAAAGATATGACAAGCTGGCGGGATATTAAACTGGATATGGAGGCGCACACCGACGCGCCTGCGTTACTGGTGACAATCCTGACGGCAAAGGGCTCAACCCCGAGAGAACTTGGGGCGAAAATGCTGGTTTATCCAGATCGTATTTACGGATCCATCGGCGGTGGCCGATTGGAAGAGCTTGCTATCCAGAAAAGCCGTGAACGCCTCAAAGCTAAAGAATTTAAAGGGGAGCTTCACAGTCTCCCTCTTGGGCCGGAACTCGCCCAATGCTGTGGTGGATACGTGGATTTGTTAATCTCAAAAACCCCGGCTATTCAGAAGGCAAAAACAATTATTACGCACTGGGACGGCGTAACCGCCTCTTTTGACTTCACCGATGAAATGAATAACAGCATCGACCGGGTGGAACTGGATCAAAAGGTCTCGCTTAGCACCCCATATCATAATACCGACTTCACCCTCGCTGTTTATGGGGCGGGGCATGTTGGAAAAGCGATTATCAACGCAGTTAGCCCTCTCAATTGCGATATTCATTGGATTGACAACCGCGCGGATGAGTTCCCCGGCACCATTCCGACAAACACACAGAAGCATTTATGCCGTGATCCGAAAACAGTGGTCGGGGAAATCCCCAATCATGCTTTTCATTTGGTTCTTACCCACGACCACCAACTGGATTTGGAGATCGTTGCGGAAATTTTACGCAGTGGATCAGCCCGTTTCATTGGGCTAATCGGATCAAAAACCAAGTGGGCACGTTTTCAAAAACAACTAGCGCAAATGGGCTTCAGCAAACAGCAGATCGCCTCAGTTACCTGCCCTATCGGCCTGCCGGAGTTGGAGGGTAAGAAACCTGCGGAAATCGCTATCTCGGTGGCCGCAGATATCTTGCGGCGAAGCCAAAGATCGAAACGATTGTATAATAACGACAATTCCCATAACGAAAGCCTCAACTTAACAGGTGAGAGCATTTCACATTAAGGGGTGGGAAAACTGAAAGCCGGTGTTATAAAGACACCTAACAGGGACAAGTAGACGTGAATAGATTAGAAGAGGGTCTGCATGGATAACAATGGGATAACGCCCAGGCTATCGCTTGCGGGAATTACAAAAGCATATCCCGGCGTCCTAGCCAATGACGACATTCACCTGAATATTCTTTCAGGTGAAATCCACGCCCTGCTGGGGGAAAATGGCGCGGGCAAAAGCACGCTGGTGAAAATCATCTACGGCGTTCTAAAAGCCGATAGCGGGACTATTTCCTGGAACGGAAAGCCTCTTGAAATTGCCAGCCCACAAGCCGCCCGAAAACTCGGCATCGGCATGATTTTTCAGCATTTTTCGCTTTTTGAAGCGATGACAGTGACGGAAAATATCGCCCTTGGAATGCCGGGGCGCCAGAATATGGCAGAACTGGCCAAGAAAATTGTCGATGTTTCGCAAAAATATGGCCTCCCGTTACAGCCAGATCGTCATGTACACACCCTGTCTGTCGGCGAGAAACAGCGGATCGAAATCGTCCGTTGCCTTCTTCAGGATCCAAAACTCCTGATCATGGATGAGCCAACATCTGTGCTTACCCCGCAAGAAGCGGAAACCATGTTCAAGACCCTTCGCCGTTTGGCTGAGGAAGGAGTGTCGATCCTCTATATCAGTCACAAGCTGGATGAAATTAAAGCCCTTTGCCACAAGGCAACCATTTTGCGCGGTGGCCGCTATATTGCGGAATGCGATCCCACAAAAGAAACCGCAAAAAGCCTTGCCGAAATGATGATCGGCACGAACTTAACCGCCCCTCGCCACATGGATAACAGTGATCGCGGTCCTGTTCGGCTGAAAGCCCACAATCTGTCTCTAGAAAGCACCGACCAATTTGGTGTGAACCTGAACCTTCTTAACTTTGAAGTTCGAACCGGAGAGATTTTTGGCATTGCGGGTGTCGCTGGCAACGGTCAGGTCGAGCTATTACAAGCGCTGAGCGGTGAGAAAACCCTTGAGAACACTGACGAGTTGCTACTTGATGGCAATCCAATCGGACATTTGGGGCCTGTTGCCCGGCGCAAACGCAAAATTGCATTCGTGCCAGAAGATCGCTTAGGACATGGCTCTGTCCCTGATATGTCTCTGGTAGATAATGCCTTTTTGAGTGCTTACCGAACTAAAAACTTGCTTTCCAACGGGTTGATCAATAGTGGAAAAACCCGTGATTTTGCGGAAGATATTGTCGCAAAATTTGATGTACGAACTGCCGGTGTAGATCACACAGCTGGCAGCCTTTCTGGCGGTAATTTGCAGAAATTTATCGTTGGCCGGGAAATGATGCAGGAGCCAGAACTGATCATCATCGCACACCCGACATGGGGCGTGGATGCTGGCGCGGCCTCTGCCATTCATCAAGCGATTATTGATTTGGCGGCGAATGGGGCGGCTGTCCTTGTGGTTAGTCAGGATCTGGATGAGCTCTTTGCTATCTCAAATCGGATCGCCGTTATAGCCGAAGGCCGCTTATCGGCGAGCCGTGACATTAATGAAATTTCTATCGAGGAAATTGGCCTATTGATGGGAGGAACAAACTCCATCGATAGCGCGGACAATCAGGGGGGCGCGGCTCATGCTTAGGATTGAAAAACGACCCGAACCCGCCAAATCCATGGTGTATTTGACACCTGTATTGGCTCTTTTCCTAACCGTAGCTTCCAGCACGATCCTATTTAGTGTTCTTGGGGTGAGCCCAATTGAGGCTCTCGATAATTTCTTTGTCGAACCTGTCAAAGATGCTTATGGCGTCAGCGAGCTTCTGGTCAAGGCAACGCCACTTATTCTCTGTGCTATTGGTCTCTCCGTCGGCTTCCGTGCGAATGTTTGGAATATCGGTGCTGAAGGCCAGCTAACGATGGGCGCAATATTCGGCGGCGGTGTCTTCATCTATCTGTACGATGTGGACAGTGTTTTCTTGCTACCCTTGATGATCGTGATGGGCGCGGTTGGCGGTGCACTATGGGGTGCTATACCGGCTTTTTTCAAAACCAAGTTTAATGCCAATGAAATTCTGACCAGTTTGATGCTGGTTTATGTGGCACTCCTCCTTCTCAGCCTTCTGGTTCATGGACCTTGGCGTGACCCTGATGGGTTTAACTTCCCTGAATCGCGGACATTCAGCCAATCCGCCACCATGCCAATCTTGTGGGAAGGAACGCGCCTACATTTCGGATGGATTTTAGCCCTTCTTGCGGCCCTTGGCGCTTGGTTGATGCTTGCCAAAACACTGGTTGGTTTTCAGGTGAAGGTGATCGGTGCTGCGCCGCTTGCCGGCTCATACGCTGGCTTCAGCCAAAAGAAAATCATCTGGTTCAGCCTCCTGCTTGCGGGTGGGCTTGCGGGCATCGCTGGTGTCTCTGAGGTCTCGGGTCCGATCGGACAAATTCTGCCGTCCATTTCACCGGGCTATGGCTTTACCGCCATTATCGTGGCCTTTCTTGGTCGTTTGCACCCTGTTGGAATTATTCTGGCTGGTATCCTTATGGCACTGACATATCTGGGCGGCGAGACTGCTCAGATCAACCTGGGCCTGCCCATCGCGGTGACGGGTGTGTTTCAGGGAATGGTTCTTTTCTTCCTGCTGGCCTGTGATGTGCTGGTCAATTATCGCTTCCGTTTCAAATCTTACGGAAAGGCAGTTTCATGAGTGGTTTTGATTGGCTAGTCCCTGTCATTCTGACGGTTATTACAGCGGCAACCCCGCTTGTCTTCGCTGCTATTGGCGAGCTTGTAACTGAAAAATCCGGGGTTTTGAACCTGGGTGTTGAAGGCATGATGCTAGTAGGTGCCGTCGCAGCTTTTGCAACGGCGACGGTAACCGGAAGCTATATACTGGCAATTTTTGCTGCCGCTGCCGCAGGTGCGGTACTTGCACTTCTATTTGGTATACTCACCCTTTCCCTGATGGCTAATCAGGTCGCAACAGGTCTTGCATTGACGTTGTTCGGTGTTGGCCTTAGCGCCCTTGCTGGTCAGGACTTTGTCGGCGAACCTGTTAAGGCTCTTGCAAAACTGAACATTGAAGGACTCACCGATATCCCTGTTATTGGCCCCATTCTTTTTGGCCAAGATCCACTGGTTTATCTATCTTTCGTACTGGTAGCACTGGTTAGCTGGTTCCTCTACAAAACGAAAGCCGGTCTGGTTCTTCGCGCAGTTGGGGACTCTCACGATGCCGCCCACTCTATTGGGTATTCCGTGATCGGCATCCGGTATCTTGCCGTTCTCTTTGGCGGTGCCATGTCTGGTATCGGCGGGGCATATCTGTCCCTCGCGTACACACCCATGTGGGCCGAGAATATGACAGCGGGCCGTGGCTGGATCGCGCTTGCCTTGATCGTCTTTGCCACCTGGAAACCGGGCCTTGTTCTGATCGGTGCCTATATGTTTGGCGGCATTACGATTTTGCAGTTGCATGCACAGGCTGCTGGCCTCGCAATTCCATCGCAAGTTCTGTCAATGCTGCCTTATCTTGCAACGGTAATTGTGCTAGTACTGATTTCAAAAGACGAATCCCGTATTCGCAAACATGCCCCGGCCTGTATCGGAAAAATCTTCCATCCGGCGGCATAATAATTGCTTTAAAAGGTTTTTTCGACAGAGGAGAAAAACATGAAGTTGAAAAATATCGCAGGCCTTCTGGGCGCGGCGGTTGTAGCTGGTGGTATGCTGGCTTCTGGCGCAGCATCCGCACAAGAGAAAATCGGTTTTGTTTACGTTGGCCCAATTGGTGACCACGGCTGGACCTACCGCCACGACATCGGCCGTCTGGCTGTTGAAAAAGCCTTCGGCGATAAAGTCAAAACAACTTACGTTGAAAGCGTTAAAGAAGGCGCCGATTCCGAGCGCGTGATCCGCAAAATGGCGGCAGATGGCCACAAGGTTATCTTCACAACATCCTTCGGTTTCATGAACCCGACTGTTAAAGTTGCGAAACAGTTCCCGAAATCAATGTTTGAGCACGCGACAGGCTACAAACGCGTTGACAACGTCAGCACATATGCAGCCCGTTTCTACGAAGGTCGTTACGTCATTGGTAAAATTGCCGGTAAAATGACGAAAACCAACGTGATCGGTTATGTCGGCTCTTTCCCAATTCCAGAAGTTGTTCGCGGCATTAACGCTACAACACTGGCTGCTCGTAGCGTGAACCCAGACGTTCAGGTTAAAGTAGCTTGGGTAAACACTTGGTACGATCCAGGTAAAGAAGGCGATGCGGCTAAAGCTCTGATCGACCAGGGCGCTGACATCATCCTGCAGCACACAGACAGCCCTGCCCCATTGCAGGTTGCTGAAAGCCGTGGTGTTTGGGGTGTTGGCCAGGCATCCGATATGTCTAAATTTGCGGCAAAAGCTCAATTGACAGCCATTATCGACAACTGGGACAAATACTATGTTGATCGTGTAAAAGCAGCTCTCGACGGCACTTGGAAATCAGAAGACACTTGGGGTGGTCTGGATTCCAAAATGGTTGAGATCGCACCTTACAACGACGCAATTCCAGCTGACGTTGTAGCGCTGGCTGAAGAAGCACACAAAGGCATCATTGATGGCTCCATCAAGCCTTTCGCAGGTCCAATCAAAGCACAGGACGGTACAGTTAAGGTTAAAGAAGGCGAAGCACTTGACGACGGCGCGCTTCTTGGCATGGACTGGTATGTTGAAGGCGTTCAGGGCAAGCTGCCAAAAGGCAACTAAGTCTTTCTGAACTGACAATTGAACCCTCGCCGGACTTGAACCCTTCGGCGAGGGTTTTATGTATCTGGAGAGGAGAAAAACATGACAAATCTTGCCCAATTCGTTGAAGCCTTGCCAAAAGTGGAACTGCATCTGCACATCGAAGGCAGTCTTGAACCCGAACTAATGTTCGAATTGGCCAAACGCAATAATGTTGACCTCCCCTTTAAATCTGTTGAAGAAGTCCGGGCGGCCTATCAGTTTACCGAGCTACAGGATTTCTTGGATATCTACTATCAGGGCATGGGTGTTTTGCAGACGGAGCAGGATTTCTATGATCTGACAGATGCGTATCTCAAGAAAGTTCACAGTCAAAACGTGATCCATACAGAGGTTTTTTTCGACCCACAGGGCCACACTGACCGCGGAATCCCATTTGAAACTGTGATCAATGGGATCACTCGTGCCCTTAACGATGGCAACGAGAAATACGGGATTTCCAGTCATGTGATCATGTGCTTCCTTCGTCACTTAAGCGAGGAAGCAGCCTTCGAAACTCTGGAGCAGGCACTCCCCTACAAAGATCAAATACTTGGAGTTGGTCTTGATTCATCTGAGATGGGGCATCCACCGTCGAAATTCGCCCGTGTCTTTGCTCGCGCAAAAGAAGAGGGGTTTAAACTCGTTGCCCACGCGGGTGAGGAAGGCCCGCCAGAATATGTGATTGAAGCTTTGGATATCCTAAAAATTGATCGCCTTGATCATGGGAACCGCAGTCTTGAGGATGCCGCGCTTACTCAGCGCTTAAAAGAAATTCAAATTGCCCTGACCGTTTGCCCTTTATCTAATTATAAGTTGGCTGGTGTTACCGATATGACAAAGCACCCTCTTAGGCAGATGCTGCAAAGCGGCTTAAAAGCGACAATCAACTCAGATGATCCAGCATATTTCGGCGGGTATATTACTGAAAATTATCTGGCTGTCGTCGAGGCCTTAGACCTTTCCAAAGACGATATCATCACCCTTGCCCGCAATGGAATCGCTGCCACATTCTGCGATACTGACCAGAAGGTAGCTTTGTCGAAAAAACTGGATCAATATCTGCAATAATGAGCGAATTTAGCGCGGCAAACCCACTTTTTTTGGACTCCCTTGCAACCACCCCTCTCGCCCCAGAGGCGTATGAAGCCATGGCGCCTTATCTGCAGCAGGCGGATTTATCTGTGCGCCAGGGTCAGAAAAGAGAGGTCGAAGCTGCGATTAACCGTGCCCACCGCCAGATAGCGGGACTGGCAGGGGCCAAAGCGGATGAGGTGATTTTCACCTCTGGTGCTACCGAAGCTAACAACATGGCCATTTACGGGATGAAGGCACCCCCAAAATGCGTTCTGACAACCGCCATCGAACATAGCGCGATATTGGAGCCACTAAACCATTTGGAAAGCCGGGGAACACAAATTAATTTCATCCCTCTAGATGCTTCTGGGCGTGTTGATCTGGACGCTTTCAAAAGCCAAATAACACACAAAAAACCTGATCTGGTCACGGTTCAGGCTACAAATAACGAAATTGGCGTTCGACAACCGATCAATGAAATTGGGGCTATCTGCAGAAATTTTAACGTCATTTTTCACATAGATGCGGCGCAAGGGGTTATAGGGCAACAACTAGATTTCAGTGAATCTGGCGCTCATATGATGAGCCTATCCAGCCATAAAATCCACGGCCCTCAGGGTGTAGGAGCCCTTTTACTTCGGCGCGATATGACGATTAATCCACTTCTGCATGGCGGCGGGCAACAGTATAATTTGCGCCCCGGAACACTTCCCATCGCACTAATTGCTGGTTTCGGAGCCGCTGCCGAGCTTGCTTCAAAACAAAAAAAACACGATTGGGAACACATAAAAACACTAAAAAACGCGTTTTTGCACAATTTGCGTCTTGTCCCAAATGCTGAAATCCAACTGAGATCAGCAAATGATGAAAGCTGTCATCCCGGACTAATTAGCCTGTCATTTGGAGATATCCCGGCAGAAGATATTATCGCAGAAGTCCCGGAACTGGTGTTGGCAACCGGCGCCGCCTGTAACGATGCTCGCGGGAAGCCATCGCATGTTTTGAAAGCGCTTGGATATTCAGCAAAGCAAACTCAGGCAACGCTGCGGATCGGGCTGGGACGTTATGTCACAAAGGCAGATGCTATTGAGGCTGCTAATATACTTAGCGATGGAATACAAAGAGTGGTGAAAAGAAATGTATCCTCGTGATCCAGAGACCGGTCGCTTGATCAGGCCGACCCGCATTGAAAACGACCAAATCGTTGAAATGGTAGACCGTTTTTACGATAAGGTCCGCGCCCATCCCAGCCTCGGCCCTATTTTTAACGATGCCATTCAAGACAATTGGGATCACCATTTGCAGAAAATGTATCGCTTCTGGTCATCTGTCCTGAACAGCAGCGGTGTGTATTCCGGCAATCCAATGGCCGCACATATCACCCTAAAGCAAAAAGTTGTGCCCCCTAACTTTGGCCAATGGCTTACCCTGTTCAAAGAAACGCTGGATGAAATGTTCTCAAGCGAGGATGCTGACTTTATTTACGGGAAGGCGTCCAATATTGCGCAGAGCCTCTCACTTGGCATGTTCTATAATCCGGCGAGCCCTCATCATATCCCGCCAGAAGCAGATGAGAAATCAGGCACAGCCTGAAATCCCTCCTTCAGGAAGTCAAGGAACAGGCGAATTTTAGGTGGTTGAATACCGCCCCCTGCGTAGAGCGCAGAGATGTTCACAGATAAAGGCCTTGCAGCTGGCAGGATTTGAACCAGCTCGCCGCTGGCAAGATATTCGGCCACCTCCCAGCGGGATTTAAGAACAATCCCAGCCCCTGCGAGCGCCCAATCCCGAATAACATCCCCGTTATTGCTATCAAGGTTGCCTTTTACAGCGATGGCTTGTGATTTTCCATCCACTTCAAAATGCCATTGGAATTGCGAAGAGCCAGGAAAACGAAGCAGCAAGCAATTATGATTTAACAGATCTTGTAGGCTCTCCGGCTCCCCAAACTGCCGCAAATAACGTGGCGCAGCACATAAAATTCGAGGACTAGCGCCAAGATGAAGAGATTTGAGAGAGCTATCTTTTAACGGTGCAATGCGGATCGCCACATCCACCCCATCCGCAACCAGATCAACAAATTCGTCTGTCAAAGATAACCGGATTTGCAAGTCAGGAACCTGTTTTTGAAAATCCCGGAGCAGAGGCGCTAAGTATTTACGGCCAAAAACCACCGGCGCTGTAACTCTCAAAGCCCCTGACGGACTAGCCTTTCTGGAGGCTAGAACGGCTTCCGCAACCTCAACCTGAGAGAGGATCTTCTTACATTCTTCGTAAAATTCCAGAGCTTCCTCGGTCGGGGAAACCTGACGGGTTGTCCTATTCAAAAGGCGCACCCCGAGATGTTGCTCTAACTTGGCAACCCGCGCACTGACCACTGCGGTCGAGAGCCTTAACTCCCGCCCTGCTTTCGAAAAGCTTTGTTGTTCAACCACTGCGACAAAAGCCGCCATGTCCTTAAAACTGCTCATATGATTTTCAAATTATTTTTGACAGTGTGTTTTTATTATACATCTTTTTTAGAAAGAGCAATTCCCGTAAACTGACAGCTTGTCTGAATTGGGATGATGGACAAGTTTTAGGAGTGGGGAATATGGGTTTTGACTTTGTCGAATGGTTGCAGCTAGGTCTGCGCTGGATACATATCATTACTGGCATCGCCTGGATTGGGGCGTCTTTCTATTTCATTTGGCTGGATATGAACCTGACGCCACCCAAGAAAGACGGACCGAAAGATGAAGCCGGTGTTGGCGGAGAACTTTGGGCCATTCATGGGGGTGGTTTCTATGAAGTTCAGAAATACCGCGTTGCGCCGCCTGCCCTGCCGGACCACCTGCACTGGTTCAAATATGAAGCTTACTTCACCTGGATTAGCGGCTTTGCCCTACTGTCCGTCCTTTACTATTTTGGGGCTGAGATTTATCTGATTGATCGATCTGTTGCGGATATTTCAGCCGATACCGCAATCCTGATCGGGATTGGCTCGCTGGTTGGTAGCTGGATTATTTATGATTTGCTCTGTAAATCTCCGCTGATCAGACATCAGGGCGTGTTCGGTATTGTCCTCTTCCTACTGCTCACGCTTGCTGCGTGGGGGCTTTCCCAAGTCTTTAGCGGTCGCGGGGCGTATATCCATGTGGGTGCGATTATCGGCACTATCATGGCCGCTAACGTTCTGATGATCATTATGCCAGGTCAGCGCGCGCTTGTCGCCGCAGCAGAACGTGGCGAAGCACCAGATCCAACACCAGGTCTGAAAGCTAAACAACGGTCATTACACAACAACTATTTCACCCTACCGGTTCTGTTTATCATGATCAGCAACCACTATCCAGGCACCTTTGGTCATGAATATGGCTGGCTGGTGCTCGCAGGGTTGGCGCTTGTTGGTATTCTTGTCCGTCATTTCTTTAACATGAAGAACCAAGGCAAAGCGAAACAAGGCTTTGTCCTATTGCCAATTGCTTTTATCCTCTTCTTCGTTGTCGCCTATCTAGCAGCGCCGAACCGCGAAGTCGCAAGCGGCGCCCCAACGGTTCAGTTTAGCGAAGTTCAGCATATCATCACTGAACGCTGTGCCAGCTGCCATGCGGCCAACCCAAGTAACGAAGATTTCCGACCGGCTCCTAAAGGGGTGAAATTCGATACAGCGGACGAAATACTCCGCGAAGTTACCCGGATCCGTCAGCAGGTTGTTGATACGGATGCGATGCCCCTTGGCAACCTTACCGAAATGACACAGGAAGAACGGGATTTGATTGGGATCTGGATCGCCCAAGGCGCAAATAAAAACTGACGTAAATTCAAAAACGACTAAGATGGGCCGCACTGAAAAGAGCGGTCCATTTTTTTGACTAAACAAATGACAGATCAGATGAAAATTTTGCAGGCAATCGGCGGCGCAGGCCATGGCGGCGCAGAAAATTTCTTTGTGATGCTGACCGAAGCATTTCAACAGGCCGGTCTGCAACAACATGTGGTGACCAGATCTCACCCCGTTCGGGATCAGCGCTTACAGGAGGCTGGCGTTTCGATGGAACACCTGAAATTCGGAGGGCGCCTTGATTTTCAAAGCCCTCGAAAACTTCAGAAAATTGCAAATGAGTTTGGGCCCGACATCTTTCTGAGCTGGATGGGCCGTGCTTCATCTATGGCCCCCAAAGGAGACTTTCAACGGGTTGCGCGCGTTGGCGGGTATTATAAGCTCAAATATTTCGAGAAATGTGACCATATTGTTGGTATCACTCCCCACCTTTGCGACTACATGGTAGAGCTGGGGTGGCCACGTGAACGCACTCATTACATCCCAAACTTCATTCGTTGGTCACCTGAACCCGCTGTTTCTCGCACAGAGTTTGACACCCCAGAAGGCGCACCTTTGATCCTCTGCCTTGGGCGCTTGCATCCTGTCAAAGGCCTGGATACAGCAATCAAGGCGCTAAAAGATGTGCCGGATGCCTATCTTTGGATTGCTGGTGATGGCCCCCTTAAATCGGAGCTTGAAAGCTTAACAGACGACTTAAATTTGAAATCCCGCGTGCGTTTCTTAGGGTGGCGAACCGACAAAGAAGCCTTACTGGCCACCGCAAATTTTGTGCTTTTTCCGTCAAGACAAGAAGGCTTTGGAAACGTCATTTTAGAGTCATGGGCCTCAAAGACCCCAATGATCGCTACCCGAGCAGAAGGCCCTTCCCAATTTATAAAACACGGTGAGAATGGCCTTCTGGCAGATATCGATAATACAGAACAAATCTCCGCGCTGTTAAACCAGGTCATCTCAGATCACAAACTGAACAACTCATTAAAAAATAAAGGGTTTGAAGATTATAGCCGCGATTTCACAGAGAAGGCCTGTATCCGTAATTGGAAAGGGTTTTTTGAGAAAATCTGTAGCCCTGCTTAAGCGAACCATGAATTAACCCAAAATCAAGCAATTCTGTGATATGTTAGGAAAACCTGCAGCAAAAAAGTCAGCATTAGTATAAGTAAATCGATATATGAAAAAGCTTTTCGGTCAATCTCTTGCCATTAAACAGGCAAAAACAGCTGCGATTGCCGCAATCATTGTCGGTTTATTATTCAGTGCCGCGCAACTCGGCTATGACTTTATCCTAGAGAAGCAAAGCACCGAAAGAACAGCTCACCACATCCTCAACACCATGAGTGGCCCTGCAAGTGAGGCCTCCTACAATTTGAGTGGTGAACTTGCCGAGAAGGTTCTAAGCGGGGTCATGGAGAACCCGCAGGTGAGAGCAGCTACACTTTACGCCCTATTTGGGTCAGGCGAGCAGGAACTACTGTCTACCGTTCAACGAGACACTGACGATGGGGAGATCAGCTGGCTCACAGCAATGATCGTCCCTCAGAAAGAGCGCTATCGAATTAATCTGACGGAAGGCAGCACCAATCAAACCGTCGGCATTATGGAAATTGAGCTGGACCCTAATGTTCTAGCAAATAACTTCCTAGACCGTGCCAAAATCGTTTTTACAGCCGGACTTCTTCGCAATATCTCTCTTACCTTTATCCTGCTGTTCGCTTTTTACAATACACTGACCAAGCCAATTTCCAACCTTTCCAGCAAGGTTCGGGATATCGATATCGAAAACCCTGAAAGTGGCTTGATTGATGTTCCGAAAAAACATGCGGGAGACGAGCTTGGAACCCTGATTAAAGGCGTGAACAACACTTATAAACTGCTTGGTGAAAATTTACGGCGGCGCCGGGAAGCTGAGCGGGAAATCCGCGACAGTATGTATATGTTCCAAGCTTTAGCGAGAAGTAGCTCCGACATTTTCTGGCAGACCGATACAACGTTGAACATCGGCCTGTTGACTATCGACGAAACCACGGACCTTCTAAATCGTCGCATCAAACTGTCTGGAAGCAATCTTTTTGATTTCCTCCGATTACATAGCCATGAAAATCAAAGAGACGCGATAGAGAAAGCTCAAAAAAACTACTCCGATTTCCGAGACGTTCGAGTTCACTTTGACCTCCCGGAAGGTACTCTAACCCTTTCTTTCTATGGTACGGCTCGGCACGATAAAGATGGAAACTTCTCTGGCTATCTTGGAACTGCAGCAGATATCAGTGAGGCAATAAAGAAGGATCTGGAGATTGCGAACGCCCTTGAGCAGTTAAGACAGTCCCAAAAAATGGAGGCCGTGGGGCAATTAACCGGCGGGGTCGCGCATGACTTCAATAACTTGTTAGCGGTGATCATCGGCAATCTAGAACTTGTGGAAGAAGCTTTAGAAGATCGGCCTGAGCTTAACACACTTATCAAACGCGCCATTCTGTCGGGAGAAAAAGGCGCACAGCTTACGCAGCAACTTCTCGCATTCTCCCGCAAACAATCCCTTCATCCTCAACATATCAACGTAAATGATGTGGTGAGAGATCTTTCTGAAATGCTGAAACGCACCTTCAGTAAAGAGATTGATATTCAGTTAGACTTGTCTCCAAACATTAAAAAAGCCTATCTAGACCCCACACAGCTTGAAAACGCGTTGCTCAACCTTTGCATCAATGCACGTGATGCAATGCCAGAGGGGGGGCGTCTAACCGTTCGGACAGAAAGCCATAACCAGGAGGTTCCCGCCAACCTGGGGTTTGGCTATCTTAGCGCCGGACAGTTCGTCAAGATCACTGTATCGGACACCGGAAATGGTATGAGTTCAGAGACCCTGAAAAAAGCAATGGAGCCTTTTTTCACTACAAAAGAAGTTGGAAAAGGAAGTGGCATGGGGCTCGCTATGGTTTATGGTTTTGTTGGCCAATCCCAAGGTGCTGTTCATATGAATAGTATTATCGGAGAAGGTACGTCCATCGAACTGTTCCTACCACTTGAAACAAACCTGGAAACTGAGCAGACAGTCACCGTATCCGCGCTTACGAGTTAGATATTTTATGTCCAAAGTTGAACTGCAAAATGTAACAGAGTTTTCTGAGCGGCAAGAGGGCCTTAAGCTCGCCCTTTCTGTAACGCCAGACCCTGCCATAATTGTATCAAACGGCGGTACTATTCTGCATAAAAATGACTTCTGGCTTGAGCTTGAACAAAAGCGCGGAGTCACTGATCTCTCTACGGTTCTGGCAAAAGATATTGCACACCAAGTTTTAGATATTAGAAACGCCCCAGCAGCACCCCATAGCTTCACAGACATTGGATTTCATCTGAATGAAACCCAAATGATGGCGGATCTGCGTATAACTGCTCTTGAAGAACTACTATTGATCAACTTTCGCGTCAAAGAGAAAGACTCGCTCTTTTTGCCCAGCCATTTGAGTGATTGGGAAGCCGCGCTAGAAGCTATTCCTGCGCCTGTCTTTTTCAAAGATGACAAGATGATCTATAGGGCGGCGAATAATGCCTTTCTAAAGTATCTGGGCCGCCCCCGCGAAGATATCATTGGAAAATCTGTTTTTGAGATTTCACCAGGAGAGCAGGCTGCAATCTATCATAAAGCTGATACGGATTTGTTCGAACAGGGCGGTCACCAAACTTATGAAACCTCCGTGATAGACAAACAGGGCCGAGAGAAATTTGTCATTTTCCACAAATCTCAGATTAAAAGCGCTGACGGTACTCCAGTTGGTCTTATTGGTATTATTCTGGACATAACTGACCGCAAAATTGCCGAAAGGGAAGCCAGGGAAAAAGCCGCGATCTTAGAGGCAATTGTTCAGAACAGCTACGCGCATATCTTCATTAAAGATGTCGAAGGTCGCTATGTTCATGCGGGAGACAGTTTTAATCGCCTATTCGGGTGGAAGCCCGAACATATGCTAGGTAAAAAAGACCATGACCTTTTTGAACCTCAAGTGGCAGATGAGTTTATCGCTGCAGATAAACATGTCATTGAAACAGGTGAAGTGATTAACCTTCGGGATCAGCTAGACAC
>JAEPMY010000066.1 GCA_017643685.1 Sneathiella sp.
GCAGAAGCCACATCTGAAGGGAGCATGAGTGAATTCTTCCAGCAGATGGGCAGTGTGCTCCGCAGCTATTCATTCGGCGGGGATAGCGCAGGCCGTATCGATGGCGATAAATATGGTGTGCTTCACAGCAAATCCGTTGACAGTAAGGTCCTTCAGGAAAGAGTGGAAACTCTGTCTGAAGAAGTCTCTCCCGGTCATGGTCTGACGGTTACTCCGTCTTCTGTGAGCTTGGATAAAGGTAATCTCTCCAAGGAAAATGCCAGCAATGCGCTTATCTTTGTGATTAACAGCTTTATTGGTGCGGACGGTGGAAAATTCACATTCGACAGTCTTGCAGATGGTTTGCAGGGGCGGATGGAAAGCACTATGAACCGGATTTCAAAACTGAAATCTGTGTTCTTGAAACATGATTTTAGTCTTGTTTATCAGCCAATTGTCAACTTGTCCGACGAGTCTGTTCACCACTACGAAACGCTCTGCCGGTTTAAAGAGGGAGAGTCTCCATTTGAGACGGTCACCTTCGCCGAAGAGGTAGGGATTATTCTCGATCTGGATTTAGCGGTTTATAAAAAATCATTGGAATATCTGAAAAGCTTCAAGCCGCAAGGGAAAGAAACACCGCATCTTGCCGTGAATATCTCTGGGCATTCCATTGAAAATGATGAATTTATTGCCTCACTCACCCAATTGATTATCGATAATAAAGATGTCAGCGGTAATATCGGTATCGAGATTACCGAAACCTCTCAGATTCAGGATCTGGTGCGTGCCGATCGCATTATCCAAGGGTTTCGCGATCGCAATCTGCATGTCAGTCTTGATGATATGGGGGCAGGGGCCGCGTCCTTCCAATATATCCGGGCAATCCAAACGGATTTCGTAAAAATTGATGGTGCCTATGTTCGGGATGCCCTTAATAACGAGCGGGACCGCGCAATTTTGAAGAGTATTTCTCGGCTTTGTCAGGACTTGAAAATCGGAACCATTGCCGAAATGGTTGAGACAAAAGAGCATGTCAATCTGCTCAGGGCCATGGGGGTTGGATATGGGCAAGGGTGGTTCTTTAGTAAGCCGCTGCCGGAAATTGATGCACCGCGCGCCAAGCGGTCTTTGACCATGAATGCCCGCCGTAAAGGTTATAAAACCGGCTGGGCATAAATACTCCATAAAAAAGAAAGGCTTGGACCCGTAGCAGAAAGGTCCAAGCCTAAATTTTACTCAACTAATCACTATACTCTACGGTGCTTCAGTCCCCCTATGGGGCCGGACGAAAAGCCCCCGTTACTGAAGCGCCCCCTCATGCGGCTTCCGACTAGGGATATCACGGAAGCCTATCAGAACCAGTATGTGATCAGCGTATGCGTCGTTTTATGATCAGGAACACCCACTAGTTGATCCGCAAGTGTCACATTTCATACAGGTTCCATTCCGAACGAGTGTGAAATTGCCACATTCGGTGCAGCTATCACCCTCGTAACCTTTCATTCTGGCCTCCATCACTTTGTCCATACGGCTGCTGCCGCCTGTACTGCTGGCACTTTTGGTAACAGTGGCACTTGCCGCAACGGATGCCGTGGTTGTCGTTGACGCACCCACGCTTGGTGTTGCCGCGCCGCTCGCCATTTGCATGGTCATGTTGGACAGACCACCTTGCAAAACTTCCAGCTTTTTAGAGCGGACATAACCGGTAGAGGTCAGGTTAATCACGTTATTCAAAGAAGCATTTGCTTCCTGAATGCTTTCGTCTTCACTGATTTCGGCCTGCGCTTCGCCGCCGCCAATGGCGTCTGTACGAATATCGTCCAGATCCACATGGGCCAGGTCATTTCGGCCGAGATAGGAAATCGCCAGTTCACGGAACAGATAATCCAGAATTGATGTGGACATCTTGATCGCATCATTGCCTTCCACAATCCCGGATGGCTCAAACCGTGTGAAGGTGTAAGCTTCAACAAATTCTTCGAGCGGCACGCCATATTGCAGGCCAATGGAGATGGCAATCGCGAAGTTGTTCATCAAGCTGCGGAAGGCTGCGCCTTCTTTATGCATATCGATAAACAGCTCACCGATGGATCCATCGTCATATTCGCCTGTGCGAAGATAAACTTTATGGCCGCCGACAACTGCTTTCTGTGTGTAGCCTTTACGGCGTGTCGGCAGTTTGCGGCGGCCGGAGACAACCTTTTCAACAATGCGTTCCGCAATAATGGTGCTGGCAGCAGCCGGGCTTTCCTTGGCCACTTCTTCCAGTTCCATTTCATCCTCCTCATCCAGCGAAATCGCGGAGAGAGGCTGGCTCAGCTTAGAGCCATCGCGGTAAAGCGCATTTGCTTTCAGGCCCAGTTTCCAGGACAGCATGTAAGCGCTCTTACAGTCTTCAACTGTGCTGGAATTGGCCATGTTGATGGTTTTTGAGATAGCGCCAGAGATAAATGGCTGGCTGGCAGCCATCATGCGGATGTGGCTATCAACGGACAGATACCGCTTGCCGATACGGCCGCATGGGTTGGCGCAATCAAAGACAGAAAGATGCTCCTCTTTCAGGTGAGGGGCCCCTTCAACAGTCATGGTGCCGCAGCAATAGGCGTTGGCAATTTCAATTTCCTGTTTTGTAAATCCAATGGCCCGTAGCAGATCAAAATTGTAATCGTTCAGATCATCTGCGTTTAGACCAAGCACATCCGTGCAAAACTCTTCGCCCAGTGTGAATTTGTTGAACACAAACTTGATGTCGAAGCTGGTGCCGAGGCCTTGCTCGATCGCTTCAATCGCGTCATCTGTGAAGCCTTTTTCACGCAGGCTGTAATGATTGACGCCCGGGGCATCTTCCAACGTGCCATGACCAACCGCATAGGCGATAATGTCATCGACCTGATCGCGATCATAACCCAACTTGCGAAGGGCTTCCGGGATGGTGCGGTTAATGATTTTGAAGTAACCGCCACCTGCCAGTTTTTTGAATTTCACAGTTGCGAAATCGGGCTCAATACCAGTTGTGTCGCAGTCCATGACCAGACCAATGGTGCCGGTTGGCGCAATTACAGTGGACTGTGCATTGCGATAGCCATGCTCTTTCCCAAGGGCATAGGCACGATCCCATGAATGCTGGGCGGCTTTGACAAGATCTGCATCCGGGCAGTTGGCAATATCAAGGGCAACCGGATCAACGGACAGGCCTTTATAAGCCGCTGGAGCCCCAAAGGCCGCATTGCGATGATTTGCAATAACCCGCAGCATATCTTTGGCGTTTTTCTTGTAACCGGGGAACGCACCCAGCTCTTCTGCCATTTCAGCACTTGTCTCATAAGAGGTGCCAGTCATCAGCGCAGAGATGGCCCCGCAAAGGGCACGGCCTTCGTCACTGTCATATGAAAGACCCATGGACATCAGCAGACCACCGATATTGGCAAAGCCAAGACCAAGGGTGCGGAATTTGTAGGACAGTTTGGCAATCTCTTCGGATGGGAACTGTGCCATCAGAACAGAGATTTCCAGCGTCACCGTCCACAGGCGACACGCGTGGGCGAAGCCTTCAATGTCAAAGCTCTTATCCGCACGGCGGAAATTCATCAGGTTCAGGGATGCAAGGTTACAAGCCGTATCATCCAGGAACATATATTCAGAGCATGGGTTGGACGCATTGATACGGCCATCTTGCGGGCAGGTGTGCCAATCGTTAATGGTGGTATCATACTGCAGGCCCGGGTCCGCAGACTGCCATGCACTTTCACCGATCATTTCCCAAAGGTCACGAGCTTTGACGGTTTTGGCAACTTCGCCGTCGACGCGGCGGATCAGTTTCCACTCGCTGTCATCCTGAACGGCTTTCAAAAACTCATCCGTGACACGAACGGAGTTGTTGGAGTTCTGACCGGATACGCTGAGATACGCTTCGCTGTCCCAATCGGTATTGTAGGTCGAAAATTCGATATCTGTGTAGCCTTGCTTGGCAAACTCGATGACGCGCTGAATATAGTTTTCAGGCACCATGGCTTTACGGGCACCAATGATCGCTTTTTTCAGGGATGGATTTTCGGCTGTGTTGAACGCTTCATCGCCTTCGATTTCGTGGCAGGCCTTCATCACATCGCCAAGATGTTTGGCGCATAGTTTGGAGCCAGAGACGAGGGCGGCAACCTTCTGCTCTTCAACGGCTTTCCATTTGATATATTCTTCAATATCCGGGTGATCGACGTCCAGTGTCACCATTTTCGCAGCGCGGCGGGTTGTGCCGCCGGATTTAATCGCGCCGGCAGCCCGGTCACCGATTTTAAGGAAGCTCATCAGGCCGGAGGATTTACCGCCGCCAGAGAGAGATTCGCCTTCGCTTCGGATGTTGGAGAAGTTCGTGCCTGTACCAGATCCATATTTAAAGAGGCGTGCTTCCCGAACCCAAAGGTCCATGATACCGCCTTCATTGACCAGATCGTCATCCACGGACTGAATGAAGCAGGCATGTGGCTGTGGGTGTTCGTAAGAGTTTACGGATTTTTTCAGCTTGCCAGTTTCAAAATCCACATAGGAGTGACCCTGCGCAGGGCCTTCAATGCCATATGCCCAATGCAGACCAGTGTTAAACCACTGCGGGGAGTTTGGCGCGCCCATCTGCTTGGCGAGCATAAACCGCATTTCATCAAAATAGGCTTCTGCGTCGGCTTCGGTGTCAAAGTAGCCACCTTTCCAGCCCCAGTATGTCCAAGTGCCAGCCAGACGGTCGAAAACCTGCGTCGCGGATGTTTCACCGATAAAGCGCTCATTCTCTGGCAGATCGGCGAGGGCGTCTTCATCGGGGACCTGACGGGCTAACCATGTTGGAATGCCGTCTTCATCTTTGTTTTTCAGGTGTGCTGGAACGCCTGCTTTGCGGAAATATTTCTGGGCGATGATGTCACAAGCCACCTGTGACCATTCCGCAGGTACATCGATATTGTCGAGTTTGAAAACTACCGAGCCATCTGGATTCCTGATCTCACTCGTCGCCTGTTTGAATTTGATTTTCGCATAAGGAGATGAATTAGCATCTGTAAACCGACGTGAAATCCGCATTGATGACCCCAATATCAAAAAGTGTAATTGTTATCGCAAATGGGGGACATCACCTGGGCATATAGCACCCTGCTGCACCAGATATTGTGTATGCTCTCCCCGCAAGCCACTAGACTGTAACGACCAGAAAATGCGCCTGTCAACGATTCTATCCTTACAATATATTGTGCGGATGCTCATAAATTAGGCTAGATGAAGTGGATATGGCAGTTTTTTGACACTTCCAGAATGGTGCGTCAAAAGCACGCAGCAGCAAAAAAATCACAACTGTCCCAAACAGGCGTGGAAGGGAGCTTCAAAATCGCCAGTTTTTAAGAATCGTTCGCAATAAATTGGAGGGAAGTGAATCTGACTTGTGACAGTGGCGCCCGTTTACCAAATTTTTGCTTTAAACTATTAAAGTTAGACTGGACGAGAGAGTGTGACGGTGACATATTCCCCTGAAACTCTGTATGTTTTCTGAGAAGAGAGAAGATAATGGCGACGCTTGGTACACGACTTTTTACATGGCGTAAGGGTGAACTTGTCGGTGAAGACGAGTTTGGCAACCGTTACTATAAGGAAAAAGGAAAACCAACTGGTCCTCTGGGACGGGAGCGTCGCTGGGTTATCTACAAAGGCAAACCGGAAGCCTCCAAGGTGCCGGCTGCGTGGCACATCTGGTTGCATTACACGACAAACAAACTGCCTACCGAACAGAGCCTGCAGAAAAATGAATGGGAAGATCAGCATCTTCCAAATCTGACCGGTACGGATTTCGCCTATCATCCGGGCGGCTCTGTTGTGAAGCCGGGACAGCGTCAGAAAAGTACGGCTGACTACGAAGCGTGGAAGCCTGAATAAGCTGCCATACTTTCGCCGGACCTGTATTTCATAAAGGTCCTTATCGCTGTTTGACCTGACCGAGAAGGGGGTTGGTTTTGGGAAATAACATTGTTGAAACCATTATCGGGGCTGTTGTTCTCGCCTTTGCGGCGATTTTCCTGATTTTTGCCTATCGCACGGCTGATCTGGGCGCGGGCGGTAACGGCCTGAACCTGATTGCCAAATTTGATCAGGTGGATGGTTTGCAGGTTGGCAGTGACGTTCGCATGAGCGGTATTAAAGTTGGCACCGTGACCAGTCAGACATTGGATACTGACAGTTTCCGTGCCGTTATTGGCATCAGCATTGATGACAAAATTCAGCTACCAGATGACAGTGCCGCAAAGATTGCATCCGAAAGCCTTTTGGGTGGCAGCTACCTTGATCTGGAGCCGGGGGGATCAGAAGACATTCTGGCAAGCGGTGATGAGATTACCTTCACGCAAAGCTCTGTCAGCTTGATGGACCTGATCGGTCAGGCGATTTTTAGCGCCACAAATGACGATTAGTAATCGTTTAAGGTCGTGATTAAAGCATTTTCCAAAATTCTGACAATTGGTGCTGCACTTGCCGGGCTTTGTGCAGGTACCGCCCATGCCGACTATATGGAAGGGGCGGCGGTTAAGTTGCGGGCACTTGATAAAGTGATGGGCCGGACGCAGGATTTGGAAATTCCGATTGGGGAAACATTGCGATTTGGGACACTGGATTTGACCGTTCGCAAATGTCTGAAACGTCCCCCGGAAGAAACCCCAGAGACGACAACCTTTCTTGAAATCCGTGAAACCCCACAAGATGAGGACGAACAGCTCTTATTTATGGGGTGGATGTTTGCATCAAGTCCGGCGCTGAATGCGCTTGAGCATCCGGTTTATGATGTTTGGGTGATTGACTGTATGATGTCATCCGGTGACGCATCACCCTCCAAAGAATAAAAATCCGCCTCTAAATTCACGGCCTGATCAAGGCGCCGATGATATTCTTCCCGTGAGATTTCAATAGCCCCCATAGACGCCAGATGATCTGTTAGGAACTGCGTATCTAGCAATTTAAAGCCGCCAGCGTTTAAACGAGCGACCAGATAGGCGAGGGCGAGTTTACTCGTGTTACTCTCGCGAGAGAACATGCTCTCCCCGCAGAAGACCGCACCAAATGACACGCCATAAAGTCCGCCAACCATTTTATCGTCGCGCCAGACTTCGACGGAATGGGCATTTCCCTGCAGGTGCAATTCGGTATAGAGATCCAGAATTGGACGATTAATCCACGTATTTTCGCGATCTTTTGCAGGTTCTGCGCAAGCTTTCATGACTTTGCGAAAACAAGTATCAACGGTGACGTGAAAGGGATTGCTGCGGATGAATTTTCGCATACTGCGCGACAGATGAAAATCATCGAGGGGGAAGATGCCGCGCCGTTCAGGATCGACCCAGAATAATTCCGGGTCGTCCTGGGATTCGGCCATGGGAAAAATCCCGTGCGTGTAGGCGGTCAGCAGTATTTCCGGTGTTAGAACAGTCATACCGCTGCCAGATCAGACTTATTGACCTTTTGCCGCCAGAAATTCTTCCAACCAGTGAATTGTGTAATCCCCTTTTTGGAAGTCTTCATTTGTCATCAGTTCCTGATGAAGGGGAACTGTTGTTTTGATACCACCAACCACAAATTCGTCGAGGGAGCGTTTCAAACGGGAAATACACTCTTCGCGGTTTGCGCCATGAACGATCAGCTTCGCGATCAGGCTGTCATAATATGGTGGGACGGAATAGCCGGAATAAAGCGCGCTATCCACCCGAACACCAAGACCACCCGGTGCGTGATATTCCAGAACCGGACCCGGTGAGGCCGCAAAAGTTACTGGGTCTTCCGCCGTGATACGACATTCAATGGAATGACCGGAGAATGAAATATCATCCTGTGTCAGTGTCAGTTTCTCACCATTGGCAACACGGATTTGCTCACGAACCAGATCAAGGCCGGTGATCATTTCCGTTACCGGATGCTCCACCTGAAGACGGGTGTTCATCTCGATGAAGTAGAATTCCTCATTTTCATAAAGGAATTCAATCGTCCCAACACCTTCGTAGTTCATTTCGCGGATCGCATCGGCACATTTGTTACCAATGTCAGCGCGGAGCTCATCATTCAGCGCAGGAGAGGGTGTCTCTTCCAGTGCTTTCTGGTGGCGGCGCTGCAAAGAGCAATCCCGCTCGCCCAAATGAACAACATTGCCCTGACCATCCGCCAGAATTTGGATTTCAATATGACGTGGGGTTTTGAGATATTTCTCGATATAGACCGCGTCATCACCAAAGGCCAGCTTGGCTTCCGCACGGGCAGAAGAGAACGCTTCGGCGATATTTGCTTCGCTTTCGGCAACCTTCATACCACGGCCACCACCACCGGAAGACGCTTTGATGATCACAGGATAGCCCATGCCAGCCGCGATCTCTTTTGCCTCTTCAATGGTTTTAACCTCACCATCAGAGCCCGGAACGCACGGAACGCCCAGTTTCTTCATAGTGTCTTTGGCTGTGATTTTATCACCCATCATACGGATATGATCAGCGGACGGACCGATGAACTTAATGCCGTGAGCGGTGACGATATCCACGAATTTCGCATTTTCAGACAGGAAGCCGTAACCCGGATGAATGGCATCCGCGTTGGTCACCTCTGCTGCTGCGATGATGGATGGAATGTTCAAGTAGCTGTTTGCCGGGCTTGCCGGTCCGATACAGACACTTTCATCTGCCAGACGTACATGCATTGCATCGGCATCTGCCTCGGAATGGACAGCAACCGTTTTGATGCCCATTTCCCGGCATGCCCGCAGTACGCGAAGGGCAATTTCGCCCCGGTTGGCAATCAGGATTTTTTCAATCATGTTTCCGCTGCGCCTTACTCAATAATGACAAGCGGCTGACCGAATTCCACTGGCTCTTCGTTTGCCACCAGAATATCAACAACCTTACCGCCTTTTGGTGCTGCGATCGGGTTCATTGTCTTCATGGCTTCAACGATCAGTACTGTCTGACCCTGTGCAACACTGTCACCGACAGAAATGAAGTTGGCCGCGCCCGGCTCAGGTGCCAGATAAGCTGTGCCAACCATTGGAGATTTAATCGCGCCTGGGTGGCTGCTGGCGTCTAAAGGTGCTGCTTCAGCGGCAGGTGCCGCAGCAACAGGAGCAGGGGCTGCAGCAACCGGTGCAGCAGGTGCCGCAGCAATGGTTGTGGTCACGCCGGTTGATCCTTTGGAAACCCGCAGGCGGTGATCGCCATTTTCAACCTCAATCTCGCCGAGGCCAGTGTCGTTCATGATTTCCGCAAGTTCGCGAATGATTTTTCCGTCGATGTCCAGTTTACTCATCGTGTTCCGACTTTTCAGTTCCGTTGTTGAAAAATATTATCAAGTGCATCAATGGCCAATAGATAGCTATCAATTCCAAATCCGCAAATAATTCCTTTGGCAATTGGCGCAATATAACTTTGGTGGCGGAATTCCTCGCGGGCATGCGTATTTGAAATGTGAACTTCCACTACCGGGAGGCCCACCGCCTTCAACGCATCATGAATGGCTACAGACGTATGTGTGTAAGCCGCCGCATTAATGACAATTCCATCATGGGTTCCAAGTGCCCCTTGTATGGCACTTACCAGTTCCCCCTCATGATTGCTCTGCATAAAACCGAGGCCAAGGTCACGCGCATTTGCACGATCTTCGCAGGCACGCTGAATATCGGCAAGCGTCAGCTTCCCGTATATTTCAGGCTCTCTCGTTCCGAGCATATTGAGATTTGGTCCATTAACGACCAGAACTGATTTCCCCATTCCCACTCCGTTTAGGCCAATAGCCATTGAGCTTCGAATGACCCTTATAAAGGAGTTTTTAACGATGATAAAGCCGAACCGGGACTTATTATGAAGAAAGTATGACATCCGGCCGGACAAAACTTGCATCAGGACGGTCTGCGAACCATAATCCGTGCAGAATCGCGTTTTAACTTAACACAAACAAGGTTAAATCAATGAACCTCACCATTAATGGCGAAGGGCATCAGTATGATAGCGCCCTGACCATTGCTGAACTCCTTGCAAAGCTGGAACTGGATGGCACAAAGGTTGCCATTGAACGTAATCTGGAAATTGTCCCGAAATCCACCTATGGAGAGGTGCAGCTTCTCGACGGTGACAAGCTGGAGATCGTTCATTTTATCGGTGGCGGTAACACAACCACAGACGCCAATGACGATCCGTTTATGGTCGCCGGGCAGGAGCTGAAATCCCGCCTGATCGTGGGGACCGGTAAATACAAGGATTTTGAGGAAACCAAGCTGGCAATCGAGGCATCCGGCGCCGATATGGTAACCGTTGCCGTGCGCCGCGTGAATATCACCGATCGCAGCCAGCCAATGCTGGTGGATTATGTAGATCCTAAGAAATACACATATTTGCCAAATACTGCCTTTTGTTACACCGCTGATGAGGCGCTGCGGACCTTGCGTCTGGCCCGTGAGGCAGGTGGTTGGGATCTTGTAAAACTGGAAGTTCTGGGACATGAGAAAACTCTGTACCCGAATATGCGGGAGACATTGCAGGCCGCCGAAGTTCTGATCAGTGAGGGCTTCAAAGTCATGGTTTACTGCTCTGATGATCCGATCATGTGTCAGGAGCTGGAAGATATGGGCTGCGTCGCGATTATGCCACTGGGGGCGCCTATCGGATCCGGTCTTGGTATTCAAAACCCTGTTGGCATTGGTCTTATTAAAGATCAGGCGAAAGTGCCCGTGATCGTTGATGCCGGTGTTGGAACAGCCTCAGACGCCACGATTGCGATGGAGCTTGGGTGTGACGGTGTTCTGATGAATACCGCGATTGCGCACGCGAAAAACCCGGTTCTGATGGCGGCGGCCATGAAAGATGCGGTTAATGCAGGGCGGAAATCATTCCTGGCTGGCCGGATGGAGCGTAAGAAATACGCTGATCCAAGCTCACCGCTTGCTGGCTTGATTTAAGGCTGATCAAAAGTTTAAACGGAAGAGGCGGCTATTCAGCCGCCTTTTTTGTGACCGGAGAGAGCATATCAGCACTGTTATCAAGTTGATTTAGAAAACGATCCAGCACTTCAATTTCGGCCTCACTGAACGAGGAGAGAAGATTGGCTTCATAATCTTCGGCCAATGGAATGATCTGCTGCAGGACTTCCTCGCCTTTATTGGTGAGGTGCAGCGCGAAAGAGCGGCGATCGCGCGCAATGACTTTCCGCTCCAGCCGGCCAGCCTTTTCAAGGCGATCAATGGCGCGGCTCATATTCACTTTATCAAGGGAAGACAATTCCCCAACTTCCCGCGCGGTCAGGCCCGGACGTTCGCCCAAAATAGCGACAATCCGCCACTCCTGAATGGTCAGATCAAACTGATCAGAATAGCGCTGTGCCAGCGACCGGCTGATTATTCCAGACAGTTTTGTCAGGCGGTAGGGCAGGAAGCGCTGCAGATTGAGGTGGGCTTTATCTTTTTTCATAAGGACATCTTGACTTTTGGCTCTGAAAAGAACAACTTCTAAATAATAGTTGCAGATGTAACTAAATACCAGATTAAATTCAGGATGGAGGAATTACGGTGCCAGATCTCTGGGAAAATCCGATGGAAACCGATGGTTTCGAATTTGTAGAATATGCTGCGCCAGATCCGGCAGCGCTTGGTGCCCTGTTTGAAAGCATGGGCTTCCGCCCGGTTGCGAAGCACCGTTCCAAAGATGTCACCCTGTACCGTCAGGGAGACGTTAATTTCATCATCAATGCAGAACCAGACAGCTTTGCGCAGTCTTTTGCCCGTATTCACGGACCTTGCGCCTGTGCAATGGCATTCCGTGTCAAAGATGCGGCGAAGGCCGTTGCCCGCGCAAAGGAACTGGGCGCGTGGGTGGTCGAATCAGAAGTGGGTCCGATGGAGCTGAAAATCCCGGCAATTAAAGGGATTGGTGACTCATTGATCTATCTGGTGGACCGCTACGGCGATAAAGGGTCCATCTATGATGTGGACTTCATTTTCGAAGAAGGCGAAGAGCGTCATCCAAAAGGGGCAGGCCTCACATATATCGACCATCTGACACATAACGTGCATCGCGGCCGTATGGATGAGTGGGCGGAGTTCTACACACGTTTGTTTAACTTCAAGGAAATCCGCTACTTCGATATTGAAGGTAAGCTGACAGGTCTGAAAAGTAAGGCGATGACCAGCCCTTGCGGTAAAATCCGTATTCCGATCAACGAAAGCTCTGACGATAAATCACAGATCCAGGAATATCTGGACGCGTATCGGGGTGAGGGTATTCAGCATATCGCGCTTGGCACGGATGATATCTATGACACCGTTGATACCATGCGGACCAAAAACGTGAATTTCCAAGACACGCCAGATACTTACTATGATCTGCTTGATGAGCGGGTGAAGGATCATGGTGAGAATACAGACGAGCTGAAGAAGCGCCGTATTCTGCTGGATGGAGCCCCAACTGACGGGCAGGGACTGCTGTTGCAGATTTTCACTCAGAATGTGATCGGTCCGATTTTCTTTGAACTGATCCAGCGAAAAGGCAACGAAGGCTTTGGTGAGGGTAACTTCCAGGCTTTGTTCGAATCTATTGAACTGGATCAGATGCGCCGCGGCGTCATCTGATCCAGATAATCTCTCAAATCCCGGGGGGGCTTAGTTGGTTGCGGATTTAGCTGCGTTTTCACGCGCTTCCGCAACCAACTGTTTCAGACGTCCTGCGGGGATGGCACCCGGTGCCAACTGATCCCCAATGACAAAGGCTGGCGTCCCTGTGATGCTTAGCGCCTGAGCCAGATCATAAGTGCGGCGGATCTTGGTGGTGATGTCCTCCGACTTCATGTCAGCCGCGAGCTTTTCCGCATCCATATCAAACTGTGCCGCCATGGCCATGATCCGTGTCTCGGTGATGTTACCGCGCAGCTCCATCAAAGCGCTATGGAACTCCATATATTTGCCCTGATTTTCCGCAGCCATTACAGCGCGTGCCCCCAAAACGGAAGCGTCACCCAGAATTGGAAACTCTTTTAAAACCAAGCGGATATTACCGTCTTCTTTGACAACATTCATTAGATCAGCATAGACTTTTTTACAGTAGCCACAGCGATAGTCGAAAAACTCAACGATTGTCACATCACCGTCAGGGTTACCCGCGACATAGCTATAACCATCATTTTCGATTTCGCCTTTAAACTGGCTCAGCATCTGCTGTTGGCGGTTTTGGGTTTCCTGTGCCTCTGTCACCTGAAGTTTGGTGATCACTTCACGCAAGACAGTTGGATTTTCCAGCAAATAGGCCCGCACTTGTTGGCCAAATTGCTGATCCTGCGCCGCAGCCTGACCGGACAAGTC
Organism: Sneathiella sp.; assembly: GCA_017643685.1. GTDB lineage: Bacteria > Pseudomonadota > Alphaproteobacteria > Sneathiellales > Sneathiellaceae > Sneathiella. The sequence continues at coordinate 13,319 of JAEPMY010000066.1, forward strand.
ATTTGCCCCGATGCCACGATAGAAAAGATAGCCAAGTGCGCCAAAAATCAGCAGAAAGAGGGCAGCCGTTACTGTCGGCGGAAAGCGGTTTTTATCCATAATGGTTGATAGTCCCAGATTAAGATGTTGTTGTTCTTTACAGTAATTGGATTTTCACATCCTTCAATGCACAAGGATGTGAAGAGTTAGTTAGACAGCCGGCGGCTTGCAAATGTAATGATATCATCGGCCCGCAAATAACCGGGAGAGCCGGGAGACATATTCTCCTGCACGCGTTTGGCATGGAAGATAGCCTTATCCCAACGACCGAGCAAAGCAAACCGCTCCGCCGTTGCAAGAGACAGATTTCCAATATCACCAAGGCGGTTATAGGCGATGGCGAGCTGGTTCCATGTGGTGGCGTTATTAGGATCATACGCCACCGCATTCCGAAGAATGCTGGCAGCTTCGTTCAGATAATGATCATCTCCCGTCGCCAGAAGTACCTGACCGTAGAGGGTAAGGATCAGCGGCTCATATGGGGCGAACTCAGCCGCGATTTTCAAGCTCGGAACAGCGCCGTAAGGATCCCCATTTTCATACAGCATCTGACCTTTAAGTTCATGGAAATAGGGGTCCGTCGGAAACTCGTTCAAAAGGCTGTCTATCTCGATTAATCCCTTTTCGATATTTGGGTATTTGAAATAGGCGATCGCCCGGGCATAGCGGGCACCAATGGATTGATCGCTATCAGGGTATTTGCTTAACGTTTTGCGGTAACCCTTTGTAAAGCCGTAGAGTTTCCCCTGCATGCGTTCGAGAGCGATGACATCTTTACGGGGTGATCTTTTGTCCTTGTACGGGGATTGTTTAACTTGGTTTTCAAGGGCATTGATACGTTCGCTGCTGATCGGGTGACTGCGCCAGTAAGGATCGATTTTCCCGTAATGGATATTTTCCTCCTCGCCCAGAATGCGTAAAAATTCCACCATTCCGCGGCCAGAGGTGCCCGTATCCTGCAGGTATTTCATGGACGCCTGGTCTGCAGATGATTCCTGTTCCCGGCTGTATTTCAGGAAAGATTTCTGCGCCGCCCCTTGCGCACCGCCAATAACGGCAGCGCCCGCTTTACCGCCGCCTGCGAAAATGACAGCGGCGCCAAGCAGATATCCCAGAATGGATTTGGTCGACGCATTTCGAAGCGCTTCTTGTGTGCGGGCCAGGTGACTGCCCGCAATATGCCCGGTTTCGTGGGCGATAACGCCTTTTAACTGGTCCGGATTTTCGACCCGTTCCAGCAGCCCGGTAAAGAAGAACATGCGCTGTCCACCTGCAACAAATGCGTTAATCACGTTGCTATTGACCAGATGGATGGAAACGTCCTGCGCATTTAGTCCGGCCGAGGTAAAGAGAGGGGTTGCGTAGGATCGCAGGGTATGCTCAATTTCAGCATCACGGATGAATGAGAGCCCAGATTGGGCCATCGCCATCTGTGTCTGGAAGACCATGACCAGAAAGATCGAAAAAGATATAAATATGCGCTTAATCAAGAACCTTACCCCTAGTTTATCCTGTAAAGTTAGGAACTGTATGACCACACGTCAATGGTCACGTTTGGCGACCACCTTTGCGGTTGGGTCAATACTGGCGATTGCTGGTTGCGAGTCATCCGAACAGGAACAGCTTGGGGTCATTGATAGTGTTGAGGGGCCGCTTGGTGGTATCGCCGCGGATGAGCCTCGGGCCGTTCTGATTGCGCAGGATATTCTATCCGCAGGCGGCAACGCCGCGGATGCGGCAACGGCCGCTTATTTCACAATGTCGGTGACATATCCGATTGCGGCTTCTCTTGGCGGCGGCGGTGAATGCGTTGTGTATAACAACGAAGACAACGCCCTTCAGACCATCAGCTTCCCAATTGGACGCCCGGAAAATGGCGGTGAGATTGGTATTCCCGGCAATATCCGAGGGTTCGCAGCGCTGCATGCGCGCTACGGTAAATTGCCGTGGGGCTCATTGGTGGCACCAGCAGAGAAATTGGCCAACTTTGGGGAGAGCATTTCGCGCGCCCAGCATGTCGCCATGTTGAATGCCGGTCGCAGCCTTCGCATGGATGACCGTCTGGAAGAAATTTACAAAAATGAAGATGGTAGCCTGAAAAAAGAAGGCACCCGGATTGAGCAAATTCGACTCTCCAGCGTTTTGACAAACATCCGCTCCAAGGGCGGTGCATTTTTCTATGGCGGTGCGCTCGCCCGATCTTTTGTTGAAGAAGTCAATCAGGCCGGCGGGAATATGGTCACCCGCGATCTGATTGACTATCGTCCGGTTTGGCAGGAAGCGCGTAAATTTAATTTCGATGTGCTGACAGTTGGCATTTCAAATGGCCCGCAGGGCGAGGCGATGCAGCGGATTTGGGAATCTGTTTTCAGCGGCAAGGGCTTCTTGCAGCTTGAGCAGGAGTTGCCACTTTCCAAAATGGTTCCCGCCGCGGCAGAGGTCTTTAAAGGCTACGCCAGCAGCAATGCGTTCGGGCAGGGCGCTAACACATCCTTTGTGACCGCTGATAAAGAAGGTAACGCCGTTGCCTGTAGCGTGGGCATGGGGAAACCGTTTGGCACCGGTAAGATGGGCCGGGTTACAGGCATCACGCTTGCCCCTGTTCTGGAGCCGGGTGAGGGGGAGTTTCCAACGTCGCCAATGCTGATTGTCAACGAGCCGAATAATGATTTCTATTATGCCGCTGGTGGCAGCGGCGGGGCCGCAGGCACATTGGGTGTGGTTTATTCCACCCTCGGCGTTTTTGCAAAAGACCAGAGCCTGGAAGCGTCTTTGAATGCGTCTCGGGCTTTCTCTATGGGGCCGGGGTTGCCGTTGCTGTTTGAGAAAGGTGTCAATCAGTCGGAGATTCAGGCGCTGAGCAGTTCACATCCGGTTGCCGTTGAAGTGCAGCGTTTGGGGCAGGTCAATGCGGTTTATTGCGCATTGGGTAAGCTTTTCAACTGCCAATCCCGCGCGGATCGCCGGGGGTATGGTCTGTCACTCATTCAACGCTAATCGTATCAAGTTACAGGTGCAGAAGTGAAAATTGCCAATCGGGGCGAGGTCAGCCCTTTTTACGCTATGGAAGTGATGAAAGCCGCCAACAAGCTTGAGGCGGACGGAAAACGCATCTTTCATATGGAGGTGGGGCAACCCGCTACATCGGCACCAAAAGCCGTGTTGGAGGCAGCCGCAAAGGCGCTGAAAGATCAGCCGATTGGCTATACTGAGGCATTGGGTATTCCGCCCCTTCGCCGGGCTATCGCGGATCATTATGGCAAAATGTACAATGTGGATCTGGATCCTTCTCGGGTTGTTGTGACAACCGGATCCTCCACAGGCTTTTTGCTGTCATTCCTGTCGCTTTTCTCAACGGGGGATCGGGTGGCTTTGGCTGAACCTGGATATCCGGCTTATCGTAATATTCTGGGCGCTCTTGATATTGAGGCTGTTGGTCTGCCTTGCGGCCCTGAGACAAATTTTCAGCCATCACCAGCGTTGATGGATCAGCTACCTGGCCAAATCGATGGCCTGCTGGTTGCAAGTCCGGCAAACCCAACGGGAACGATGCTGACACCGGCAGAACTTGAAAAACTCATTGGTTATTGTGCCGAGAAAGAGATCAGCTTTATCTCTGACGAGATTTACCACGGACTGACTTACGAGCAGGATGCGGTCACCGCGCTTCAATATACGGATGATGTGGTGATTATTAATTCCTTCTCTAAGTATTTCTCAATGACGGGATGGCGTCTTGGTTGGATGGTGGTTCCGGAACAGTTGGTGCCAATGGTTGAAAAACTGGCGCAAAGCTTGTTTATCTCCGCTCCGGCTGTTAGTCAGCATGCCGCCGTTGCTGCCTTTGACTGCGAAGATGAGGTGAGAGGGTATATTGATGCCTACGCCAAAAATCGGGAGTTGCTGCTTCGGGAATTGCCAAAGATTGGTTTGGATAAATTGGCGGCCGCTGATGGGGCCTTCTATATTTACGCGAATGTCAGCCACCTGACAGATGACAGCATGGCATTTTGTCAAAAGATGCTTAGTGAATGCGGTGTTGCAGCAACGCCGGGGATCGATTTTGACCCGCATCGCGGTCATGAATATATCCGGCTTTCTTTTGCTGGTGCCTATAGCGAGATGGAAGGGGCGGTTGAAGCCCTTCGGGCTTGGCTGAAATAGTTATCGCGTTAAACAGACACAAAAAAGGCCGCTGATGACAGCGGCCTTTTTTAATGCATGAAGCTAGGACTTAGCTACCTTTCTTACTCCACCAACCACTGCGGCGAGCAGTCTTAGGTGTTGCAGAGGCATCTTTCACCACTGTCTCAACAGAGGAGACAGGTGCTTCTGGAATAGACGGCTTAGCAGGCTCTTTTGGCGCTTCCACCGCAGGAGCAGGAGCTGGTGCAGCTTCCGCCTTAACAGCCTCTTTTGCAGGCTTGGTTTCTGCTTTATCAGCGTCTTCAGCTTTCTTTGGTTTCCGGGCGCGGGTCCGTTTTTTCGGCTTTTCGTCTGCCTCTGCGTCTTTATCAGCAGCGTCAGATTTTTCAGCCTCTTCGGTTTTCTTGGTCCGGCGGCGGCGTTTTGGCTTCTCTTCGGCTTTCTCCTCTGTATCAGAGTTGTCAGCTTCAGCTTTTGCCGTTTCGCTTACCCCTTCCACAGCC
>JAEPMY010000090.1 GCA_017643685.1 Sneathiella sp.
AGGCCAAGTGCGGCAAGTCGCGCCTGAAAACCAAGCAGAAGTGCAATACCGCCGCCAAGCTCAGCCAGAATTACAAGCGGCAATAAAGAACCCGGAACGCCCATGGCTTCCATATAACCTTGCGTACCTTCATAACCACCGATTTTGCTATAACCCGCAGGGATGAAAAGAGCCGCTAGAAGAATACGGCCAACCAGTCCAACGATGTCGTTTAATTTTTCCATGTCACCCATCCAATTTTCATCAAGAGTGTTCGTTTGATGAAACCAATATATATTTTATTTTCGACAACAAAATTGGTATAATTCGTCTATTATTTTCGAAATTATAGACAATTGAATGTTAAAGATATCTTTGAACCAATGGCAGATTTTCTGCGCCGTGATTGATCACGGGGGCTACGCCAAGGCTGCAGAAATCCTCAACCGTAGTCATTCATCACTTCATCATGCGGTGACGAAACTACAGGATCAATTGGCTGTGAAGCTGGTCGAGGTTCAGGGGAAATCTCTGACCTTGACGGAAATTGGCAAGGTCATGCACCGGCATGCCAAGAACCTGATCGAAGAGGCGGAAAATATTGAAAAATTGGCGGGCCTTCTGGATGAAGGGTGGGAGACAGAGATCACCCTTGCCATTGAGAATGTTTATCCAAAAGGATATCTGCCTCCTATTTTAACGCAATTTTACGCAGAAAACAGTACATCCCGCCTACAAATCAAGGAAGTGGTCTTGCAAGGGGCCGTTCATACAATTCGACAGAAACAAGCCGACATCGTGATCACCCCCCTTGTCCCAACCGGCTTTTTGGGACACCCCTTGATGGTACAAAGGCTTCGACCTTTTGTTCATAAAACGAACCCACTCCATCAAAAAAACAGCCTGACCACTGTTCGCCAACTAAGAGACCATTTGCAGGTTGTGATCCGTGACAATGCCCCCGCACAGCGGGATCCCGCTCCCGGTTGGCTCCGCTCAGAACAACGCTGGACCGTTGATAGCTTTTATCAAGCGAAAGAGATTATGCGCTGCGGTCAAGGTTTCTGCTGGGCTCCGGAAGAGATTTTTGAAAAAGAAGATGATTTCGTCGCTCTGGAGGGGGAGATGGACTTAACCCGAGTTGTGCCCCTGCATTTGGTGCTACCCCATGGCGATGTGTCTGGTCCGGGTGTTCAGCTTCTGACCCGATTATTTAAAGAGGCACATCAGCGTCCTGATATGCCTCTCTGAAGTTTAAGCGAAGGCCCGCATATGATGCAGGTTTTTCAAAGCATGCTTCATCTGATGACGATATCCATGCTCTTCTTCACGACTAAACTCACGGATTTGTTTGCGAGTTTCTTTTAAGAAATCCACAACACGTTCCGTTTGTTCAGCAAGTTCCTGACTATATCCGGGCATAGATTGCAGGCCAGGTGGTTCCCGGCGGAAAACACCAGTTCGATGACCTTCAATCATTTGCAGGCTTGAAAACTCAAGCTTGGATCCCGCCATGCTGACAACAGCAGCACGCCCAGGATCATAGTCAACCGCAGCAGTTGACACACTGATCTCCAGCGCGAAACCATTGAAAACACCGGCAGAACCGAACCCGGATGACGATGCACCATACGTATGTTCAACACGGGCAAAACGGATATCCAGAGAAAAAGCCGCGGCATCAGCCGACGTATCTTCCACCAGATCAGACAGACTTTCGAGGGCATTGGTGACAATCTCAGCGAGATCATCCGCTTTTCGGCCGAACGGGGCAAAAAAGCCGGTAAGCTTATCCTCCAACATCTCTAACATATCCTCAGAAGATTTCTCCCCTTCTGCGAAAGGGAGGGAAGCCGCGGGCGCGGAATAGTCTTCTGCGATAAAAGCGTCAAAGCTGAAAGAGGCGGACTGGGCAAAACTACTGCTCGCAACAGATGTTCCTGTCGCTGAATTGCTATAACGGGCCGCGTTATACGCGGACGCATAGCTTGACGAGGCGGAGAACCCCGTAATCAAATCAGACATTTTAATCCCTTTCTCTTTTTAAGAGACAAAGGCTTCCTTCTGAAGCCTCAAGGGAAAAAGTATATGAAGATGTTTAACGTCCCGTTAACTTCTAAAGTTAACAAAAATGCTGTTTAATCGTGAAAATGATCGCCGTACTATGTTCTAAAATCTCGCCAGTTTGCACCGGGGACAATGATGTCAAAACAGGAAACAAGTTGCGTTTGTGGTTCTGTCAAAATCACAGCGGGTAGCGTTAACCCAAAATTTACTGTCTGCCACTGTGATAATTGCCGTGCTTGGGGCGGCGCTCCCTTCTTTGCGGTGCAGTGCGGAACGAATGTCCAATTTGAAGGCGCTGAGAACGTAAAAGAATACAACTCTTCTACTTGGGCAGCCCGCGGGTTCTGCCGTGAATGCGGAACCCATCTCTTTTATAAACTCAAGAAAACTGGCGAATATAATATGCCAGTAGGACTATTTCCCGATACGCAAGGTCTAGAAATGGTCATGCAATATTTCAGTGATCAACGACCAAGCTATTACTGCTTTTCTAACAAAACTGAAGAAATGACAAGAGAAGAGATATTCGCCTATTTTGCCTCTGAAATATGAGAGGCAATGACAAAAAGACGGCTTAACCGCCCTGTTGCCCCCGGTGGCGCAGCAGATGATCGGCAAGAACACACGCCATCATCGCCTCTCCAACCGGCACGGCGCGGATACCAACGCAAGGGTCATGACGGCCTTTGGTGAATATCTCTGTCTCATTCCCATCCCGATCCACAGTCGCCCGTGTTTTCAGAATGGAAGATGTCGGCTTAACAGCAAAGCGGACAACAATGTCCTGTCCCGTCGAGATACCGCCTAGAATACCACCGGCACGGTTGCTGAGAAATACAGGATCAGAACCGTTACCACGGCGCATTTCATCGGCATTTTCCTCACCAGTGAGTGCTGCGGCAGAAAAACCATCACCGATTTCAACGCCTTTAACTGCGTTGATGGTCATCATGGCACCCGCCAAATCAGAATCCAGCTTGCCATAAACCGGCGCCCCAAGCCCCGCAGGAACACCGCTGGCGACAACTTCAATTACCGCCCCAACAGAAGAGCCATTTTTGCGGATCGCGTCCAGATATTCAGTCCACTCACTGGCCATCTTTGCGTCCGGGCACCAAAAATCATTATTCTCGATTTCGTTAGCGTCAAAACGGCTGCGATCAATCACCCGGTCGCCAATTTGGGTCAAGTATCCCTGAATTTTAACAGTATCCCCAAGGACTTTACGTGCAAGCGCACCCGCTGCAACCCGTGCCGCTGTCTCCCGGGCACTGGAGCGGCCGCCGCCCCGATAATCACGGATCCCATATTTGGTATCATAGGCGTAATCCGCATGCCCCGGACGATACTTGTCTTTGATATCACCATAATCCTTGGATCGCTGATCCACATTTTCAATCATCAGACTAACCGGTGTACCGGTCGTTTTCCCCTCAAACACACCAGAGAGAATTTTGACCGTGTCTGGTTCTTTCCGTTGGGTTGTGAAGCGGCTTTGGCCGGGTTTACGGCGATCCATCCAATGCTGGATCTCGTCTTCGGTAATATCGATTAATGACGGACAGCCATCCACAACACACCCAAGGGCCGGGCCGTGGCTTTCGCCCCAGGTTGTCACCCGGAATAAATGACCAAAACTATTATGTGACATTTAGGCTGTCCGTTATTTTTCTATATTCAGATTTTAGGAAACGGTGATATCTGGCGCATCCGCGCGCTTCATACCAACCACGTGATAACCGCAGTCAACATGATGTGTCTCACCGGTAACGCCGGAGCTCAATTCACTCAGCAAGTAGAGAGCAGATCCACCTACCTCTTCAATGGTAACGTTCCGCTTCAGCGGTGCGTTATATTCATTCCATTTCAGGATATAGCGGAAATCACCGATGCCGGAGGCCGCAAGTGTCTTGATTGGACCCGCGGAAATCGCATTCACGCGGATATTCTCTGCGCCCATCTCGTCCGCTAGGTATCGAACAGAAGCTTCCAATGCTGCTTTCGCTACACCCATGACGTTATAGTGCGGCATCACCTGCTCTGCGCCATAATAGGTAAGCGTAACCATGCTCCCCCCCTCTGTCATCAAGGCTTTAGCCCGTTTCGCAACAGAGATGAAAGAGTAGCAAGAGATATCCATTGAACGGAGGAAATTCTCACGAGAGGTGTCAGAGAAATTACCGCGCAATTCGTTTTTATCGGAATAGGCAATGGCGTGAACGATAAAATCGATCTTGCCCCATTTTTCTTCGAGCGCACTGAATACCGCGTCTACGGACGCATCATCCGTAACGTCACATTCCATCACGAAATCTGAACCAACACTTTCGGCAAGTGGCTTTACACGTTTACCCAGGGCTTCTCCCTGATAGGTGAACGCAATTTCCGCTCCATGCTCATGCAAAGCCTTGGTGATCCCCCAAGCAATGGATTTATCATTGGCAACACCCATGATCAAACCGCGTTTGCCCGCCATTAGACCAGATTGTACAGTCATCCTTCAATGCCCCATCATTATGTGGTTAATGCTCTCTTTCTTATCGCGAGCATTTGTTACAGTCAAAACTTATCCCGCAAAAAAGCGATGATTATTTACCCTTCGCGAACTTCGCGCGGGCATCATATTGGTGTGTTTTAGACCAGTCTTCGACAAGTTTATACAGATCATCGTCTTGATTTTCTGGCAGAACCACTTTCAGCTTCACCATCTGATCACCGCGCGAGTCATCTCCCTTACGCGCAACACCTTTGCCCTTCATTCGAAGGGTTGTGCCCGTATTAGAGCCTGCCGGAATTTTCATATTTACGGTGCCATCGACTGTTGGCACCTGAACGGTGCCGCCAAGAACTGCTTCAGACAGACTAATCGGCAATTCGATCAAAATGTTATCGCCATCGCGGGTAAACACCGGATCGGTCTGCACAGTGACGTTAATCAGGATATCTCCGCTGGCACCACCACCGGAACCAGGCTCCCCCTGACCTTTCAGGCGGATTTGCTTGCCATCAGTGATGCCCGCTGGAATTTTAACATCGAGGGTTTTACCCCCCTCACCTAGTGTCAAACGACGCTTCGCCCCCAAGGCCGCTTCTTTAAAGGAGACCGTGATTGCAAAAGAACGGTCCCGCCCTTTTTGAGCACGAGATCTCGCGCCGCCGCCACCGCGCCGGAAATTACCAAAAATCTCTGAAAAGATATCATCAGCACCCCCTTGGCCGAACCCATGAAAACCGCCACCAGCGCCGGCACCGCTGCTCTGCCGTCCACCGCCAAAGCCGAATGGGGCCTGTTCCTGACCATTGGCATCGATCTCACCCCGGTCGAAACGGGCGCGCTGTTTCTCATCGCCGATAATATTGTAAGCAGAAGACACTTCCTTGAACTTGTCAGCGATCTTGTCATTCCCCGGATTTGCATCCGGGTGAAATTCTTTAGCCAGCTTCCGATAAGCTGTCTTAATTTCTTTTTGGGTCGCGCTTTTGGAAACCCCTAAAACACTATATGGATCTCTCATTAACTTCCTTACCGCAATCAAGAATTCCACAAAAATCTGATGGACTATTTATCTTATAAATATAATCAAATCAGTTATCTGCAAGATCATTAACTCAATTTTTAACTTTAACTGGTTAATTTACATTCTGAAGTTGCTTCTTCTCCAAAAATGTCAGGGTGCCTTCCAATTTTGAAAGGGCAGCAGCAGCTTCCTGGCTGCCACCTGCGCTCGCTTTTTGCCACCAGTAATAGGCCCGAATACGGTCCACAGGCACAGCAATTCCTGTGTTAAACATATTACCAAGCTGATACTGCGCAGTGGCGTTGCCCTCTTGCGCAAGCGGCGCCCAAACACTCAATGCCTGCTGATATTCTTTCAGCTCGTAAGACAGCGCTGCCATCTCTAAGCGTTCTGGTATAGACAGGGCAGAGCCTGTCACGACTTGCACAGGTTCCGCAGATGGAGCGGCCGTTGGGACCGCTGGTGTTGGTGCGTTTGCCACGACGGTTGCCGTAGTAGATGTCGCCTCGCCTCCAATTTCTGTATCCTCCTCTTCATCAGATCCAAGGATCAATGACTTCAAAGAAGAGAAGAAACCTTTGCTTTCTTCCTTTTTTGGAAGGGATGCAGGCCGATTTTCTGCCACTTGCGATGCAGGCTCACTTGCCGGAGCCACGACAGCCTTCTCTGTAGGTGCGGCAGACACTTCAGGTTCAGCGACCGGCTTAGCTGGAGTTTCAGGTGCCTCGGCAACCTTCGGCTGGACAACAGGCTCTGCCACTGGTTGAGGGGTTGGTTTGATAACCTCAGCTGCTGGTTTGGGCGGCTCCACAATGACGCGTTTAGGTGTCTCTACCGCTTTAGGCTGATTAAAAGCAGTCGGCGCACCTGTTGCTTCCTTCGGTGCGCTTGCAGCCTCTCCGCGAAGGGCGGCGTTATTGGCACTATTCGCAAACGGATCAAACTTCTTCGCCGGTGCTGCGGAAGAAGTCACGTTCGGGGCTGCGGCCACTGTTTTTGGTGTTTCCAATTTCGGGGCAGGCTGTGGCGCCTCAGTTACTTTTGGTGCTTGTGTCGGAGCCGGAGCAGGCTCAACAACCGGCGCAGGAGTTACTGGCGCTTTCGGCGCTGATGCGACGGCTGCGCTTTCATCTTTAATGTCTGGATTTTTAGCAACCAGCGCGGACATCCGCTTTAAGGCACCGGGGTGGTTTGCCTCAGCCGCCAAATTATACCAAGCAAGCGCCTTGGACTGGCTACGCTCAACACCACGGCCAAGTTCATACATCAAACCGAGGTTATACTGGGAAATGACATGCCCTTGCTGGGCTGCGCGGGTAAACCATTCAGCAGCTTTCACATAATCCTGCTGGACCCCATCACCTTTCATATACATGGCGGCGACATTTGCCTGCGCCCGATCAAAGCCAAGCTCGGCGGCACGCGAGTACCAGCTGAACGCTTTCTTGGGATCCGGCTCAACACCGAGGCCCTTTTTATACATCAGGCCGATATTCCGCATGGCCGCAAGATTATTCTGCTCGGCCAGTGGTTTCCACTCTTCGAATGCTGTTTTGTAATTGCCTGCCTGATAGGCCTGCAGCCCTTCATCAAATCCGGCGACAGAAGTGCTGAGTGGCAAAGCGGCAAGAACAGTCGCAACCGCTGTTCCTGCCAAAATGTTTTTTAGTGTCCGCATGTTTTCCGCTGATATGTCAGTAGTATTGAACCCTTACACATACTTTTATGGCAAAATCAGGAGAAAATACAGACGTAATCCTGTCAATTTAATCAGGACATAATCTGCCAGCTACCATCTTCCTGACGACAGGCAGTTCCGTAACCCTCTTCAAGGCGTCCGCCGACCTCAATTGTTTGGCGGAATTCACGGCAGTAACGACCGCCTGTATCGCGACCTTCGCGAACTGGTGTCACCGTACCTGAATTACCGCTGTCAGGGTTACTCCAGGTAATTGTCTCGCCAATTGGTGCTGTCGTCGCCCGGTTCTCTGCCCGGTCAATGGCCGCCCGATCTGCAGCATCCAGAGATTTACCAATCTCGGAACCGATCATTGCACCAACAAGTGTACCTGCGGCAACGGCGACCAAACGCCCGGAGCCAGAACCAATCATGGATCCGAGCAATGCACCGCCAACCCCACCGAGGACCGCGCCACCTGTCTGTTTCGGATTATCCCTCTGAGAGGCACAGCCGCTTACCGCCAGCATAACGACAACGCTGCCTGCTATAAGTTTCTTGCTGATAGCCATCTGTATTTCCCTTTCTCAATCAAACAGGATCTTTATGTAAATATAGGTCAATAGAACCATTATTGTTCACACTTTTTCAAAAGATTGCGGCACCTTTAAGACAAAAGATCGACAGAAAGGGGGACGGTGACTACATTAAGCCCAAATCGTCTGACTTATCGTTTTACGGATCATAAAAATGAGTAGCACAGAGCTTAACGACCTGATTACTGAGTTCAAAGACTGGCTTGCCGAAGCTGAGCAGAGCGAGCTTAACGATGCCAATGCCATGTCCATCGCAACCGTGGATAAGGATGGGCAGCCATCCGTTCGAATGGTTCTGTTAAAAGACGTGGATGAGCGCGGATTTGTTTTCTACACAAATTATGAAAGCCAAAAGGGCTCAGAGATTCTGGACAACCCGAAAGTTGCCTTATGCTTTCACTGGAAATCCTTGCGCCGGTCAGTTCGCGTAAATGGGATTGCTGAAAAAGTGAGCGATGAGGAAGCAGATGCCTATTTCCAAAGCCGCGCCCGTGACAGCCGCATCGGCGCGTGGGCCAGTCAGCAATCCCGCCCGATGGACGGACGTTTTGCGTTAGAAGCCGCGGTTGCCAAATATGCTGCGAAATATCCAATTGGCGAAGTCCCTCGCCCACCATACTGGTCAGGTTTTCGCATCGTTCCGCACCGGATTGAATTTTGGAAGGACAAACCTTTCCGCCTGCATGAGCGCCGTCAGTTTAATGTGACGGACAAAGGCTGGACCAAGGAAATCCTGTATCCGTAACTTTAAGAGACCCATCTGAAATGGCCGATATTTCTGATCCACAGCGAGAGCAAACTGAAAAACTGATGCGCCGTGCCACTTATGGGGCGGTGACAGTTGCGGCCATCCTGATCGGAATTAAAATCTGGGCTTATCTTGCCACAAACTCCGTCGCTATTCTTTCTACTTTAGTTGACAGCTTTCTGGATCTGGGGGCGTCCGTTGTAAATCTGCTCGCCGTTCGCACGGCCCTCACCCCTGCCGATGAAGAGCATCGCTTCGGGCATGGTAAAGCAGAAGCGTTGGCAGGCCTTGGCCAGTCCGCCTTCATCATCGGGTCGGCAATTTTTCTTTTCCTTCAAGCACTAGAGAAAATCGCAAATCCCACGCCAATTGGGGCTAGTTCCATTGGTATCGGGGTGATGATTGCCTCGATCATACTCACGCTTTGCCTTGTGGCCTATCAGCGCTATGTGATCGCAAAAACCAAATCTGTCGCCATTTCTGCCGACTCCCTGCATTACATGGGCGATTTGCTGGTTAACGCCAGTGTGATCGTTGCTATCATCCTCTCTGTGCAGATGGGATGGCATATGGCCGACGGCATCTTTGCCATGGGGATCGCGCTTTATATTTCCTACAATGCTTACGAGATTGTTCGCGCCTCTTTCGTTGATCTGATGGACGAAGAACTCCCCGATGAAGAACGGGATAAAATCAAGGACATCGTCCTCGCTGAAGAGGGGGTTTTGGGCCTTCATGATCTGCGAACAAGGCGCTCAGGACAGGATATCTTTATCCAACTTCACCTGGACCTGCCGCCTGATCTAAAACTGAAAGAGGCACATGCCATTTCGGACCGGGTGGATGATAAAATCATGGCAGCCTTTCCAAACGCTGAGGTTATTATTCACCAGGATCCGGCACCGCCTGAACTTCTTGAAGCGTTTTCCGAAGCGAACCGATAACAATGAACAGCTCATTATCCGACCAATCAGCATTGCATGCCCGCATTGTTGAAACCCTCAAATCTACGCCTGAATTGTGGGGTGATATCGCAGGCAGCCCCGTTCAGATCATTGAAACGCATGGGGCGACGGTACTTCTCGGGACAGAATATGCGGTCAAAATCAAGAAACCGGTTCTGTTTGATCATATGGATTATTCCACACCGGCGCGACGAAAAAACTTCTGCGATATTGAGCTGGAGCGCAACAAACGCACAGCCAAAGATCTGTATATCGGGGTCTTTCCCATTTTTTTAGGGGCAAGCGGCGATATCAGCCTTAAAGGCACTGAGGAACCCGTTGAGTATTTCCTCAAAATGCGCCGATTTAACGCCGGCGACAGACTTGACGAAATTGCCGCGACCGGTCCTCTCAACCGGGATTTATGCCTTGCACTGGCTGAAGACATTGCAGACTTGCACCTGCATGCGGATATTATCACCGATAAGACGCGCATTCCCGATTACGAAGACATCATCCACAAAAACTTTCAGCAATTTTATGACTTCTGCCCGGATATTTTGCTCGCAGATCAAGTTGATGAATTTTTTGAACGTATTATTGCAACGAAAAAACGGCTGGAGCCGCTGATTGACAAACAGACAGCGGATGGTCAGGTACGGATTGGGCATGGGGATCTTCATCTGCAGAATATCTGCCTGTTCGGCGGCACCCCTCGCATATTCGACGCCATCGAATATCAGGACGATTTTACCATCTCTGATATCCTGTATGACCTTGTGTTCCTCACCATGGACTTGATCGATAAAGACCAACACAAAGCGGCGAGCATGATCCTCAATGAATATGTAGCGGATATGGGATGGCTTTCAGCGCCGGCACGCTTTGAAGCTATGGAGTTGCTCCCCTTTTATCATGCTCTCCGCTCCGGCATTCGTTGCCACGTTGCGGCAAATCGGGCACGCCAATGTGATACTCCAGAAGAACAAGTGCACTTCGCCGAAAAGGCAAAAGAGCTCTTTCAAATCATGATGGATTATCTCTCTCCGGCACCGCCCAGGCTCTATGCCATTGGTGGTTTTTCCGGAAGTGGGAAATCAACACTCGCCCGTGAACTTGCCGCAAAAATCTTGCCAAAACCGGGCGCGATTATCCTTCGCACAGATGTAATCCGTCGCCACTTGATCGGCGCGGATAAATACTCTCCCATGCCGCAAAGCGCCTACACACCGGACATGTCTGATCAGGTTTATAGCCGCATGCGAGAATTGGCAGGCATTATTACCAAAGCCGGATCAAGCGTCATTCTGGATGCAGTGTTCGATCGGGCCGTGGATCGGGATCGCATTGACACCCTTGCCAATAACCTTGGGGTACCTTTTCAGGGCATTTGGATGGATGTTTCCAAAGAGGTCATGTTTGAGCGGATTAATGCCCGCACCCATGACGCGTCGGATGCCACCGCTGAAATTCTGGAGGCGCAACTGGCGCGCAGCCCTGGCATTGATACCAGCTGGCTTCGCCTCTCAGCGGATGGAACCCCAGCGGAGAATTACAAAAACCTGAGACAGAGCCTTAAAAAATTGCCGTAGGAAACACTGTTCCATTAAGGGAATACGCGCTATAATATTCGCTCAATTATAATAAAGAGGTGCGTATTATGTCTTTGAAAACCGTTTTGGTGCCCATGGGGGGCGCGGATACTAAATGTGACGATACGGCACTTTGCAGTGCTTTGACTTTTATCGGAAAAATGGGTGGCCATGTGGACGCCCTTCACGTTCAGCAGGACCCGCGCAACGCCGCCGCATTCGTGGGCGAAGGCATGACAACTGCGATGATAGAAAACGTCATCGAAATGGCTGAGCGAGATGCCGCAGAGCGTACCGTAAAAGCAGAGCAGCTTTTTAATGAGGTCTGTGAGAAGAAATCCATCCCACTTATCGAAACACCCGAAGGTCTGGATAGCAAAAGCTCCTCCGCCTGGTTCTTTACCCGTCAGGGCGCGCAAGAGGACCTGATCCCGGAATATGGCCGGATGACGGACCTGATCGTGGCGTGTAAAAAAGCAAGCGAGCATAAAAGCGATAACGAGCAGGTATTGAACGCCGCCATTTTGGAAACAGGCCGCGCCGTTCTTGTGGTCAACGACGCCCTGCCCGCAGATTTCGGCAAACGCATCGCCGTGATCTGGAATGGATCTGTCAAATCCAGCTATGCGATTTCAAAAGCGTTGCCGTTGCTGAAAAAAGCGGAAGAAGTCTCTCTCATTTGTGCCATTGATGATTTTAGCGAGGAAATCAGCCCTGAAATGGCACTCCGGTATTTGGCGATGCACGGAATCAAAGCCAAAAGCTGTAACATTAAAAGCGGATCCGGCCGCTCTACGGCTGAGGCGTTGATGGCCGAAGCGACCAAGTTTAACGCTGACTTCATTGTCATGGGCGCCTATACCCGTGGTCGCTTACGCCGCCTTCTCTTCGGCGCAGTAACCGGGGAGGTTCTGGATAAATGCACCCTTCCCGTCCTTATGGCTCACTAAGGCCATAGACTGATAAAAAAACCAAAAGCAGGCGCTTAAGAACCTGTGCGACTTTTTGTCCCTTGCTTGACAAGGGATAAATTGTCTATTCAACATTTAAGAATATTTCATGATTTGTAACTAATATACAAATCAGAATGGGCTAGAAAAAGGATAGTATCAGTATGGCAGTGAACTATAATCACGTGTTCGAGCAGGCCATCAAGGATCTTAAGAACGAAAAACGGTACCGCGTTTTCACAGAACTTGGCCGACATGCAGGTAACTTCCCGCGCGCAACTCGCCATACCGAAAATGGTACAATGGATGTCACAATCTGGTGCTCCAACGACTATCTCGGCATGGGTCAGCATCCAAATGTCCTGAACGCTATGAAAGATGCCGTTGACACATACGGCGCAGGCGCAGGCGGCACCCGCAATATCTCCGGGAACGCGCACATGATTTGCGAGCTTGAGCGCGAATTGGCAGATCTGCACGGCAAAGAAAAGGCGCTTGTCTTTACATCCGGCTTTGTCTCTAACGATGCAACGATCAGCACTCTTGGCAAGTTAATGCCCAATGCGGTGATCCTCTCTGACGAGTTGAACCATGCATCCATGATTGATGGTGTTCGCCACTCCAAGTGTGAAAAAGTTATCTTCCGCCACAATGACGTGGCTGATCTGGAAGCCAAGCTGAAACAAATTGATCCGGATCGCCCCAAAGTGATCGCCTTTGAATCCGTCTATTCCATGGATGGCGATATTTCCCCAATCAAAGAATTTTGCGATCTGGCTGATAAATATAACGCCATGACCTACTTGGATGAGGTTCACGCGGTTGGCCTATACGGCCCCCGGGGTGGTGGTATCGCGGAACGTGAAGGTCTGTGTGATCGCATCACCATTATGGAAGGTACTCTTGGAAAAGCCTTTGGTGTTGTCGGCGGCTTTATTACCGCTTCTGAAGCAATTGTAGATGCCATCCGCTCTTATGCCTCTGGCTTCATCTTTACGACGACCCTGCCCCCTGCGGTTGCCGCAGGCGCCCTTGCAAGTGTTCGCCACCTGAAATCCAGTCAAGAAGAGCGTGCCGCCCATCAGGAACGTGCTGCTACCCTTAAAAAGCTGCTGATGGAAGCTGGCCTGCCGGTTCTTCAGACACCGACCCATATCGTACCGGTAATGGTTTATGATGCCGCCCTTTGCAAGCAGGCGAGCGATATGCTGTTGGATGATTATGGCATTTATATTCAGCCGATTAACTTCCCAACTGTTCCGCGCGGAGAAGAGCGTCTGCGCATTACGCCAAGCCCGTTCCATGATGACCAAATGATGGCGCATCTGGTTGCCTCGCTCAAAGATGTGTGGGAGCGTTTGGGCCTGCGTCAGGCAGCCTGAAAGACTGATTAAACAAGACACAAAAAAACGGGCCTCCAGGGCCCGTTTTTTATTGCTGATTTTATGGATTAACCATCAACGTCTGCGGCAACCCGAAGGCGCAGGATAATATCAGGATCGCGAACTGTTCCGCCCTGCCCATATCCTTTTTTGATCTGGTCAACAAATTCCATGCCGGAGACAACCTTACCGAAAACGGAATATTTCCGGTTCAGATGCGGGCTATCTTCCAGAACGATAAAGAACTGGCTGTCCGCGCTATTGGGGCTGGAAGCCCGCGCCATTGAGACGATGCCGCGGTCATGCGGGATCGCAGAAAACTCCGCGCGGATTTTCTGACCAGAACCACCGCGGCCATTGCCTTGCGGATCACCTGTTTGTGCCATAAAGCCGTCAATCACCCGGTGGAATTTCAGGTTGTCATAAAATTTCTGACGGACCAGTTCCTTAACTCGAGCAACGTGGCGCGGTGCAACACGTGGATAAAGCTCAATGACCACACGGCCATATTGCAGATCCAGATAAAGCGTATTTTCCGGATCCAGATTTTCAGCAGCACGGGCACCCGTCCCTAGTGAAAACACCAGTAGTAGCGCCATCAGGCTTTTGGCGAGAATTGAAGTTTTAATCATCTTTCCTCAAATCGTCTCATGAATGATATTTCTTGGATTTTCCCAAGGGATTATGGCGAAAGATAGTCACATATGGCGACCCGTGAGACAAAGTTTTTTTAAACAGGAAAAAAAATAAAAAACCTTCTTGACCAATCGGGAAGACCCCCCTATGTTGCAGCCGCATCACGACGATGTAATGGTTTAAAACCCTGACAAAGCGTGATAAAATTTGATTTAGTGGGCCCGTAGCTCAGTTGGTAGAGCAACTGACTTTTAATCAGTGGGTCACAGGTTCGAATCCTGTCGGGCTCACCATTCACCCCTGAAAACATTACAGTTTTCGAGGGGTTTTTATTTTGCAAATCAGTCTGCAAAATAAGCCGCGACGCAAAAAGACAGCCTTGACCAGATGGTCAGCTCCCCTTATGTTGCGGCTCTGTTATCTGGTTCATATGATGACCATCATATGAATACACAAAATTTGGTTTATGGGCCCGTAGCTCAGTTGGTAGAGCAACTGACT
>JAEPMY010000044.1 GCA_017643685.1 Sneathiella sp.
CACCATCTGGTTTGTGCGCTCAGCTTCGGACACCGCGCTATTGGCGATATTAGATGCTTGGCCAACCTGACGGCTAATCTCATTGATAGAGGATGTCAATTCTTCTGTTGCAGCAGCAACGGAGTCTACACTAGCACTTGCCACTTCAGAGGCCGCAGATACAGAGCTTGAACGCTGTTCGGTTTCGCTAGCCGTGTGGCTCATCACCTCGGAGCTGGCAGCCATTTGGGTTGTTGCAGATGCAAAACTTTCAACCAGATGTTTGACGCTACCCTCGAAATCATTTGCAAGCTGAGCCAGTTCCTGACGGCGTTGCTCTTCTGCTTCTTTCTCAAGACGTTCTTTTTCAGCACGCGCACGTTCTTCAGCAGCGCGGGCTTCTTTCTCTGCGTGCTCTTCAGCTTCTTCGCGTTCAATGCGCTGACGTTCCGCCTCGGTCCGCATACGCTCAGCCTCTTTGGCGTTATCTCTGAAGCCAACCAAAGCGTTTGCCATCTCGGTAATTTCATCAGTACCGCGAACATCAACCTCTGTGTTCAGATCCCCATCGGCGATTTTGGACATATCCAAAACCAGAGTGTTCAAACGACGCATCAGGTTACGGCCAACATATAGCCAAGCGATCAACAGAGCGAAAACGACACTCGCCACCGAAATTGCACCGAGCTTCATTTTACCCATTGCGATATCTTCATCGGCTTTGGCAATTGTCTCTGTAGTATTCGCATCAATCTGCGTGGAAATCTGGCTTACAATTTTGCCTAGTTCCTCGGCATTCTTCTGCAATGTAAAACTAACATGCTGCGTTTTTGCCAGCGTCTTCAAATACTCTTGGCGATTTACAATCACTCCCTTATCAGCTTCTGCAGAGTCCGCGAGTTTTGTCACCTGATCGGTAAGCTTCGCTTTCCCTTCAAAATCAGGGAGCAATAAGGAAACACGGAGGCGCGTACTGTAAATCGTGAACTGCTCTTGCAACTCTTTCAGCTGAGAAAGAGAAGTCGCCGAATTCATGCGCTCCAAAAGAGCTGCACTCATATTCAAGTTACTCATCAAATTGATCGCACGAGCGTAAACTTCTACGTCTTCATCAATTAGCTTCGTCATACCGTCTTGAACTTTTTCAAGATCATCTTCGAATGACAAAGACATGCTTTCGGCAGACATATCCTGACGTAGTGTTTCTACGTAAGGCTCAATGATCTCCGTAACGGCTTTATGGCGCATGGTTGTCAGCACCGAAAAATCTCGAGATGCTGTTGTGTGCTCTAACAACTTTGAGACATTATTTTCCAGATCCAAGATCCCACTTTCCAGTGCGGAAGCCTGTTCCTGAATACTGTCCATCAGTGTTGTATCGATATCTTCGCTATAAAGAGCGACAACTGCCTCATCTAGCGTTGCCAAATGCGTTTTTGCGACCTCAGACTGATTACCGAGATCCCGTTTTGACGATGCTTTTAAGATGCCAGGAACAGCAGAAACAACCTCTTTCGCGCCTTGTGAAAGTTTAAAAGCCAATTCCATAGAGCCAAGAGAATTACTTGTTGTCCGCTGCAATGTTTGACCAAGGTTGTTAAATTGCGTCCAACCGACCACACCGGCAATAAGTGTCAGCAATGCGATTGCGCCAAATGCCGCATATAATCGCAACCGAATTCCAACTCTCCCTTTTTTCTGTCCACCGCTTTTTTCTTTTTTTACAGATTTTCTAAGGCGGAGCTTTTCACTCACAAAACGCATCTTCATAGCCCCCTAGTGCTATTTTATTTGCCATAAAACAATTGATAGGCTTTGAAAGTTACCTGCGAATAGTTACCAATTAGTCAACGCCGATACTAAGGGACTAATAAAAATGCCTGCCGGGTTGATACCCGCCAGGCATTCATAGAACAAATTATATATACTATCAGTAGCTGATGCGTGTCACAGCTCTCCAACGGTCACCTTGTACCTGGAAGAGAGTTGCACTATCACGTGCATCTGGTCCCAAATGATCTTCTGCAGAGAAGCTCAGTTTTGGCCCGCCGAACTGTGATGGATAATCCTTTATCGCCTCCAACTGTTCCGCTACTTTCTCAGCCGTCACATCTTTACCAGCGGCTTCAATCGCTTTTCCGAACAAAAGCATTGCTTCGTAACCAGCCACAGACTGCAGAACCGCATCCTTATCAAAGCGTGCTTTATATTTGTCCATCCAGCCTTTAACGAAATCATTGACTTCATCATAGTATGGAATTGGGGACTGTCCGACACCATACATACCCTCAGTTGCACCGCCTGCGAGTGTAATATTCTCAGGCACGTAACCTGCAGAACTCACCATAAATTTTGGATTATAGCCAATTTTGCGAGCGGTACCGACACTTCCAAGGGTTTCCCCAATAATTGTACCAAGGCAAACCAGGTCAACATTCTCAGATTTCAGTTTGGCAATTTGGGATGAGAAATCTTTAGAACCGCGCTTAAAGTTGGTTGCAACAACCTCCCCCATCCCCATTTCTTTTGCCTGGTCTTCACAACCGTGCAAGACGTTCTTACCAAAATCATCATCCTGATAGAGAACACCAACTTTCTTCACGCCTTCGTTCTCAACCATATATTTAACGCCTGCGCGCACCTGATCATAATAAGGTGTGAAATAAGCAAATTTCAGCTTGTGAAGCGGCTCATACATTTCTGTTGCAGCCGTCAACGGGAAAATATTCATAACACCACGTTTCAAAGCTCGTGGCATCGTCACCATATTCATGGGCGTTCCAAGAGCACCCACAATTGCAAACACTTTGTCACGCTTCAACAGCTTATCACCGGCCTGTACCGCTTTATTTTGTTGGTATGCTGTATCCTCTACAATTAACTCCAACATGCGGCCGTGAATACCACCTTTTTCGTTAATTTCCTCAACAGCCATTCTCATGCCATTGGTTACCGGAACGCCCCAAAGAGCCACCGGACCAGAAAGCGGCTGGTGCGAACCAAGAACGATTTTATCGTCATGAACGCCCTGTGTCGCCTTTGCCGCACTGCTGAAGGTCATCGCTGCCGCAAGAGCAGTTGCAACCGTCAGTCCGAGACGGACGAAACTTCTTCTCTTCATTGTCTTCCTCCCATAGTTATATTTACTTGATATGATATCAATTAGAAATTTCTCAAGTAAATATCGCGTCAATCAATACATCGTATCGATCAATTCTTTGTACTTCTTGTTTACAAAAGACCGCTTCAACTTCATCGTCGGCGTCAATTCATCATCTTCAGCCGTGAGAATTTCGTCGATAAGGCGGAATTGCTTGATTGTCTCTACTTGAGCGAAGTTTTTATTCACTCGCTCAACCTCCTGCCAGATCAGCTCTTCAACTTCTTTTGCCCGACATAGGCTTTGGAAGTTGGTGAAAGGCACGTCCCGGTCCTGCGCATATTTTTCAACGTTTTCCTGATCGATCATGATCAAACTCGTGAGATATTTACGCTTGTCTCCGATAACCACCGCATCGGATATATATGGACTAAATTTCAGCTGATTTTCGATCTCCGATGGGGTGATGTTCTTACCACCAGCCGTAATGATAATGTCTTTCATTCGGTCAGTAATCTTCACGAAGCCTTCATTATCGATATACCCAACATCACCGGTGTGAAGCCAACCTTCAACAACCGTTTCAGCTGTTTTCTCCGGTTTATTAAGATATCCCATAAAAACATGAGGACCTTTCAGCAGGATTTCCCCTTGATCCGAGATGGAGACCTCTGTATTAGGGGCGGCGCCGCCAACAGTGCCAATCTTAAAACGCTCTGGAAGATTTGAAGTCGCGAGACCAACATTTTCTGTCTGCCCATAAACCTCATACATATTCAGACCCAGCGAGAGATACCACTTGATCAAGTCTGGAGAAATTGGTGCCGCCCCTGTTCCGAGATAATGTGCCCGGTCAAGCCCGAGAAACCGCTTAAGGTTTTTCAAAACCAGATGGTCCCCAATCCAAAACTTCAACTGATCAATCGAACTCGGAGCTTTACCCTCCAGTTTGCAATCCGCAATCCGCCCACCTGCATCGATTGCCATTTTATAGGCTAGTTTTTGCAGATCTGTCGCATCACTCAGTTGAAGCATAATCGCTGAATAAAACTTCTCCCAAATTCTGGGCACGGCAAAGAAAATAGTTGGCGAGACCTCCCGGATATTTTCCGGTACCGTATCCAACCCTTCCACAAAATTCACCAAGGAGCCGACGTACAGCGGCAAGAATACCGTGAAAGCACGTTCAGCAATATGGCAAAGTGGCAAGAAAGATAGCTGTTCATCCTCAGGGCCAAACCCAACCAACGGTGTTTGGTTAGAGATTTGGAACATCAGATTTCGATGTGAGATCATCGCACCTTTTGGCGGACCTGTTGTACCAGAGGTATAAATTAGAATGGCAAGGTCCGTTGGCTGAGATTTCGCCACCTCTTCTTCCCAAAACTTGGGATGTTGCTGATGATACGCATCACCGAGTGCATAAAGCTCGTCAACACTAATCACCATCTCATCGCTAAAATCACGAAGGCCTTCCATATCCAGTACAATGATCTTCACCAGATTTGGAAGATTGCCTCGAACCTCGAGGATTTTATCTAATTGCTCTTCATTCTCGGCAACAAAGAAGCGTGTATTTGAATCTAGACAAAGATACTCAACCTGTTTCGCACTATCTGTAGTGTAAACGCCGTTGCTCACGCCACCGACGCCAAGGGTTCCCATATCACAGAAAAGCCACTCAGGATTATTTTCGCTCAGGATGGAAACCACATCCCCACGCTTTAACCCAAGGGAGACGAGACCAAGACCAACGGCTCGGGCTTTTTCTCCATATTGCTTCCAGGTAATACTCCGCCAAATTCCGAGATCTTTCTCTCGCATGGCAATCTTACTGTCAAACCGGCTAACCCGATCCCAAAAAAGCTTGATTGTAGTATCGTGACCGTCAATCAAGGTCGGCGGATAAGTATGTGCATTCATTTTTTCTCTCCCAACCTTATTCGATTAACGCCAAGTTTTCCGTTTTTTCCAGCGACGCTTTCCGCGGACACCGTGGTCCTGCATCCCTAGATAAAATTCTTTGATATCGTCTTTCTGTAGAAGGTTGGCTGTACTGTCTTCCATCACGATACGTCCCACCTCCAGCACATAGCCAAAGTCAGCGGTGTTCAGTGCAATATTCGCGTTCTGCTCCACCAACAGCATTGTCATGCCCTGCTCCACATTAAGGCGTTTAATGATACCAAAGATTTCTTTCACAAGACGCGGGCTAAGCCCCAAGCTTGGCTCGTCCAGCAGCATCACCTTTGGACGCGCCATCATAGCCCGGCTAATGGCCAACATTTGCTGTTCACCGCCAGAAAGCTGGCCTGCAGGCTGCTCTGACCGTTCCTTCAAAATGGGGAAGTAACTGTGAACCAGCTCTACATCCTTCGCAATTTCGTCTTTATTGTTACGCGTGTAGGCACCCATCATGAGGTTGTCATAAACACTCAGAAACGGAAAGACTTCCCGCCCCTCTGGGACATGGCTCAACCCCTGACGCATCACCCAGTCAGGATCATTCTTTTGGATTTCCTTGCCATCGAAGGTAACACTTCCTTTTTGTGGATCCATCACCCCACTAATGGTTTTAAGAATGGTTGTCTTGCCAGCACCATTGGCGCCCAGCACAGTGACAATGGTCCCCTCCTTCACATCTAGGGAGACACCGCGGATCGCCATAATCGGGCCGTAATATGTCTCAATATTGCGGACTTTTAAGATTACATCACTCATCGCCGCCTCCCAGATATGCCTTGATCACTTCCGGATCATTCTGCACTTCCTGTGGGGTGCCATACGCCAGCATCCGGCCATAATTCAGCACCAAAACACGATCGGATACCTCTGACACAAGGCCCATATCATGCTCCACCATCAAAACAGTGATCCCGAGGTCTTTCTTGATATCGTCAATCCAGAAGGACATATCCTGTGTCTCTTCAACATTCAGCCCAGAAGACGGTTCATCCAGAAGGATCAATTTCGGCTCAGTACATAACGCACGGCCTAGCTCCACTACTTTACGAACCCCATAAGGCAGGTTCATGATAAGGCTTTCCCGGTAGTGTTGTAGGTCTAGGAAATCGATGACCTCTTCAACCTTTTCCCGGTGCTCCAGTTCTGCTTTTCTAACAGAAGGTAAAAATAAGCCTTCTTTCCAGATAGAGCGTTTCGTATGGCAATGCCGCCCAACCAAAAGATTTTGCAGGACGGACGCGTGCTCAAACAGTTCGATATTCTGAAATGTTCGCGCAATTCCCCGGCCAGCAATTTCATGAGGTGGCACTTCGGTAATATCTTCGCCATTGAAGGTCATTCGCCCCTCACTAGCGTCATAGATACGGCTAATCAAATTGAAGATTGTCGTTTTACCGGCACCATTTGGCCCAATAATGGTAAAACACTCGCCTTCCTTGATATCGAAATTCACGCCATCCACGGCTTTTACACCGCCAAAGTTGATGGCCAAGTTTTCTGCTGTAAACAGGCTCATTTCAACCTCTCTGACTTCATGTAGGATTTCTGGCGTTTAAAGGTCGCTTTCTTGTATAATGGGAACATCTGGAAGTAGAGTTTCACCTTCAACCAACGACCATAAATACCAAGCGGTTCAAACATCACGAAGAAAATCAGAATAAGACCAAAGATCAGCGGTTCGAATCCAGGTTGCTCCCCAATATAATGCGGCAAATAATCCTTCATAATTGCAAGAGCCTGAGGCAGAGCTAGAACAAACATCGCACCAAAGATTGCGCCATGAATGGACCCCAATCCCCCAACGACAACAAGAACCAGAAGCTCAAGCGACTGCAGAACTGTAAAGCTCTCTGGAGATAAGAAGCCAAGCTTGTGCGCGAATAACGCTCCCGCAAGCCCGGTGATACCTGCGCTCAAGGCAAAGGCTAGTGTTTTAGTCTGCGCAAGGTTAACACCCATACTCTGCGCCGAGATCTCGCTGTCACGAACTGCCATCATCGACCGCCCAGTTGAAGAACGCAATAAATTCAGAGCAAACAGAATAACCGCAATCAAAACACCCAAGCATAGGAAATAGAAGGACACTCCCTCTGTCAGGTCAAAATCCAAACTTTCAAAGTAAATGGATTCAACGAGCAACCCGGTATAACCGTTAGTCACACTCTCCCAACGAGATAGGATCTCCTCAACTACAATCGCAAAAGCAAACGTGGCGATCGCCAGATAAATACCTGTGAGGCGCAATGCCGGGATACCGATGGCAACCCCTGCGAGCGCCGCCAACACACCTGACATGGGGAAGGAGACAAAGAAAGAGAAAACCAGAGGTTCATCCATAAAGGGAAGCGGAATACCATTACCCGTGAGAACAGCTTCTGTATAGGCGCCGATCCCGAAAAAGGCCGCATGACCAAGACTGATCAGTCCCGTATAACCCGACAGAAGCATCAACCCAACACCCGCAATCGCGAGAATATAAAGCTGAGTCATTTGGCCGATATAGTATTCATCCAATAGATAGGGCGCTGCCAAAACAACGAGGAGAAGCGCGCCATAAGACCAGTAATAGCCAGAATGTTTGGCAATTCTGATGTCCTGCTCATAGGACGTCTTAAACAAAAAACGCATGACTTACACCCTCTTCCCAGTCTTCTCACCGAACAACCCTTGCGGACGCACGACCAGAACAACGAGCAGCACCACATAAGCAGCAACATTCTTAACCCCAGGCGGCAAATAGAAGCCGGAAAGGGTTTCGATAATGCCGATGATGATACCCCCTACAACGGCTCCAGGAATGGAGCCGAAACCACCAAGAACGGCGGCAGGAAAGGCTTTCAAACCAATGAACCCCATGTTGGCATCGATAAGAGTGGTTGGTGCCAGCAAGATACCTGCAGCCGCTGCAACCGCCGCACTGATCCCCCAGATCATGGAAAACACTGACTTAACCGGAATCCCCATGTAATAAGATGCAAGCTGGTTCTGTGAAGACGCCTGCATCGCCACACCAAGTTTTGTGTAGGTAAAAAACAGATACAAGACGATACAGAAAAGAATGGTTGCAACAATCACAGAAAGATCAGTTTGGGCAATTACCAATGTGCCCATACTCTCTGGAATAATCTGCATTCCTTCACTGGAAAAAGGTGTTTCGATGGCGTAGGTCTCTGTTCCCCAGCCTGGCACCATGCCAGCCACGCTTCGGGCAACATATCCAAAACCAATGGTAACCATCACGATCGCAAACTGCGGTTGCCCCAAGACTGGGCGCAACACCACCCGATCGACTAGATTACCCATAAAGAACATACATCCAATCGCAGCTGCGGCCCCGATCCAATAGTTCCATCCGAAAAGTGTGATAAAGGTATAAGCAAAAAAAGCCCCGAGCATTAACAGCTCACCTTGGGCAAAGTTTACAACCTCGGTCGCTTTATAGATCAACACAAAGCCAAGCGCCACCAACGCATAAATGCAGCCGATTGACACTCCGCCGATGACCAACTGTAAAAATTCTAACAGAACGGCCTCCCCTATTTGTCCGAAATTCTTATTTCTTTAACGCGGACCGCATATGAATTCGGACAAATGCAGCCCCTTGATAAAAACTATAGTGGGGATAATATTTTTAGGTCAACAGCATATATTACTACTAAATATACTTTTTGTTTCGCAATTGCGTAATATTTACTTACTTTTATTTTTTATATACACAAAAATTCTATAAATTTACTTAATAAATTTTTTGTTTACATAAAAAGCTATCTTGCAACGCAGCAATTGAACAAAAAAATTTAAAATCAATAATAACGGTATTTACACTATTCTAAAATTATACACTCAACTGCAAATCACAAGCTTATTATTATTTTCGAATTTATATAATTTCATATCATTATTCGTTTACGCTTAATTACCTTGATCTATTTCTAGCATCGAAAAATTTTCTATACAAAATCGCAAACAGCCTCTCCACCGCGAAACACTCCCTTTCAAACAAATCTCGAAATCTCGATGGATTCGGGCTAACCTACACATCAAAGATAAACAACAATAAGGAAAACGAAATGGCGGCGGCGATCCCCTTTTCAAAAGAGCTGGAATTCGAATACGGCAAGGCAAGCGAGTTAAGCCCCTTGATCCGGCGCGTTATTGCACAGAACCCAAGCGCATTTACACTATACGGAACAGGTACTTACATAATTGGCCGCGGAAAAGTCGCTGTGATTGACCCCGGCCCTCTGGATCCGGATCATATTGACGCAATTCTTGAGGCTACCGAGGGGGAGGAGATCACGCACATCCTGATTACCCACACCCACCACGACCATTCTCCGGGTGCCGCGCTTTTAAAACAAAAAATAGATGCTCCAACTTACGGTTTTGGCCCACATGGGGGCGGAAACAATGCGTGGAAAGCCGAAGAAGGCGGCGATATGGATTTTGTACCGGATGTGAAAATCAATGACGGCGACATAATTGAAGGGGCCGACTGGAGTGTCAGGGCAATACACACCCCGGGACACCTATCCAACCATATCTGCTTTGAACTAATCGAAGAGAAAACACTCTTTTCAGGTGACCATGTTATGGGCTGGTCGACAAGCGTTGTCTCCCCTCCTGATGGGAATATGACCGACTATATGGCGAGTTTAGAAAAGCTTTTTGCTTATGACCATCTTCGTTATTGGCCAACTCATGGACCCTGTATTGATAATCCGCATGAATTTGTGCGCGGGCTCATTGCTCATCGTCAGGAACGAATGCAACAAATTCGAGATTGTCTGAAAACAGGACCGATGACGATCCCTGAAATGGTGAAGAAAATGTATACCGATGTCCCGGAACATCTGCACCCCGCAGCGGCAAGGTCAGTTTATTCCCATATCATCATGATGGTTGATAAGGGGGAGATTGTTGCCGATGGCAATATTGAAGTGACGGACACCTACCAATTGAAATAAAAAAAGGGGGCCATGAGCCCCCTTTTCTAACTGTAATCTCTATTAATCTCGGAAATTCACATACTGCAAAGGCATATCGATTTTGGTCAGCCCTTTGCAAAACGCGATTACCTCTTGGAGGTCATCGCGTTTTTTCCCTGTCACCCGAAGCTCATCCCCCTGAATAGAGACCTGAACCTTGATCTTGCTACCTTTGATCTCTTTCACCAGCTTCTTCGCGAGCTCTTTGTCCAGGCCTTCGCGAACAATTACCTGCTGACGAACGCTTTGACCTGCAGCTTTTTCGGGCTCTTTATAGTCAAGAACACCAGCATCCACATTCCGGCGCGTCAAATGCCCCTGCAACAATTCGTGCATCTGCCGAAGTTTTAAATCATCATCTGCATGGATTGTGAGAACCCCCTCTGCACGATCAATCGTGCAGTTGCTACCCTTAAAGTCATAACGGGTTTCAATCTCTCGCCGAACATTATTCAGCGCGTTGTCCACCTCGTTCAGGTCTGTTTTTGACACGATATCAAATGACGGCATTACACCCTCCGTTATGTCAGCTGTTCTTTTGTTTTGTTAAATTTTACACCCGGCCAGTCTTTTTCAGCGCGCTCCAGATGCCACGCATTCCGAGCCATAAATACCGGCGCTTCGTCATGGTCTTCGGCCAACGAAGCCTGATTAGCGTCAATAAATTTCTTTAACTCGTTGTGATCTTCATGCTCAACCCAGCGCGCTGTGTAAAGTTCTGTCGGTTGAAAGTTTACCGGAATATCATATTCAGTCCGGATACGGTCCGCTAGAACCTCAAACTGCAAAGCGCCAACCACACCGACAACCCATTCAGATCCCAGACGAGTTTTAAACACACGCGCGGCGCCTTCTTCAGCAATTTGAATAAGCGCACGCCCCAAATGCTTGGCCCGCATCGGATCTACCGGGCGCACCTTTTGCAAAAGCTCAGGCGCAAAGCTTGGGATACCTGTGAAGCGGATATCTTCCCCTTCAGTCAGGGCATCTCCAATCCGCAGATTTCCATGGTTCGGAATACCAATGATGTCCCCTGGCCAAGCCTCTTCTGCAAGCTCACGATCCTGCGCTAGGAAAAGAACGGGGTTATGGATCGACATCGTCTTTCCAGAACGAATATGCTTCAGTTTCGCCCCGCGTTTAAAATGACCGGACACAAGTCGCATAAATGCAATGCGGTCTCTGTGTTTCGGATCCATATTCGCCTGAATTTTAAAGATGAACCCGCTGACTTTTTTCTCTACCGGTTCAATATTACGCTCAACCGAAGGCGCGAAACGCGGGGACGGCGCCATAAATGTCAGACCGTTAAGAAGCATCTCTACACCAAAATTGTTAATCGCACTTCCGAAATAAACGGGCGTCAACGTCCCATCCAAAAAGGCCTGCAGATCAAACTCCGGGCAGAGCTCGCGAACCATTTCGACATCTTCGCGCAATTTCTCTACATACTGAGAGGGCAGCAATTCATCAATTTTCGGATCATCAATGCCGTTGCAGACAATCCCTTCATCAAGATGATTGTCTTTATCCTTACTCACCAATACAAGCTGGTCATTGAACAGATCATAAACACCCTGGAAGTTTCGTCCCATTCCGATCGGCCAACTCGCTGGCACCACATCAAGAGCCAGCGTTTTCTCAATATCATCGAGAAGTTCAAACGGATCGAGCGCCTCGCGGTCAAACTTATTGATAAAAGTGGCAATCGGCATATCCCGCAAGCGACAAACCTCAAACAGTTTGCGCGTCTGACTTTCAATACCCTTTGCCCCATCCAGCACCATCACGGCACTGTCTACCGCTGTCAGAGTCCGATATGTATCCTCACTGAAATCTTCGTGGCCTGGTGTGTCCAGCAGGTTAAAAGTTTTTTCTTTATAATCGAACGTCATCACAGATGACGCAACAGAGATACCCCGCTCCCGCTCAACTTTCATCCAGTCGGATCGCGCACGACGTTGCTCACCTCGGGTTTTCACGGCACCCGCCAACTGAATAGCACCACCAAACAACAACAGCTTCTCAGTAAGCGTAGTCTTACCAGCATCCGGGTGGGCAATAATGGCAAATGTGCGCCGATTGGCCACACGATCTTCAAGAATACTCATGACAGATAATTCTTCGTCCGGCGGGCAAATTCGGGGCACCGCCTACTTGTTTTACAATTTCGAATGAAGGAAACATGTATCGCCAAATGAGTAGAGCTTCAATGTTTTTATGCTCTATTGCCACTTCAAATGAAAAGCCCTCCACGATAGGAGGGCTTCAACATTAATCTTCAGAAACCTTCAAAACGAGCTTTCCAAAATTCTCTCCGGTAAAGAGCTTCAAGAATGTGGTTGGGAAATTCTCGATCCCTTCATCGATATGCTCTTTAAATTGCAACTTGCCTTCGGAGTACCATGTTGCAAGCTGCTTCGTTCCCTCTGCATATTGCTGGATATAATCGAAGACAACAAAACCTTCCATCCGCGCATGCTGCACCAAAAGGTTCAAGTAGTTCACAGGACCTTGAACAGGTGTCGTATTGTTATACTGAGAAATCGCCCCGCAAATCACAACACGGGCATGACGGTTTAACCGTGCCAGTGCAATATCCAGGATATCGCCACCCACATTATCAAAATAGACATCAACGCCTGATTTCAGAGGCTCTTTCAGGTCTTGTAGGAAGGTATCAGATTTGTAATCAACACAGGCTTCAAAACCCAATTCTTCAACGACATAACGGCATTTATCTACGCCGCCCGCAAGGCCAACCGCTCGCGCCCCTTTAATTTTAGCGATTTGCCCAACCATAGAGCCAACCGCCCCCGCTGCACCGGAGACAAGAACCGTATCCCCCTCTTTGACAGCACCCACATCTGTTAAACCAAAATATGCTGTCAGCCCTGGCATACCAAGGCCACCAAGATAGCTTTGTAAAGGCGCCAAGCTTGGATCTACCTTCACCAGATCTTTGCCGTTAGATTTCCCATATTGCTGAACACCATGATAGCCGGAAACAAAGTCCCCGACCTTAAAGGCGTCATTTTTACTCTCGACAACCTCACCAACCGTGCCCGCACGCATCACCTCACCAAGACCAACCGGCGGAATATAGGACTTGGCATCATTCATCCATCCCCGCATGGCTGGATCAAGGGACACATAGTCTACTTTAACGACAACCTCTCCATCTTCCGCTGTTGGAATAGCTTCCGTTGTAAATTCCCAGTCACTATCTTTTGGCGTCCCAACAGGCCGGGCTGCTAGGCGGTATTGTTTGTTTTCTGCGCTCATCTTTGCACCTTTATTTTTGTAGATGCCTCATAGAAACGGCTTTCCTAATAAAATTCAAGACCGATCGTTCAAAATAGTAAGTTTATCACGTTCAGAACAAAAAAGGGTCGGCGATGCCGACCCTTTTCAACTTTTACGTATGTTCAGACTTTAAGCAGTTGGCAGCTTGTAGTCTTTATATTCATCACGCAGTTTTGTTTTCAGAAGCTTACCTGTCGCTGTGTGTGGCAGCTCGTCAACGAACACAACATCGTCTGGCAACTGCCATTTAGCGAGTGAATTCTCCAGATGATGGACCAGATCCTCTTTAGTAACCGGGTGATCTTTTTCTTTCACCGCGATCACAAGTGGACGCTCATCCCATTTAGGATGCGGCACAGCAATAACGGCGGCCTCCACAATACCAGGACAACCGACAGCTTCGTTTTCAACATCAATCGATGAAATCCATTCACCACCAGATTTAATCACGTCCTTTGAGCGGTCGGTGATCTGCATATAGCCATCCGGGTCAATTGTCGCAACATCGCCTGTATCGAACCAGCCATCCGCATCAACAACGTCACCACCTTCATGCTTGAAATAACCGCTTGTGATCCAAGGGCCCCGCACCAGAAGACGACCAAACGCTACACCATCACGTGGTTGCTCAGCACCTTCATCATCGACGATTTTCAGCTCAACGCCGTAGACGGTACGGCCTTGTTTCTGGCGAATGGCATATTTTTCGTCATCTGAAAGGTTTTCATGCTTTTTCAGCAAATTACCAGTCGTCCCGAGCGGGCTCATTTCGGTCATACCCCAAGCATGACAAACCTCAACGCCATATTCGCCAACGAAAGTTTCGATCATAGAACGAGGAGCCGCAGAACCACCAATAACTGTCCGGTTCATGGAAGAGAAACGCAGGTTATTTTCTTTTACATAACCCAACAACATCAGCCAAACAGTTGGAACACCAGCGGACAATGTCACCTGCTCCTGTTCCATCAATTCATAGATGGACTGACCATCCATTTGCGATCCTGGCATAACCATTTTCGCACCTGACATAGCAGCTGCATATGGAATACCCCATGCATTCGCATGGAACATTGGAACAACTGGAAGAATGCTATCGCGGTTACCGATACCAAGACCATCTGTTGTGCAGACGCAGAAGCTATGCAACACAGTCGAGCGATGAGAATAAAGAACGCCTTTTGGATTACCCGTTGTACCTGACGTGTAGCAAAGGCTGGAAGCTGAGTTTTCATCAAACACAGGCCACTCATAATTCCCATCTTCGGCTTCAATCAACGTCTCGTAGCAATAGACGTTATCCAAAGAAGTTTCTGGCATATGCGCTTCATCAGTCATGATGACGAAGCCTTTAACACCTGTGAGATGATCTTTCACTGCTTCAAGAAGCGGGACAAAAGTCAAATCGACAAAGATAAACTTATCTTCAGCGTGATTTGCAATATAGGTGATCTGCTCTGGGAAAAGGCGAGGGTTAATTGTATGACAAACGGAACCCATTGCGGAAATACCAAAGTAAATTTCCAAATGACGGTAACCATTCCAGGCAAGCGTGCCAATACGATCACCAAACTCCACACCTAGTTTAGTCAATGCCTGCGCCATTTTTTTGGCTCGCAGGTTTACCTCCCGGTAGTTGGTCCGGTGAATTGGGCCTTCAACGGAGCGAGAAACAATTTCCACATCACCGTGATTGAGGGCCGCATACTCAATGAGAGATGAGATCAAGAGGGGACGATCTTGAACGAGACCTAACATTATTTTTCTTCCCTAGTTATTCTTATAAAATTGAGGCCGAAGGATACGAAAACTGTCACCTTACGTAAAGGTAAATCACAGCAGAAAATCGGACTTATCAACCCTTTGAAGACGCTACGTTAACTGAATTAAACACGGTTTTAAGTGTAAAATTCGTGGTTTAAGTGTGATCGATGTCATATAATTACAAAATATTTGTGCAGTCAGCTCGTTTGAGGGAGGAAACGTGGTTATTGCACCTGAAATACTAATTCCATCTGCGACCCTTGCTGTCGCCATACTCGTTGCTATCGTGAGACTGATCACGGGTAGCAAAAGCGTTGTCTTGTCTGAAAAAACCTGTCGCGATTTCCTTAACTTGGAAGTCCCGGAAATAAATGGATATCTCGTTGAACTGAATGACAAGCATACACTTGCCCTTATTAAAACAGTGAACGGGCAACCTTTCGGATTAATTCGAGGTTTTGGCGACAAGCTCGTATATCAATCCCTCTCCTCTGATGATGTTAGTGAAGATAAAAATCATCACACTCTCAAAATCAAACGCTCAGGACTTGCCCACCCGGCTGTCACGTTCACGCCGGAGAATATGGAAAGGGGTTGGGTATGAATTTGCCAGATCCTGTCACATTTGCCATTCCCGCTTTTGTTGTTTTGATCATAGCTGAAGCTACATTGGGGCGGTTTTCGCACACAAAATCTAATTACGAAACACGTGACACCGCAGCTTCGCTTGTTATGGGACTGGGAAATTTCTCACTCGGCCTCGTAAATCTTGGTGTTATCGCGGGTATTTCGAGTTGGGTTTATCAATACCGAATATTTGAAATCGGGTATCAATGGTGGGCCTTTATACTTATCTTTTTCGCGGAAGATTTCTGCTATTACTGGTTTCATCGTCTCAGCCATGAACATCGTTTCTGGTGGGCGGCGCATGTCAATCATCATTCATCGCAATATTACAATCTCTCAACGGCTTTACGTCAAACATGGACCGGAAACATCGCAGGATCCTGGAGCCCTTGGCTTCTGCTATCGTTAATCGGCTTTCCAACACCGCTTATTGTTTTTCAGAAAGGCATTAGTCTGGTTTACCAATTCTGGATCCATACTGAAGCGATTGATAAAATGTGGAAACCTTACGAAGCGGTTTTCAACACACCCTCTCATCACCGGGTTCACCACGCGACAAACCCCAAGTATCTCGACAGTAACTACGCAGGCATTTTGATTATCTGGGATCGACTGTTTGGCAGCTTTGTTCCGGAAGATAACGCCGAACCATGCCGTTACGGGATCGTCCGTCAGCTTGCCAGTTTCAACCCACTAGTAGTCGCATTCCACGAATGGTACGGCATGATCAAAGATGTCTTGTCCGCAAAATCCATAAAAGCGGTTTTCTATTACCTTTTTGGTCCGCCAGGATGGAGTGAGGATGGCTCTCGCGCGACCTCTAAAATGTTAAAAGCGCGAGAGCGTGAAAGAAAGCTATTAAGCGCGGCCAATGGCAGTGTTGATCCAGCGGAGTAAGTCCCGCATCACTTCATCGCGGTTGATGTCATTGAGAAGCTCATGCCGACCTTCTTCATAGTATTTATAGGTGACATTCTGCAGGTCGTGCTTTCGTAATACTTTCAGAAGGCGTTCTACGCCCTTCGTATTCTCGCCAACAGGATCTTTTGTCCCAGAGAATAGATAAATTGGTGTGGCTTTATTCATTTTAGAAACCGCGTCATCCCCAGCAATCCGTGTAAGGGCATCCAGCAGGCCGATCCAAGTCGCAATAGAGCAATCAAACCCGCACAAAGGATCATTTACATATTTATCAACCTCCGCTTCATCACGGCTTAGCCAATCAAACTCTGTTCTATTGGGGGCAAAAGCTTTGTTAAAGGCTTTAAACGACATATTCGCAAGAAGTGTACTATGACCTTCCTTGCCATTTCTAAGCTGCTCAATACGGGAGACAAGCTGCGCCAACTTACCCAACGTTCCCGGAGGACCATTTGTTGCGGATAGCGCTGCGGCTGTAATTTTATCACCAAACTTGGACAGATAATCTTGCACCATGAAAGAGCCCATAGAATGCCCCATCAAGATGACAGGCAACCCCGGATGCCGACTTTTCAGCTCGTCCGTTATCATGGCAAGATCTTCAACAGCTAATCTCCAGCCATCTTTATCCGCCATATGCCCTGGCACTTCACCATCTGGAACTGTCTTACCGTGCCCGCGATGGTCGTTCGCATAAACGGCAATACCGTGCTGGTTTAAATAATGCGCCAATCTTTCATAACGGGCTCCATGCTCTGCCATACCATGAGCAATTTGCATAACAGCAACCGGCTCATCAACCGATGCCCAGCCATATATGTGGATATTTGCGCCATCAGAAGATTGCAGTTTAAATTCTTCCATTCTCTCCCCCACTTTTCTTTTTAGTAATTTAGACAGAAATTTGTTTTCACCACAACAATCATCATCGTTTGACGCAGCGCGTCAGCGAGGTTAGCCTCGATTAAAACTTCTACTAACCACCCAAATATAAAAGGGACATCAAATGAGCAGCCCAGATTTGCGGCAGGGTAATTCCCTCGCTAGCCGCGACGTCAAAAACCTGATTCACTCTTACACAAATCTGTCTGTCCATGAAAAGGCCGGCCCACTTATCATTGAAAATGGTAAAGGTATCTATGTCTATGACGACAACGGCAAAGAGTATATTGAAGGCCTTGCGGGACTTTGGTGCACCTCGTTTGGCTTTGGTGAGCAGGAGCTTATTGATGCTGCAGTCAAGCAGATGCAAAAACTTCCTTACTATCATTCATTTGCTAGCAAATCATCCGAACCAGGCATTCTTCTGGCTGAAAAACTGATCAATATTGCACCGGCCGATTTCTCAAAAGTTTTCTTTGTCAATTCCGGCTCAGAAGCCAACGACACAGTGGTCAAGCTGATCTGGTATTATAACAATGCCCTCGGCCGCCGCGAGAAAAAGAAAATTATCAGCCGTCAAAAAGCATATCATGGCGTTACCGTAGCAGCTGCGTCCATGACGGGGTTGCCGCCGCTTCACAATGACTTTGATCTGCCTATTCAAAATATCCTCCATACCAGCTGCCCGCATTATTACCGATTTGGTAAAGATGGGGAGAGCGAAGAAGAATTTGCAACCCGGATGGCGGACGAACTTGAAGAGCTGATCCTGAAAGAAGGCCCTGAGACAGTCGCGGCCTTTATCGCTGAACCTGTCATGGGTGCGGGCGGGGTGATCGTTCCACCAAAAGGTTACTTTGAGAAGATTCAGGCCGTCCTTAAAAAATATGACGTCCTGATGGTCGCAGACGAAGTAATCTGTGGCTTTGGCCGTACGGGTAATATGTGGGGAACGGAAACATTTGGTCTAAAACCAGATATTCTCTCCTGCGCCAAAGCACTTTCCAGTGCCTACCTGCCTATTGCCGCCGTCATGGTCTCAGAGGATATCTACCGCGCGATGGTTAAACAAAGTGAGACCCATGGCGCCTTTGCACATGGGTATACATATTCTGGCCATCCGGTTCCGGCTGCAGTTGCTCTTCGCACCATTGAACTGATGGAGGAGCGAAATATCATCAATCACGTTCAAAAAGTGGCCCCGATCTTCAAACAACGTTTTGAAGCACTCGCGGATCATGAATTGGTTGGTGAGGTTCGGGTCTCCGGCCTCGTCGGGGCTGTTGAGCTGGTTGCAGATAAAGCTACCAAACGCTCTTTCGCACCGTCATGCGCCGTTGGCCCAACCGGGTATGGCCTCATTCAGGAAGAGGGACTTATTAGCCGCGCGGTGGCAGGAGATAACTTGGCCCTTTGCCCGCCACTCATCATCACTGAAGAAGAAATTCATGAGATGTTTGACCGATTTGAAAAGGGGCTTGGACATCTTACCACACTCGTTAATGAGAAGAATTTACGGGATGTGAAATAAGCAAAATAAAAAGGCCGCGAAAATCGCGGCCTTTTTCATAAACTCTGTTGAATTTATCCAGCTTTTACGTTTTCAACAAATTCAGAGACTTGCCCTCGAAGATGCTCTGCTTGCTGCGACAATTCACGAGAAGCAGCCAACACATCTCTAGAGGCCTGATCCGACTGCGCTGCTGCACTTGTCACATTAACAATTGAAGAAGAAACTTCCTGCGTGCCACTTGCGGCTTTTTGAACGCTGGACGAAATTTCCTGCGTAGCGGCTCCCTGCTGCTCAATTGCGGAAGCAATTGCCGCAGCAATTCCATCTACTTTAGTAATTGTCTCAGAGATACCTTGAATTGCAGCAACAGCATCACCTGTTGCCCCCTGAACTTTGGAAATCTGATCTGAAATTTGTTCGGTTGCTTTAGCTGTTTGTGACGCCAGGTTTTTCACTTCACTGGCGACCACGGCAAACCCCTTACCCGCATCCCCGGCACGGGCAGCCTCAATCGTCGCGTTTAGCGCAAGAAGATTTGTCTGCTCAGCAATATCTTGAATGAGGGAGACAACCTCCCCAATGCTTTGCGCGCCTTCATCCAACCCTTGGATCAGAACATTCGCTCTTTCGGCTTCATCAACTGCCTGATTAGTGACAACAGAAGATTGAGAAACCTGCTGACTGATTTCTCGAATAGAAGCTGTTAGCTCTTCAGCAGCAGACGCAACCGATTGAACACTATTTGTTGCTGTATCAGCCGCCCGTGACACAGCAGATGCTTCAGAATTCGTCTGTTGAGAAATATCAGTCATATTCTGCGCAGTGGACTGCATTTCTGTCGCGGCTGATGCGACACCATCCACGACAGAGCCGACGGACTGTTCAAAAGAAGACACCATACCAATCAGAGCTTCACGTTTTTCAACTTCTGCTACTTTCTTGGCCTGCTCTTCTTGCTCCAGCCGCTCTTCTCTCTCGCGTTCCATTGCCACGCGATCCTGCTCAGACTGCGCCCGAGCCTGCTCCTGCTGTTTTTCCAGCTGGATCTTTTGCAGGGCCTCATCTTTGAAAATCTGAATAGCTTGTGCCATTCGACCGATTTCATCGGTACGACCCTGCGCTTCGATTTCAATATCAAGATTGCCCGCAGATAGCTCGTTCATTTCATGCGCCATGCGCCCAAGTGGAACCGTCAACTTACGGAAAGACACAATCACCCCGGCGGAGAGGACACCCAAGATAATCAACGTAGCAACAACAGCAGAAACAATAAAACTGCTGAGTTGTCCGTTAATCCATTCGTGAGACAAATGAAGGATTAAAGTTCCAACTTTCTCATCTTGACCATCTTGCTTATATACGATGTCAATTTGGGTGCTTGTGACTTCAATTTCATCGCTTTTCTCGCCGTGTGAAAAGAGGCTTTGTCCATCTGGATCTAGAACCTCTGCAAACTGGAAATCAGAATCCTGCTCCAAATCAGCAAGCAGTGCTTTCGCTGCCTCAATATTCAAATCCCAAAGCGGACCAACAATAGCCTGCGCCTGCAATTTCGAGATAATATCTGCCCGATATTGAATTTGAGATTTCTGAGTTGAGTTAAATACCGAGATACCAAGCGCTGCCGCGATGACAAGAACCACCGCGGTAAGCCCGATCACAGCTGTCAGAATTTTGGCCTGAAGGGAAACCCCACGACGCCCTTCTGTTTCTGCAATATCAGTCATAATATTTCCAGTTCGATCAGCTAGGGAAGAATTAATGGCTTAGTTGGAAATGTATTTCGCGATGATTTTGTCGTACTCACCACTTGCCTTAATTTCCTTTAAGCCAGCATTAAAGTCGTCCCGGATTTTTGGATCTTTAAAGGCGACATTATAGGCTGTTGGCTGAAAGATTTCGTGATACTCGACCTCTTTAAGGTCAACTTGGCCCGCAATTTCCTTGTTGTAGTACTGGAAAATTCGAATATCACCGACAACAGCCTGCGTCCGGCCAGTCATCAACAGTTTGTTCTGCGTAGCCTGATCCGCTACCTCTCGGTAGTTTTTATTGGCATTTGCCATTGCGGCAAATTCATCCCCCAAGAATACAGATGCTTGTGCAAATGCAACAACTTTGTAATTTGCAAGGTCACCGACCGAAGACACGTTAAGCGCCTTCTCTTTAAGTGTTGTTGCAACATTCTGATAAGAGATATGACTGTCGGAATACTCAGCCTGAATACCGGACCCAGGCGTCAAGGTATTCGCCGCGTCAACCTTGCCATCTTCAAAGTCTTTACCAACCCGGCCAAACGGTACGAAGCGGATCACGGCGGTATGCCCTTTCTTGGCAAGGGCAGCACGAACGATATCAACCTCAATACCGGAGTCGCTTTCCTTGATACCGTATGGCGGCAAAATACCCTGCCCCAACTTAATCTCAGCAGCTTGCACAGCGGCTGAACTCAACAGGACTGAAGAAATAAGGAGAGAGAATGAAATGTTTTTGCAGACAGGTGCCTTCATAATACTACCTTTACCAGTAAAATTTTTCTGTCTGTAAATTATGAATTTAAAAGGATTAATATAGGTTAAACCAAAAAACTCTTTTTTATGTCAATTTCATGAATTATTGCATGTAGACAAACAAAATACAAAAAAATGCGCTCAATTAATGAGCGCATTGATTAATAAATAGACAGGCATTTCGGAAATAAGATTAGACGTGCTGCCCACCGTTAATATGAACCTCGGCACCCGTTACATAAGATGACGGGGCATCACATAAGAAATAGATCGTCGATGCGACCTCTTCCGGGCGCCCTAAACGCCTCAAAGGAATTTCCTCAACTAAATCTTCGGTCCCTGGTGAGAGAATGGAAGTATCAATCTCCCCCGGTGCGATGGCATTAACCCGAACCCCATGAGGGCCAAAATCTGCGGCCATTTCCCGCGTCAAAGCCGCAAGGGCCGCCTTAGAAGATCCATATGCAGATCCTGCAAACGGATGCACGCGACTACCCGCAATTGACGTCACATTCACAATCGCCCCTTTTGCCTGGACCAGTTGCTCAAAAAGGCCTTGAGCAAGTATAAGCGGTGCAAAAAGGTTCACATTATAAACATGCAACCAATCCACATATTCTGAATTCAGAGTATTAAAACGCTCCCCACCAGGCCCTTTAGGAGAAATGCCTGCATTGTTAACCAACGCATGAAGCGGCTCACCGTTCAGTTTCTGTTGGATAAGTTCGACACCGTCTTTAAGTGCGTCCATATTTGAAAGATCAAGCTGAATATGACTTTCTTCGCCGCCGTCCCACGGACAATGTTCAGAAAACGCTTGCCGAGACACGGTCAAAACACGCCAACCAGCCGCACTAAATCTTTTCACCGTCGCATGGCCGATCCCGCGGCTCGCACCGGTCAGAAGCAGATTTTTTCTTATATTGCTCATGGCCTATCCAGTTCGGATTTACAAAAAATTAAAGTAATTCATAAAGGATCGATTTTCTCGTTCCTATTGGTTGATTAGGTTTTATCACCGATTTCGCAAATGGGGCAGACAAATTTTAATCCCAGAAGGTGATGCTTATGAACAGCTCGTCTAGTGGCAAAGAAAATAGACGCTACAAGCGCAACAAACTGCAACGCGTCATCGTAATTATAAACGATCAGCCCTATTTGGCAAAAAACTGGTCACCAGATGGCTTTGCCATTCAATGTGAAGACCAAGAGCTGGAACCTGGCAGCTACGTCAGAGGGAGTATCGATATCTATGATGTCGAAGATACTGGTGAATTTCGGGCGCGTATCATCCGTCAAGATGATGATAACATTGTCGCCTGTCAATTTATTGAGCTCAGCGCACATATCTTCATGAATTTATGCATGACCGTCGACATGAATGAAGATGGACAATATGGCGACACTAGCGCTGAAAATGGTTAGGGTTTCTCCTCAAGTCGCGGCAAAACGATCTGACATATTGTTCCTCGCCCCAACTGGCTATCAATTCGCAGTTCCCCTCCGTGCAATTCAGCAAGAGACTTCACCAGCGGCAGCCCGAGCCCGGTTCCGGGGTATTTTCGGTTAAAAGCGTTTTCTACCTGACCAAATGGCTGCAATGCCAAATGTACGGATTTAGGGGCCATCCCAATACCGTCATCTTCAACAGTAATATGGAAGTACCGGTCGTCAAGCACACCGCTGTGAACACGGACGCTTCCGCCTTTGGGTGAGAATTTGATAGCGTTGGAAATCAGATTAATACAGATCTGGCGAAGGGCGTTCTCATCTGCAAAAACTGGTACGTCATGATCACCAGCATCAAGCAATAGGGTAACCGCAGCTTCAGCCGCTTGATGATCAAAGTAAGCCCCTAACCCTTCGATCA
Source organism: Sneathiella sp. (assembly GCA_017643685.1). GTDB lineage: Bacteria > Pseudomonadota > Alphaproteobacteria > Sneathiellales > Sneathiellaceae > Sneathiella. The sequence goes on from JAEPMY010000044.1 coordinate 23,426, forward strand.
ATTTTGCAGGGCACAGAACTTCTTTATGCAGTTGGAACTTACCAGCCTCAACTTTAGACAAATCCAGCAAGTTATTAATCAAGCGTAGAAGATGTGACCCGCTTTCGTGAATGTGCTGCGCATATTCACTATAATGCTCATTCTGTAAGGAGCCAAAAACCTCTTTGGTCATCATCTCAGAAAAACCAATGATCGCATTCAATGGTGTGCGAAGCTCATGGCTGACATTAGCAAGAAAGTTTGTCTTACTCGCGCTCGCTTTTTCCGCCTTTTCTTTGGCCTGAAATAGCTCTGTTTCCCAATTTTTCTGCTCGGTAATATCGGTTAGCGTCAAAACAAAACCGCCAGCTTCAAGGTAATTCCCGAAAAACTGAATGATCTTACCGTTATAACAGAAATGGCTATAATCAAAATCCCGGTTCAGCTCAGCCCATGGGCAACGGATCTCCTCCAGATCCGTCAGATCACCGCGCTCATATAACAGTTCATATAGTTCAGAAATATTGGCGCCTTTATGCAACTCCGCTTCATCCAGACCAATAATGCGCGCAACATTCTGATTAAACTGGACGACACGCCCCTTCTTATCAATCAGGATAATGCCTTCGTTCATATTCTCGAATGTTAGCTGCAAACTCTCAAGCGCTTGGGTGGATTTCTCCTGCGCGTGAAGGGCGCGAATGGTCTCATGGGTGTAAGCTGCTAGGATCAAGACAAGATCACGATCTTCTTTTGAAAAATCATCTCCGACCTTCCCATGTAGAGAGAAGATACCGATCAAAGAACCATCACGTTCGCGCAGTGGATAGACAAGGACGCTGTCCCCTTTATATCCATCCCAGCCGCTCAATCGGCACTGCTGAATGCTCTCTTGATCCATTAATAGCATTGGTTCGCCTGAGGCAGACACCTGACCAAATATCGTTCCTGGATCGAGAGGGAGTTTAATTTTTTCTGGTGCGTGTCCAGGATCCAAAGCATGCATTTGCTTTAGATATCCACCTTCTACCAAATAAAGGCTACCACCTGTCGCCCCCAGCGCATCACCTAAGGTCTGCATCAACCCTTCGCAGAGGTTTGAAAGGCTTCTGCAAGTAGTTAAGAACGTAGCTGCCTGCACTACTTTGCGAATTTTATTATGAAGTACCTTAAGGCCGCGACCCGCCGCGATACCACTTTCCACATCAAATTTTGGAATGTCGAACAGAGTACTGATACAGGTTTGCTCAACCTTCATGATCAGTTCTGTCAAATTGCTATCTTCCAACTCATCATAATCTTTGCAACCAGCTTTCATGGCCGCAACGGCACGTTTGGCAGTTGGATACGGATCTAAAACAAGAATTTCGATTTGGCCGCTTTGTTTAAACAGGAATTTTAGTTGCCGAACGAAATCATCATAGCCCTCTTCTGGCGCCACAACACAAACGACATCCACGTCTTTCAGTGCTAGGACTGGCAGTTTATTCTTACGGTAGAGGTGATAGCGAGTGGAGACAACCGGGTCGTGGAGGAGATGGTCCACTTTCCCTTCAAATGCCCGATCATTAAAAACCAAAGCCAAGTTGACGGTCGCAATATTTCGTTGCGGAATAGCTACCATGCTCACCCTCGCGATGGAGATGCCATCGCCGCTTTCAAACTCTACTCAAACACAGCCCGGCCAAAGAGCTGTAATATTATTGATTTCTAAACAGAAATCTCATTTGAAAGCTATTCCGGATAGTCTTAAAATTACGTTAAATATTACGGAAATTTGACACAAGAAACCCGCAAAAAATCTACAAGTTTCTTGTGACAGCAGAGTATTTAATCGAACTGCTTGGAAAATCGCTTATCCAACTGCTCCATCTCACGTGCAATTGATCCAGATGGCTTGCTAAATCTGGCGAGCAAAAGGTAGAAAACGGGGACCACGCCAAGTGACAGAACAGTAGAGAAAAGCACCCCGCCCATAATCACTATGCCAATTGTCTCGCGGCTTTCGGCCCCTGCCCCGGTTGCCATTGCCAGTGGAACAGCCCCAAGCGCGGTAGAAATAGTTGTCATCAAGACCGGGCGCAGGCGGATCACGGACGCGTTCATAATCGCGTCAAGTATCTCCTGCCCTTCATCCCGAAGCTGATTGGCAAACTCTACAATCAAAATTGCGTTTTTCGCTGTCAGCCCGATGAGCATGATCACTCCGATCTGACTATAAACATTCAGTGTAATTCCCTGTGACATCATGGCGCCAAGGGCTCCGGTCACAGCAAGTGGAACTGACGTCATAATCACGGCAGGGTGAATAAAGCTCTCAAATTGTGCTGCCAAAACCAAGAAAACAACAAGGAAAGCTGTCGCGAAAGTAAAAAGCAAGGCCGTGCTGCTATCTTTGAATGAACGACTTAACCCACCATAAGAAATACGGGCTTGTTCCTGACTGACCTCTCGCGCCACCCCTTCCAGATAGGTAAGTGCCTCAGCCATCGTATAACCGTCGGCCAATGACGCCTCAACCCTGACCGCTCTCAGCCGATCAGTACGCTTCAATTCAGCCGCGCCTGCCGTTTCGGTCAGAGTGATAAAGTTAGAGATCGGTATCAGTTGATTTGTCGTTGCGGACCGCACGTAGACTTTACTCAAATCATTGCGGGTGGCTCTGTCCTCTGCTTCGGCGCGCATGATGACATCATACTGCTTGCCGCCTTTCTCAAACCGTCCAGCCGTCCGGCTCCCCATTAGAGACTCTAACGTCCGACCTATATTCTCAATCGAAACACCAAGATCAGATGCCCGATTGCGGTCAATACCAACTCGGATCTGAGGCTGGGTCTCAGAATAGTCTTTGTCCAAATTTAGCAGTTTAGGGTTTTCGCTGGCCCGTTCGATAATTTCATCAGCCCAGTCATTAA